>NZ_JAOWGR010000042.1:0-73591 GCF_030333015.1 Citrobacter sp. Cpo012 | reverse complement strand
GTTATCGCATCGAGGTGGATTCTGCGGCGTTCTCTGACAACGTCGGTCATGTGCTGAAAGAGGTGACGGTCCATGTCAGCGTCACCTCCCACGATGCGGCGGGCAATCTGGCGATTGCCACCAGCAGCCACGATGTGCATATCGACAACTTCGCGGAAAACACGGTACATATCGATACCGTCGCGGGTGATGACCTTATTAATATTAAGGAGTTTTCCGCGAACGGCGGCTTTACGCAGATCGCCGGTACCGTAACCGGCGTGGATGCGAAGATGGGGGATGCGGTTACCCTGGCACTGAAGGGCGGCGAGGTGATTCACAGTGTGGTTATCGCGCTGGCGGGCGGTGGACTGGGCTATAGCATCCCGGTAAATAGCCATAAGCTGGTAACTCATCCGGAATTTACGGTTTCTGTTACCTCTACGGATCCGGCAGGGAACAGCGTCACGCATTCTGAAACCAAAACCATCAGCGCCGATCTGTATACACAGTCGTATATCACCATTGATGACGTGACGGCTGATAACTTTATCAACATCAAGGAATCGACGGACAATCACGGCAAGACCACCATCAGTGGCACGGTGAGCGGAGATGCAAAAGAGCATGACACCGTTCAGCTGGTGATTAATGGTCAACACTATTCGGGGGAAGTGGAGAAGCTGGCGAACGGCAATCTGGTCTACCATATCCCGGTGGATACCCAGAACCTGGTCAACAACCCGGTGATTCATGCCAGCATCCATACCACGGACGAGCATGGCAACGAAATGACGGCGGTGACGAAACACCACGTTGGGCTGGATCTGGACGCCAGCGCCTCTATCGGCATCGATACCGTCGCAAGTGATGACATTATCAGTAAAGCCGAGTCCAACCTGCATAAGACGATCATCACGGGGCCGGTTGGCGGCGATGCGCAGAAAGACGATGTTGTCACCTTAACCTTCAATGGCAAAACCTATAGCGGCAAGGTCTTTGAACTGCCTGACCATTCGCTGGGTTACAGCATTGAAGTCAGCACCGATAATCTGAAAGATGGCAGCGACCAGAAGGTCCATGTCTCCATTTCAACCGTCGATGAACACGGTAACCCGTCAACGGTAACGCACGACCATATGGTGCATATCGATCTGCACGCGGAAGCGAGCATTACGATTGATAAGGTGACCGCCGATAACACCCTGAACCATAGCGAACTGAATATGGCTCAGCAACTCATCACCGGCACCGTCGATGGTGATGCGAAGCTTCACGACGTTGTCAGCCTTGAGATCAATGGCCACACGTTTACGGGTGAAGTCATTACGCTGAATAACGGTCAACTGGGCTACCAAATCCCGGTCGACTCGTCGGCGTTCAGCAACAACCAGGGCCACCAGGATAAAAACGTCAACATCAAGGCGACGGTTGTCTCGCATGATGCGGTAGGCAACGAAGTGACGGCGATCAGCAACCACAGCGTGCATATCGACAACTTTGCGGTAAACCAGGTGCATATTGGTACCATTGCCGGTGATGACGTTATTAATATCAAGGAGTTTTCCGCGAACGGCGGCTTTACGCAGATCGCCGGTACCGTAACCGGCGTGGATGCGAAGGTGGGGGATGCGGTGACGTTGCAGCTGGATGGCGTCCCGGTGATGCAAGGCGTTGTTGTCACGCTGGCGGGCGGCAAGCTGGGCTATAGCTTCCCGATGAATACCCATATGCTGATGAGTCATCCGGAAATTACCATTTCGGTCACCTCCAGCGATGCGGCAGGGAACAGCGTCACGCATTCTGCGACGAAAACCATTAGCGCTGATATGTACACCCAATCGCATATCACCATTGATGGCGTGACGGATGATAACTTCATCAACATCAAAGAATCGACGGACCATAACGGTAAGACCACCATCAGCGGCACGGTAAGCGGCGATGCGAAAGAGTACGATACCGTTGAGCTGGTGATTAATGGTCAGCACTACTCAGGCACGGTGGAGAAGCTGGCGAACGGTGGCCTCGGCTATCATATCCCGGTGGACACCCAGAACCTGGTCAACGATCCGGTGATTCATGCGAGCATTCACACCACGGATAGTCATGGTAACGAAACCACGGCAACCGCGGATCGTACCGTGGGTCTGGATCTGGACGCCAGCGCCTCTATCGGCATCGATACCGTCGCAAGTGATGACATTATCAGTAAAGCCGAGTCCGACCTGCATAAGACGATCATCACGGGGCCGGTTGGCGGCGATGCGCAGAAAGACGATGTTGTCACCTTAACCTTCAATGGCAAAACCTATAGCGGCAAGGTTATTGAACTCTCTAACCACTCGCTGGGCTACAGCATTGAAGTCAGCACCGATAATCTGAAAGATGGCAGCGACCAGAAGGTCCATGTCTCCATTTCAACCGTCGACGAACACGGCAACCCGTCAACGGCAACGCACGACCATATGGTGCATATCGATCTGCACGCTGAGGCGAGCATTACGATTGATCCGGTGACGGATGACAACGTACTCAACCATTTCGAGTTGGATAATGACTGGCAGTTGATTAGCGGCGTCGTCGGCAAAGACGCCCAGGTTGACGATGATGTGAGCGTTGAGGTTAACGGTAACACCTATACCGGCAAGGTTATCGTTCTGGGCAACGGTCAGTTAGGCTACCAAATCCCGGTCCATTCTGCAGATTTTAGCAACAACCAGGGCAACCAGGATAAAGATGTCACCTTCAAGGCTACCGTAACGTCGCACGATGCGGTGGGTAACGAAGTTGTCGTCTCCACGACGCATAAAGTACATATTGATAACCACGCACGGGCTGGGATAACCATCGATACCGTGGCGGGCGACAATATGATTAACGGCGCCGAGTCCACAAAACACACCACCGAAGTGATGGGTACCGTTTCTGGCGATGTGCACATGGGCGATAAAGTGATTGTTACCGTCAATGGTCACCACTACGACGCAACGGTGCAGAAACTCCCGGAGCACAATAATGCGCTGGGCTATAAGCTGGATGTGCTGACGGGCGATCTGGTGAAAGATCCGCATATCGTTGCGCAGGTGGTTGGGGTCGATGATGTTGGCAACCAGCAGAGAGCCGAAGCCACGCAGGATATGGCGGTAGATTTGCACGCGAAAGCGCTGCTGACTATCGATCCTGTCACCGGCGACAATATGGTCAACGGCGATGAATCCCGCCAGCCGTTCACCTATGTGACCGGCAGAGTCGGCGGCGATGTACACGCCAATGATATCGTGTACCTTACCGTGAATGGCCATACCCTGACCGGGAAAGTCAGCGATCAGGGCGGCCATCTCGGGTATAGCATCAAAGTCAGTACTGCCGATCTGCTGTCCGATCCGCATTTAACGGCCACCGTTAGCACCACCGATGTTGCGGGCAACCCGGCAACGGCCAATGCTGAGACTACGGTGGTGATCGATACCCGCATCGACGCGACGATCACAATCGACGACGTTACGCCAGACAACACGCTGAATTATAACGAGCAGCATCAGACCACTACGGTTGTGAGCGGCACCGTGACCGGCGAAGTTCACAAGGGTGACCCGCTGGTCATGACGATCAATGGCGTCATTTATAATGGAACGGTGGACGATATTGGCGGCAATAAACTGGGCTACAGTATTATTGTCAATACCGCCGATCTGGTCGCCAACCCGCATATTGAAGTTTCCATGGACGTTACCGATGCGGCGAAGAACCATGCGCACGTGGTGGCGCACCATGACGTTAATCTGGACGACGAGGCTTTTGCTGCGATCACTATCGATCGCGTGACGGGTGATAACGTTCTGAACGGTACTGAACTGCAGGCGCCGAAAACGATCATCAGCGGCACGGTGGGCGGCGACGCGCACAAGGGGAATATCGTTCATCTGGTGGTTGACGGTCATGCGGTTGATGCGACGGTGGTCGAACTGCCGAAGCTGGGGACGCTGGGCTATAGCGTCGAGGTGGATACCCAGTGGCTGAAAAACGACCCGAATATCACGGCGACGATTACTACCCATGATGACGCAGGGAATAGCGCGACGGCGGATGCGAAAAGCACGGTGACCATCGACGATCACGCCGAGGCTATCGTTCATATTGACCCGCTGGTAACGGATCATAATGATGATGTTATCAGCTACAAAGATGCGCATAACCCGCAGACCACCGTGACCGGTAGCGTGGGTGGTGATGTGCGTGTGGGCGATCAGGTTGAACTGACTATTAACAATCAGACCTACTATGCGGAGGTTAAGGATAACGGCAACGGCCAGCACGTGTTTAGCACTCAGGTTTCAACGCTCGACCTGCTGATGGACCCGAATATTAAGGCTGACGTGACGGCAAAGGATGCGGCTGGCAACGTTGCGCACGGGCATGATGATAGGCCGGTGGAGATTGATACCCATGCGGATGCCGGAATTTATATTGAATCTGCGAAGGCCTGGCCATATGTTGGCTATGCACCTGGAAGCCATCCTGAATTTATAAGGGTTGAAGGGTATGTCACCCCAGACGCACAGTTTGGGGATTTGGTGACGATCGATGTCGGTGGCAATCATCTGCAAACGCAAGTGATCACGATGCCGAATGGAGCGCTGGGCTACACGTTGGATATACTTTCGTCAAAATGGAATGACAACGGTAATATCACGGTATCCATCACCACACATGATAACCATGGTAATACGGCAACTGCGGTAGAACATCGGTTTATTGACCTACCCTGGATGACCCCGACCATTGTTCCAGCGGATGCCTCTTTTGGTATTCACACAGTGACATCGACAACCCCACCACCGCTGGGTACGACGACCACACCGCAGAAGCCGCATGTCCACCTCACCGTCGATCCGGTGGCGGGCGATGATGTGCTTAACCATGCTGAAGCGGGCAAACCGACCACGCCGGTTCGTGGTCTGCTCACTGGGGATGTGAGCATTAATGATACGGTTATTGTCACCGTTAACGGCCATCCATATCCTGGCAAAGTGATCCAGATCCCGGGTCTGCCGGGGGAATTTGGCTATCAGGTTGATGTCCCTACTGACGTGCTTAAAGCGCATCCGACGTTCGAAGTGTCCGTCTCCGTGCATAATTCTGCGGGCGATGACACGGCGGCGGTAACGAAGACTATCACCGTCGACACCGATAACCCGGTCCATATCACGATGGACAATGTCGCTGGCGATGACGTTATCAATGGTTCGGAAGCGAAAAGCGGTACAACAACGATCAGCGGTACGGTCAGCGGCGAAGGCATTCATGACGGCAGCATAGTTTCGCTGCAGGTGAATGGTAATACCTTAACCGCCGTGGTGCATGCAGGCGCCACGGAATGGGTCTGGTCGCGGGATGTCAGCATCAACGATCTGCGTAACAACCCGGACATTACCGCGTCGGTAAGCGCGACCGATGCGGCCGGGAACACCGGTACTGATTCGACGTCGAAGCACGTTGAGGTCGATCTCAAAGCTGATGCGGGCGTTACGGTCAATAATATTACCGCCGACAACGTACTGAACGCACAGGAAACCGGGCAGCCTACGATTGCGGTGAGCGGTTCCGTTTCGGGCGATGTCAACCCGGGTGAAAGCGTAACGCTGAAGGTTAACGGTCAAACTTATACCGCGACGATTGATGCGAATAAGCACTACACCGTTGATGTCCAAACATCAGATCTGGTGGCCGACCATTCCATTCAGGCTACGGTGACCGGCCACGATATTCACGGTAACGTTCAGGATGCCAGTGATACCAAAGCGTTTTCTGTTGATACCAAGGCAACAGCCGCGGTAACGGTGAACACCGTGGGCGGCGATGATGTGATCAATGCCGATGAGCTTAAAGCCGGTACGGTCGAAGTCAGCGGTACCGTGGATGGTGACGTACACAAAAACGACAAGGTCTATATCACCGTTAATGGCAACCAGGTTGAGGCCACTGTCATTGAGCTGCCGCATATGAACGGGCAGTTGGGGTATAAAGCATTCGTGAGTACCACGGATCTTCAGGCCGATCCGACTATTCATGTCAGCGTGACGGGTCATGATACGGCAGGCAATATCCAGACTGCGACGTATGACAAAATCGTGATAATTGACGAGCGCGTGGATGCGACAATTGTCCTGGACCCAGTGTCCAATGATGACGTGCTGAATAACGTTGAAGCCGGGAAACCGACCACCATCATCACCGGTTCTGTGACCGGCGACGTTGAGGTCGGCGATCAGGTTACCGTCACCGTCAATGGCAAAGATCTGCCGGCGATAGTCTCCGACAGCGGCGGTAAGAAGGTGTTCCGCGTTGAAGTCAGTACGGTTGATTTGGTTCATGACCAGCATATTACTGCCCATGTCGTCGCCCATGACGATGCCGGTAACCGCCAGCAGATTGATACCGATAAGACGATCCTCATCGACCGCGTGGCTTCAGGTACCGTCGACATTGACAGCGTCACGGCGGATAACGTCCTCAACCACCAGGAGCTGTCGGGGCAGAAGGTGACCATCACCGGCCATGTCGGCGGTGACGCGCAGCTTTATGATCCGGTTACCTTGACCATCGGCGGGCATAAGTATCAAGGGAGCGTCATCACCCTGAGCGGCGGCGGTCTGGGCTATCAGATTGACGTGGATTCGGCGGTTCTACGTAGTGATGCGCACAAAGTTATTGACGTTGAGCTTACCGGCCATGACGCGCCGGGGAACCCGTTCACCGCAAAATCGACACATACCTATTCCGTTGATGAGCAGGCCAACGGTGCAATTACCATTAATGACCACATCGCAGGCGACAACGTCGTTAACCTGAATGAATCGAAGTCAGACACGGTGATTAAATTTACGGTTTCCGGCGACACTCACCCGACCGATGTTGTTGATGTTAGCGTCAATGGCAACAACATGAAGGCTTCGTTGGTACCTGGCTCCTCGACGGTTTATCAGGTTGCGGTTCCGGGAACGTATCTGAATGAGGGCGATAATAAGATTGAGGTGAAAACGACGTTACACGATGACGCAGGGAATACGTTAGACGTGCACGATCAGAAAAACGTGGTGCTGGATACTCATGCCGATGGTGCGATTACTATCAATGACGGCATCGCAGCAGATAACGTCGTTAACCTGAAAGAATCGCAGTCAGACACAGTGATTCGCTTTACGGTCTCCGGGGATACCCATTCTACCGATGTTGTTGAAGTGAATATCAACGGTCACCTTATGAAGGCTACGCTGGCACCTGGATCATCAACGGTTTATCAGGTTGCTGTCCAGAGCGCATATCTGAAGGAAGGTATCAATGATATTGATGTGAAAACGACGTTACACGACGACGCGGGTAATACAATCGATGTGAGCGATCACAAAACCATCGTCCTTGATACACACGCTGACGCCAGTATCGTGGTAGATAAGATCGCCGGTGATAACCACATCTCGCGTGCCGAATCACACGATACCGTCACGCATATTACCGGCAGCGTGAGCGGTGATGTGAATGATGGCGATCATATTAAAGCGCTGGTAAATGGTCATCAGTACGATGCCATTCTTCATCAGGGCATTAATGGGTTGACCTATGACATTGAGGCCGATACCTCCGCATTCCGTGCCGGTCATAACCGTGTGAACGTATTGGTCGAGGCGCATGATAACCACGGTAATATTACGCCTTATAGCCAAACGTTGAACGTGACGATGGACGAGCCTGCACCAGTGAAAGGGCATACGGTGGATAAAGGGAATCATGCTGCGATGCAGCATGCGCTGCATAACCTGTTCGACGACAACGCATTATCTCTGTCTTATGCACCAGCAGCGACCGGACACGGTCAGGCGACAGCGGTGCTCAGTGCTGACGATAAGGCGAAGGGGGTGCTTGAAAAAGTCGATCTCAGCGATCTGGCGCGTGAACTGCATGAAGGCGTGGATATTGCGAAGTACATTCAAAGCGGCGGCGATCATCACCTGATCGCCAGTCCGGCAAAAGTGGCGCATGGAATAGATACCGCGCTGTCTACTCCGGCAAGCGGCGATCTGCATTCTCCGACCTACTCGTTGGATCACCTGATTGCTAAACCCGATCAAAACCACACTCACTAACGATTGCCTGCTGCCCTGTGTAAACAGGGCAGCAGCATCGTGCAAAATGAAAAGGCACTGATATGAATTCTGATTCATCTGCTGCAAACGTGCAGACAGAAGGCGTGGCAAAAAGTCCTGAAAATGACAACCAGCAGGCTTTAGCGATGCTGCAAAAAAGCGACCTGGAGATGGTTCGCGTGCTCGACGATTTGATTTACCTGTTGATCCGTAAAGGCGTGATTGCCATTACCGATCTTCCAGCGATGGCGCAGGTTAAATTAATGAATCGCGCGAACGCGCGCCAGGAACTTGGCGGGTTAGAACAACTGCTTGGCAACGATGATCGTATATTTTAGCTGATGCAGGCAGTTTGTAGGCCGGATAAGCGTAGCGCCATCCGGCTATACAAAGGCGTATCAAGACGCCAGTTTTATCACAATGGTGCGGGCTCACCTAATAATTGCCCCATTGCACCATCAATCCCTAATTCTTGCAGCACCATAAGCTCACCTTCCGTTTCAACTCGCTCGGCAATGAGCGGCAAATCAATACTGCGCGTGGCACTGCACAATACTTCAATAAACAAACGCTTATCATTTTCCTCATCAATTTTGCGGATATAGCTGCTGTCGATTTTCAGATAGGCAAGACCCCATTGCGACAGATGACCGATCATATCGAAACGGCTACCGAAGTGTTGCAGTCCCAGCGCGCAGCGATGCTGACCTACGGCTTTAACAAATGCCGCCATCTGATGGGGGCCTGGTAACTGATTTTCATCCAGTTCCAGAATCAGCTTGCTGGCTAATTTCGGTGAGTACCGTAACGGATTGAGCAGGTCTGCAATGGCGGTCGCGCTGGCGACAGAACTGCCAGAAATACTCAACGCTAGTTTTCCGGGCGCGGTTTTCAACTGGTTCAAGGTGAGCTTCAACATGACTTTATCGAGTCGATGACTCCAGCCAAAGCGGTGGATCCACGGCAAGAACCGCCCCGCGGTAATGGCGTTACCCTGCTCATCAATAATGCGCGACAGTACCTTGTAATGCAGGATTTTGTCCGGCTGGCGGCAATCGACCACCGGCTGATAAACCAACTGAAACTGTTGATTTGTCAGCGCATGCTCCAGACGAACAAACCACAAATGCTGATCTTCTGTAGCTGCAGGTATTTCGGTGGTAGGAACGACCTGATGGTTGGTGTGTGTTTCCGCTTCAACCAGCAGACGATCGGCCTGGATCAGCAATGACTGGGCATTTTCTCCGGCGCTGAATGGCACCATGCTGGTATAGGCAACCGGCTGTTGGTCTGACATTCCAGTAGCGTAAAAGGCCGTGAGTTTCTGAGACAATGAATTACACAGCTCCAGCATTTCTCCGTGCGTCACGCCAGGGCAGAGTAGGGCGAATTCACCGCCGCGAATGCGGGCGAGCGTGCTGTCGAGAGGGGCATACTTTTCTCTGTGCGCGTTCAGCAGGTTGGCGATGTTGAGCAACAGCTTATCAGTATGCGGTCCGCCAAAGCGCTGATTCAGGCCACCTAAATCCTGAACGCGAACCAGCATCAGATATCCTGGTGCCGTATCGGCATCACTCAGTCGCGCCTGGAGCTGCATATCGAATGCCCGGCGGTTGGCTACCCCGGTCTGGCTGTCGAGATAAGCTTCATTGTGCAGGCGTTCGCTGTAGATAGCTTGTTCTTCAAATAACGATTTAAGCTTAGCTGCCATTAAATTCATGGCGCCTACAACGCGGCGTAATTCCGGCGTTTTGGGTAACTCGTGGAGCGTCAGAAACTCGCGACGGGTAATAGCTTCGGATTGTTTTGCCATGTAATTGAGTGGGCGCAGCAGTTTGCGCAGCAGCAGAATACCGGCGATTAAGCAGGCAAGGCTACAGGACAGCATCCACAATAGATTGCCTAAGGTATTGTCCCACAGACGCTGCACGGCAAAGATAGGATCGCTGGTCACTTCCACGCGAGCTGCCTGCTGCCAGCCGCGCATAATCGTTGCTTCACCGGTTTGCGGGGTGACATCCACCAGATCGACGAACCAACCGGGAACGTTGGGAATTGTCGCTACCGCGCTACGCTCAAGAATTATTTTGCCGTTTGCCAGATCGACGATGCGGATTTTTTTGTAGTAACCGCTATCGAAAATGGAACTGACCATCAGCTCGATCATTGCCGGGTCGTTGACGTTGGGCGTCAGCGAAACGCCTAGCGCCGTTGCGGCATCCTGGGCATGTGAAAGGAGTTGGTTATTGGACTGATTGCGAGAACTCTCCAGCGTCACAATAAAATTGCCGCTGAACACAACCATCATAAAGAGAGAGATTGCCAGAAGTAACTGTTTAAAAAGAGACACGGGCGATTCCTATTTATCCATCGGGAAGCCTTCTTCCCGCATTTTGGTGAAAACTTGCTGCCAGCGAGAAAGCCTCTTGCTGTCCCCAACGCGTTTATTGTTTTGATTGCCGGGAAGCCAAAGGCCAGTGTTGTTAAAGGAGTAGACGGGTAATAAGTCCATGCGCTGCGTAGCAGGCGAAATGGTGCTGGTCAGGCTATCGAGCACCAGAGGAATCGCCCCAGGGGTGGCGTACCAGGTGAGCACCATATGCGCGCGATTTAAACGCAGGGCTTTAACGTAGGTGATGCGAAGTTTGTCTTCTGACACGCCCAACTGGCGGAGGGTGAAATATTTGGCGATTGCGTAGTCTTCACAATCCGCCTCACCTTTGCGCAGCGACTCGATAGGGGTCGCCCAGTAATCGACGTTATGCCAGACATCAATGTCTTCGGTATAGCGGATCTTATCGTTAAAGAATTGATTTACAGCGCGTAATTGCGTTTGCTCGTCAGCATTACGCAACTGGAGCAGAAGCTGTTGCCAGGCGTGGATCCGTTGCTGTGCTTCTGGTGTTGCCGGGCCATATAGCGCATCGGACTTTTGTTGAATATTGGCAAAATCCCAGGCCGCGCGTAGCGAATGGACTGACAGCAATAGCAGCAGCGCCCCGGGGATTTTCCATAGGCGTAGCAGGCGGTGGCGTAAGCAGCGGCGGATAATGTTCAATGGCTATGCTGGCAACTGCCCGGTGACGGGTTTTTCATCTTTTCGCAGGACCAGGGGGACAACCACTTTTTACGTAATTGCACGTTGGCCGGCGAGGCAAAAAAATCTTTCAGCGTACTGTCAACAAACGTCACAAACTGCTGATCGTTTTTCCTCATCATAATGGCATAGTGCATATCATTACCGATGCTCTCAGAAGAGACGCTGAACAGTTCAGGTTGCTCGCTATGATTAATCAGCGGCCAGGCCAGAATGTCATCGACAAAGAAAGCGGCGGATTCATTATGCGCCATTTTCTCAAATGCGCCGTTTATAGTGGTGGTGGTAATCGTTGAAATATTAAGGTGTTGCTCTCTGTTGGCTTTATTAAATTCCAGCAAATCTTTAGAGCTACCGGTCAGACTTACCGTGCGTCCTTTTAGATCGGCAATTGAATTTATATTATTTTTACGCAAAGAGATGATGCGCATTTTCGCGGTGTAGTAGTTGAGCGAAAATGAAACGCTGGAGGTCCGCTCCGGTGCGTTAGTATTTACACCACAGTCCATATCTATTTTCCGTGTGTTTAATGCGGAGAAGCGTTCTGCAAAATTCACGGGAATATAATGAATGGTTAAGCTGTTGAGCTTCAAATACTGGCGCAACTTATCGGCAATCATGTTACATACCGCGATGGTATAACCCGTGACTTTGCCATTGTGGTCAGTAAAAGAAAACGGTGGCAGCTGGCGATAACCCACGTTGAGCACGCTGCTGTTCTGAATATGATCGAGCGTCGCGGCGTTCTGCTGCGCCATCAGCGCGGGGGTGATACCGATGCCTGCCAGTAAAAACAGCCATTGCACTATGCGGTTCACCCTTGTCATCTCACGATTAATTATATTTTTCATAATCAAAACTGATCTTCTTTTTAGCAGACGTTAATGCTTTCAGGTTATCTGACATGGGAATGTTTAAATTAATGGCTTTCGGCGGGATCGGTGACTGAAACCATTTATTGTACAGCGCAGTAAATTCGTTGCTGGCCATCAGCGAGGAGAGAGTGTCATCAACAAATTCTTTAAATTCTTTATCGTGTAACGGGAGTAACAAGCCGGCCGGTAGCGGGGCGCTGAGCGCAATGTCGGAAAGTTTATAGTCTCCAGGATTAGGCGTTTGCGCGATCATCCCTTTGAGTAAAACCGTACTGGAGATCAGTGCAGAATACTCACCATTCTTCAGTTCATTGAAGGCGGTAATGTTGTTGGTATCGAGTTGAATATTAATATCCAGGTCATTGGCGGCATTCACTTTTTGCAGTTGCTCAACGTAAATCGTGCCGCTTTTTACCAGTACGCTATGTCCGGAAAGCTCTGCCAGATTGTCGTTGCTTTCATTTTTACGCATGACGAAGCGGGTACTTGAAAAATAAAACGGCAGCGAGAACTCGCTAATGCTGTGGCGACTTTTCGAATAAAAGGCCGGGATACACATGATGTCTGCCATGTGATTTTTAATCAGGACAAACTGCGAGGCCGAGTTAGCTTTTACCCACTCGACCTTCAGGTTTTTAAGCTGAAGTTTTGTCTTGAGCGCGCTGACGATACTGTTGCAAATATCAATGGAATAGCCGGCAGGTACGTTGCCATTCTGCCAGGAGAAAGGAAACGCATCATCCTGATAACCAAGGGTAATGCTTTTCTTGCTGGCGATTTGCTCCAGCGTGTGCAACGGCAGGGCTGAGCCTGCTAAGCATGGCGTTGCTGAAACTATTAACAGGGCAAAAATCGTCAGCATGCGCTTTACCGGGCGAAAGAAGTCAGACATTGCACAGTCCTTCTTCAATGACCTCTTTGGCAAATGCGGAAAGCACTTCACGCTCGCGCAGCGGATAGCTAAAGAAATAGCCTTGCACATTCTGGCACTCAATGTCGCGCAGAATGTCACGCTGCTGCGCGGTTTCTACCCCTTCAGCGGTGACCGACATATTGTACTTATGGGCAAACTGAATCAGCATCACAATCAAATACTGACTGGCATTATCTTGCTGGAGCTTATCGACCAGCGTGCGCGCTATCTTGATGCGAGTGAAAGGATAGATCAGCAGATAATCCAGTGCCGCGTAGCCGGTGCCTAAATCATCCATCGCGATTTCAATGCCCAGAGAGCGAATCTCTTGCAGCACGGGTAAGGCAATCGACTTATCCAGCTTTTCGGATTCGGTAATTTCTATTTCAAGACGTTCGGCTGAAAGTTGACTGATGCGTAACGCATCTTTGATAACGTCAACCAGTCCTGGGCTGTGCAGTTGGTAGGCCGATATATTGACGGCTACCCTGATACGCTCCGGCCATTTGGCAGCGGCTTCACAGGACTGACGAATAATCCATTCGCCCAAACGGACAATCAGACCGGAGTTCTCGGCGATGTTGATAAAATAATCAGGGTAAATCAGACCCTTGGTAGGATGATTCCAGCGTATCAGCGATTCGTAGCCATATACGCTTTCATCTTCCAGATTGATGATTGGCTGGTAATGAAGCTCGAATTCCTTGTTATCAATACCATCGATGATTTCCTGATTAATAAACAGGCTGTGGGTATGCTTCATCACCATGCCGTCTTCGAAGAAATGGAAGCAACCCCGACCATGATGTTTTGAGGCGTACATGGCAAGGTCGGCATTGATCATCAACGTCGAGGTATTATTGCCCTGATACGGCGCGGTAGTGATACCAATACTGCAGCTGATGGAAAAAGTATGCGTGCTCCAGGTAAACGGGGTGCTCAGCGCACGAATAATCCGCTTCGCCAGCCGATTCGCTTCTTTGATGGCGTTATCGCTGACATGTTGCAGAATGGCGAATTCATCACCGCCCAGACGCGCTGCGATATCGTTAGGTCCCAGCAAGAGCTGCAGGCGCTGGGCAACGCTGATTAACAGCTCATCGCCCGCTTTATGACCAAAGGTGTCGTTTACTGGTTTGAAGTTGTCGAGGTCAATCAACAGCAGGTTAAATGGTTTTTCGTCCTGATGGATTTCACTGACGCGTTTATCTAACGCCTGGCCAAACGAAACGCGGTTGGGCAATCCGGTCAGTGAATCATGATGGGCCATATGCTCCATCTTTTGTGACATTTCATGCATTCGTTGCAGATAGCCGCGTTCTTTCATGGCGACGCGCAATTTTTCAATCGCCCCGGCCAGATGTCCAATCTCATCGTCCTGATCAAGATAGGGCGTTATACAGTCCGTCTCTTCATGGGCGATGCGGGTAAGGGAGTTAATCAGCAGCGGAACCGGACGGAATAAACGGCGCATAAACATCGTGACCAGTGCCAGCGTTACCAGCAAAATCAGGACAAAAATGATACTGCTTTTTTTCAGCATCGCATCGTAGGTGGCGTAGAGATCGCTTTTTTTTCCAATGCTGCTAATCAGGCTACCGAGGATCTCACCTGAAGGCGTCAAAATAGGAACGGCGCTGATAAAGCACTCTTCGCCATTAATTTGGGCGAAGCCAACATAGTAGTTACCCAGCACATCGCGCGGCAGACGACCGGGGAAAGAGATGATCCCTTCACCCTCTTCTGACTTGTTGTTGATGCCAACAAACCCTTTCTCCGGCGTATACAGAAACAACCAGGTGGGGCTATGGGTCTGTACTGATGCCAGTGCCAGAACGTCAACCGGGTTATAACCGGTTTGCATAATAGAGTCGGTGTCACCAATCTGTCTGTCGGAGACAATGCGGGATATCTGCCCTGCGTCGCTGGTTTCGACCGAAACGGTGGTATACACGTTGCGGATGATGTAGGTCATAATCTGTGCATTCGCTTCAGCCCGCTGTACCCACTGCTGATAAGAAAAGTTATCTATCAGGCTCCAGTTGGTAAACGCGCCAGCACTAAACGCAATAACGATACCCGCCAGCAAGAATTGCGTTATTTTGCCAGTGATTGAATGTTGCCACCCTTTTATTGCTTTAAGGGAAAACAGAGACTTTGCCACGGATTATGTTAATTCCTGAAAAGATTATTCGATACTAAAATTAATTTCTGCTATTACTTGATGGAATATTATTGTTGCAAATAAGTAGATGAAAGATGTGAAACGTAATGACGTAACAAATAACTAACATTGAACCATGGTGAGTAATGACAAAAATAACGGTATGCGAATATAGATAACGCTGCTCTTTTCGTCAATAGGCAAAAGTGTACATAAAAATACATTTTCTGAATGCCCCTTTCAGGATATTAATGTTGACATTCATGGTGCTTGAGAAGATTTTTTATACGTACTGGTTGGAGGTGTTGGGAAACTGACAAAGGCTTTTTTGTTTTTTTACTAAACATCAATGAATTAGCAGTTTTTTGGACAGGCATTTTAGTGATTCCATCCCCACCGGATGTCCATTTTTGTCTATAAATGGGTATTTATTTCCTGATTTGATATGAATAACATGCTCTCTTCATTATAGAACCTTATTTTATTTTCTCAGTGCGCGGTCAATGTTGACAATTTTGCTATGGTTCATCGGCTGACCCAAAAGGATTTGTTTGTGACATTCGAGTCTGGATTAAAGTCCTATTGGTATAGTGCATAGCGGATAAATTGATTTGGACGCAATAATAAATTCAAACACGATAAAAAACATTCGGGAATGGTGCCTGCCACTTGTCTTACCTGGCCTTTTTTACCCGCTGGCACAATATCTTAACGGTTATAGCATTCTCAATAATACTATTTTAACAGTTTACGATCTCAAGCTAGCCGTATTTTCTGCCGCATTGGTCTTGTTCGGTTTTCGGGTGTTGCCGGGGTTTCTTCTGTTCCTGACGGTCATGTTTGTGGTCGGTCCGCAAAATGAACGGGTAGATGCGTTGTGCCTGATCATCGCGTCGACCTTAAGTTATGCCGCGTACCGCAAATTCACCGGCAGACGCAGCTGCGTTAGCTTTGGTCGCATCAAAATTAGCTTTAATCGTCTGCTCTGGCTTTGTGGCTACAACGTCCTGCTGTATCTGGTGTTCAGCAAACTCTTTGCAATGTTTGTCGCCCACGGACAACGCCCCGATGTGGATAACATTCCGGCGTTGAGTCTGGGCATGCTGGTACGTATTCAGGGGATCATCAACGGTTGCCTGACGGGGATCCCTTTATTTTACAAGATTTACCGCATCATTCGTCGACCGTCTTTCCTGCTGACCTTTCTGCGGGCCATTGCCGAACAGTGTAAAGGCAATATCGGTGTCTACGGCGTTATATCCTGGTGCATCTTGCTGTTTTTTCTGATGTTCTTCTTAACATCACCGGATAATTTGGATGTTTTTTTCTCTATCTATAGCCTGATCCTGTTATTTCCGTTGATGTTGTGGGGAGCAATCAAAATTGGCCACTTGTTCACAATGCTGGTGTGGACGATCGTATTAATCATCTTAGGCAAACATAACGACAGCTATATCGCCAGCGATGTTAACTTCATGCTGCATCAGGCGCTGGTTTCGACGTTGATCTTTGTCTTTTCACTCACCATTGTGATCATGGGGGTACTGGCAAAATTTACCCGTCAGCGCTTTAACCAGGCGCTGCTGTTGGGGCTGACTGACCCGATGACAGGCATGGCAAATTTACGGGCGCTGAAGACGGAGCTATTTACCACTGAACGCGCGACTGTATGTCTGATACAGATCCCCGAGCTGGAGCTTTTTTCGCGTCGTTATGGTTTTCATTTCCGCGCCCGCTACCAGAAGATCCTTGCTGAGCATTTGCGCAGACATCTGGTGAAAAGCGAGAAAGTCTATTACCACGCGGGTTATGATCTGCTCATTCGGCTGGAAAATGGCACCTGGGAGCGGCTATGCGATCTGTATCAGGCCGCCAACAGTTTTCGTCTCTTTTACAACAACCATCGGTTGGGTTTTCGCAGTGGTTTGGGCTATTGCCTGATTAACGATCTGAGCGATGACATTTATCAGTTGGTGGGGAAACTGGGCATGGTGGCGGGTTTATCACTCACCAACGGCAGGCCGGAAAACCTTGAGGCGCAGCATAGCCGGATCCTTGGCAACCACATTGTTGATAAAACGGAAATTCGCACTGCGCTGCAAAATGCGCTGGATAACAATGCGTTTGTCCTGATGGCACAGCCAATAGTCAGTACCCACGGTGAAGCGCCGTATCATGAAATATTGATCCGTATGCTTAACGAACGGGGAGAATTTATTCCACCGAACAGTTTCCTGCCGGTTGCTCATGATGCGGGGCTGGCACCGGATATCGATCTCTGGGTTATCGAAAACACCCTCAAATTTATGCGTAGCCACCCGCAGCGTTGTTTTTCTATTAACCTGGCACCGGTGACGGTGTGTCGTTCAAATATTGTCATGAAGATCACCCAACTCCTGCACGACTACGCGGTGGAGCCACAGCGGATTATTTTTGAAATAACGGAAGCAGATACGTTATCAGACAAAGAACAAACCGTGGAAACGCTACGTTTAATACGTCAGCTGGGATGTCGGGTGGCAATTGATGACTTTGGCACCGGGTTTGCGAGTCATGCGCGCTTGATGAATATCGAAGCAGATATCCTGAAAATAGATGGCTCGTTTATTCGACGGATCACCGAAAGTGAAATTAGTTACTACATCGTTGAGTCATTCTGCCGCGTTGCTGAAATGAAAAAAATGCAGGTGGTCGCTGAATTTGTCGAGAACGCCACTATTCAGGCCTGTCTGGAAAAAATGAATGTGGGCTGGTTACAGGGATATCACATTGGCAAACCTACGCCGCTGTTCACGCTCGAATCACAGGGCGCTAGCTCCTGATGACCAAAAAAAGAGTAATTTCTTCTCAGGTAGAGAATAAAAATCATGAGTGACATTATTAAAGTAAAAAATCGAACGGCGAATACCACCAGTGAGGGACCGCGCGCTCGACTATTGTCCTGGCTGCACAACATCCATCCCGGTGTGGCGATGAAGCTCGGTATGATTTTGGTTGTTTGTATCGCAACGTTGCTGATTGGCGCCTCTTTTATATTATCGTCTTATCTTTCCAGAGAATTGCAGGTCAATGCGCTGGAGATGATTAAAACCAACACGCGGATATTCCACAACAGTATTTCTAACGAGTTTCAGCGTGTGACTCGTGATGCGGAACATTACAGCAATGTTTATATTAATAATTATCAAAACGTTGCCAATAAACCGCTGCGTTATATGGACTCTACTGAATTAAAAGCGGTGCTGAGCAACCAGAACACCAACGCGCACTTCACCGAATTAACCAGCGTATTTGCCAGTACGTTTATTCTGCAAGGCGAGCAATTTGTGCGTGTCAGCAGTACGTTACTGGCGAGTTCAGGCAATACGGCAACAGCAACAGCGCTAGGGCATGATAATCCTGCGTTGCCGCTGCTTTTGAAAAATAAACCCTTTTCCGGTGTGGTCACACTGTTCGGTAAACAGTTTATTAGTCACTACGAACCGATTGCCGACAAATATGGTCAGGTCGTGGGGGCCGTCGCGGTGGGTTTCGACGTCAAACAGAGTTTGCAACCGATCATTCAGCGTTTGTTGAATGTGCATATCGGTAAAGATGGCTACGCCTATGTGCTGGATGCCGGATTTGAACCCGGTCGTATGTTGGTCCATCCCTCGTTGAGCAACCAGCAGGCAATTAATATTACCGATGCCAATGGTTTTAAGCTGTTTGCCGACATGCTCGAACACAAGAATGGCATCACTTACTACAACTGGGTGAGCGGTTATGGCGCATTGCCGAAGACCAAAGTTGCCGTTTATGAATACGTTGAAGGGATAAACTGGATAATCGCCACCACCAACTATGTTGATGATGTCGCCAAGAGCAGCAATCTGGTGCGTAACGGTCTGCTGCTGTTTACCGCGCTGCTGCTGCCCATCATTTTACTGCTGATTGCTGTGGCCAGCCGTTTCCTGATTTCCCGGCGCTTAAATCGTGTCCTGGGGATTGCACAAACCATTGCCGAAGGCGACTTAACGGTGGATGTTCAGGTCGATCACCACGATGAGATCGGCGAACTGCTGAGTGCGGTGGAGATGATGCGTCAGCGTCTGCACTCGTTGGTAGGCGGTATGGTTTCTCATGCAAATTCGGTACATCAGGCATCTTTGCATATTACCGAAGCGGTCGATGGGCAGGCATCAACCAGCGTGGAAACCTCATCTTCAGTGGCTGAAATTACCTCCACCATGGAAGAGCTGTCTGCCTCATCGACACAGATAGCCGAACACTCACGGGCGGTTGTGGATATTGCCAACCAGACGCTCGAGGACTGCAATAAAGGCTCCGAGTCGATGTCGCAATTGCTGATGCGTATGACGGATATTGATACCGATAATCAGCAAAATATGCGTGAAATCATGATGCTTGGCAATAAGTCGACGGAAATCAGTCGCGTGATGGTGATCATTAACAGCGTCGCGGATCAGACGAAACTTATCGCCTTTAACGCAGCGCTCGAAGCTGCCAGCGCCGGGGAAGCCGGTAAGCGTTTCTCGGTGGTGGCGGCTGAAATCCGCCGTCTGGCGGATTCGGTGACGGAATCGACGGTTGAAATTGAAAATAAGATCAACGAGATCCAAAACGCGATTAATCGTCTGGTGCTGAACGCGGAAAAAGGCGGCGAGAGCATTAAAGCGGGCGCAATAGCCTGTAAAGTCAGTGCTGAACATCTGAACGATATCGTTGTTACGGCTGAGCAAACCTCGACGGCGGCGCTACAAATATCGCTATCAACACAGCAACAGAAAACGGCGAGTAATCAGGTGGTCATGGCGCTACGTGAGATCGTTGTTGCCAGTAACTATACCTCGCAATCTATCAAAGACATTCTGGTTGTCAGTCAGGATATGACACAACTGTCGAAAGCGCTGAAAGAGGCTTCGTCCTCATTCACACTGACGGAAACAGATGCATGAATAGCAGCAACATTCGGGTGCTGATCCTCGACCTGGGCAGCGCATCGCGTAATGAGCTGGTCAGGCAACTGGAGGATCACCCGCACATTAAGGTGGTGGGGCAAGCAGCCCATCGTAGACAGGCGATCCGACTGTTGCAACAGCTGATGCCGGACCTGCTGATTCTGACGCTGGATATTTCGAGCGCCGATAACGTCGAGATCGTGGAAACGATCATGGCAACCAGCGCAATCCCGATCCTTGTCATGAGATTTTATCCAGAGAATCAATGGGATGATGACTACATTTCCCGTGGTGCGTTGGCGGTGTTGCACCATAGCAGTGAATCACCACTCTCAACGGATGCTTTGCATCGTAAAGTAGAATTATTGGTCGGTGTGAAAGTCATTCGACATATCAAGGGATTACGATATCCAAGCGAACCGGTAATCCCCACTACACGACCGATGACAGACGTTGTAAAAACGCCACAGGACTGGCCTTTTGTGCTGGCGATTGCCTGCTCGACGGGCGGGCCGCAGGCGCTCAGTAAACTGTTACAGAAGCTGCCCGGTACGTTCCCGTGCCCGGTGCTTATTGCCCAACATATTGCCGATGGCTTCGCGAAAAATATGGTGCATTGGCTGGATAGCGTGACCGATCTGAAGGTGCGACTGGCGCAGGAGGACGATCGGGTGGAGGCGGGGTATGTGTATATATTGCCGCCGGAGCAGCACCTGATCGTCAAAAGCAACCAGCGTTTAGCGGCGATCCCAAGACAGGAAAGCGACGTTTACCATCCCAGTTGCAACCTGTTGCTGGAGTCGGTGGCTGAGGTGTTTCGCGAAAAAGCCGTCGGACTGATTATGACCGGCATGGGCAGCGATGGCTGCCGCGGCATTGAGCTTATTGTCCGCCGTGGTGGTACAACGCTGGCGCAGGACGAAGAAAGTTCGGTGGTATTCGGTATGAATAAGAACGCGATCGACAAGCAACTAATACACCGCACGATCCCTCTGGATGGCCTTGCTGCGGTACTGCTTTCGATGGCTTGCCACGGGCATGTTGAGAGTAAATTGCCATGATCCCTAATCTTCCTGACTATGCTCGCCTGATCAAAGAACGGGTCGGTTTGCACTTCGATAACGCCATGGAAGCATTGCTGAAAACGGCGCTGGGTCGGCGAATGGCCGAGCGAAAAATCAATGATTACTATGAATACTATGAACAACTGCGTAGCTCGCAGAATGAGTTTGATAGTTTCATCACGCTGATTACGATTAACGAAACCTATTTTTTCCGTGAAAGCGATACGCTGGATTTAATCTGCGATAAATGGATCCCGCGTCTGTTGCAACAGCGCAGCGGCCCGGTGCGTATTCTGAGTGCCGGATGCTCTTCCGGAGAGGAAGCCTACTCGTTGGCGATCAAGCTGCATGAGAAATACCTCGGCGGGATGGCCCAGCGCATCGAAATTTACGGCTGTGATATTGACCCGGCAATCCTGGCAAAAGCCCGCAACGCCTGCTATTCAAGCTACTCGTTTCGTGGCGTCGACCCGAGTATTCAGCAACGCTACTTCACCCGCTCGGGAAACCTCTACCGGCTGCATGATGAGATCCGTGAGAAGGTCACCTTCCATCGCACCAACATTATAAAAGAACAGTTACTGCCGGAAGTGGACATCATTTTGCTGCGCAATGTGTCCATCTATTTTGATACGCCAACGCGTCGCGAGCTGCACGGTAATTTGCTGAAGATGTTGCAACCGCAGGGAGCCTTATTTTTTGGCAATGCGGAAACGCTGGCTAACAATTTCGACATTCTGAAGCTGGAGCAGGAAGAGGGGATTTTCTATTTTTGCCACCATCGTGAAGCGGCAAGGGTTGTGCCTGTCCCCAGAGTTGCGGTGCGCATTCCGCAGTCGAGAGCGGTGGTTGAACAGGTTCCTCTGGTGCCCACGGCGCAGCAGAGTAATGACTGGCTGAAGAAAGCACGCGCCAGCCTCGATGAAAAATGTTTTTCTGAAGCTGAAAAGTGTATCGCCTGTGTGTTACGTGACGATCCCAGTAATCAGGATGCGCTTTTGATCCAGGGCGTTATTGCCCTCGAGCAGCGTGAGTTTTCTCAAACGGCCGGAAACGCACAGCAGATCCTCGCGCAGGATGAGTGGTCGGCAGAGGCCAAAATGCTGCTCGGACTGGCGATGATGTGGCAACACCAGACCCAGCAGGCCATCGCCTGGTTCAAGCAGGTGGTTTATCAGGAACCCGGCTACTGGCCTGCGCACTATTATCTGGCTGAAATGTACCGGCAAAGCGAGTTATACCAGCCTGCTCAACGGACTTATCGTGTGGTGATGCAGTTACTGAACGACGAGATAAACAATCCGTCATCGGTTTGTCGTCTGCGTTTGCCAATGGTATTTCCTGGCAATACGTTTCGTTTCCTGTGTGAACATCAACTGGCGCAATTCGCCCATCAAAGTGGCTAATAAGAGCGATTATGGCTATCGATCTGAAAAAATTCGTTCTGCGCTTTATTGATGAAGGGAGAGGTCATTTGCAGACGATCAGCGAAGGGGCGTTTCTCCTCTCCGCTGATGAACATACCGACGCCTGGATAGGTGAGATGTTTCGCGCTGCGCATACCCTGAAAGGGGGCGCGCGGATGCTGAAGCTGCAAAGTATTGCCGATGTCACGCATCATCTTGAAGATGTATTGAGTGAACTACGTGATAACAAACTGACGCCGGACAGGGCGCTGGGCAATCTGATCCATGAGTCTGTGGAGTACCTTTCTGGTCAGCTTACCCAGCTTTTTGTCAGCGAAGGGGATAATCAATTGCCACCGGCGGATGCCGGGCTGTGCGAACGCCTTGCCCGCGCCAGTCGGGGAGAGGATATCACGCTGACTGTCGAAACTGCCGGGGCAACAGAAAAACCGGTAGTCCCTGCGCCTGCGACACCTTCCAGCATGGATGCCGGAATTAAGCAGGCGGATTTCGTTCGGGTAAAGCTGAATAAGCTCGATGGCCTGATCGACATTCTGGGGGAGGTGCTCGCCGGACATGATCGCCTGGAACAGCAGATACAAAACCTGAGTCAACTAGTACCACGGTTACCGGGATTAAGCGCTGAACAGCTTCGCCAGCAGATCCACGACTTTAGTGCCCAGTTAAAAGAAAGCGTTCAGCTCCAGCATTTGCAGATGTTTGAACTATACGATGTGGCGGCGCGGATCCGTATGCTGCCACTTTCAACGTTGTTTGAACCCATTTCGCTGCAGGTCAGCGAACTGGCTTCCACACTGAACAAGCAGGTGGTGTGCCGCTTTGTTGGCGGAGAAGTGGAAATCGACCGCCAGCTCATTGATCGGCTTTCGGAGTCGCTGACGCATCTACTGCGTAATGCCGTCGATCACGGGATTGGTGAGATCGACGAACGTCTGGCGCTCGGTAAATCCACCCGCGGCACGATTACCATCACTACTCAGCAGGACGGCAGCGGGATATTACTGCGTATCGAAGATGATGGCCGTGGTCTGAACTATGAGGCCATCAGCGCGAAGGCGGTCAGTAAAGGTCTGGTTCCTGCTTCAATGGTGGGGCAGCTCTCCGAGCAGGAATGTAATGAGCTGATTTTTCATCCCGGCTTTTCGACCAGCAAGATAGTCTCCGAGCTTTCTGGTCGCGGCGTTGGTCTTGATGTGGTGCGCAAAACGGTGGTGACCGACCTGCAAGGTGATTTGCAGGTTTATAGCCGCCCGGGAGTCGGGACCAGCTTTAACCTGCGGTTGCCTGTTTCGTTAACCATGATGCGGATTTTGCAATTTGAAGAGCAGGGGCACCTGTTTGGACTGGCTGCGCAGTATGTTGTTGAGGTGGTGGAATGCACGCCACAGGGGATCAGCGATATCGCCGGACGTCCTGCAATTATCTTGCATAACGAGTTTATCCCGGTGGTTTGCGTAGGTAGCTTACTGGGCATTCATGAACGCCAGAGCAGCTTTTCAACGCCCGGACAGCGATTAATCGTGGTGCAGAACCAGTACAGCAAAATGGCGCTGCAAGTGGATAAGCTGCTCGATGAACGCAAGATGATGATCAAACCGTTACCGAAGCATATGCAACAGCAGTCGCTGGTCTCCGGGATGGTACAAACACCGGATAACCAACTGGTCAGCATCCTGCACGTTCCTGCGTTGATGGCGATGGCGCAACAATCACGGCAAACCAGTACACCAGCGCCCGCAACGAGCGTAACGCAGGATGCATGGCATGTGCTGGTGGTCGATGACTCACTGAATACCCGTGAGATAGAAAAGAACGTGCTGGAAGCGCACGGATATCAGGTGACTCTGGCAGAAGACGGGCTGTCGGGGCTGCAAAAAGCGAAACTGACCCAGTTTGATGCCGTACTGACGGATGTCGAAATGCCGTTTATGGATGGTTTCACCTTCACCAAATCGTTGCGTGGGGAGAAAAACTACCAGCATACGCCAATCATCATCGTGACGTCCCGCGCGAAGGAAGAGGACCGGCGACGGGGGATTCAGGTGGGCGCGGATGCCTACATCGCCAAGGGCGATTTCGAGCAGGACAGTTTGATAAAAACATTAAAAATGCTTTTGTGCTGATGGCGCAAAATCGAGAGAGAAAATGCGAGTTTTATTAGTTGATGATGATCTTTTTGCGGCTGAACTGGCATCCATATTTTTGCAAATGGACGGCTACGATGTGGTGATTGTGGAAAGCGCGATTTCCGCCCTGGCGTGCCTGGACTCGGATAACAACATCGACCTGGTGATTAGCGATCTGCATATGCCAGAGATCAGTGGGTTGGATTTGCTGGCGCTGTTACGCGCTCAGGATTGGGCTAAGCCTTTTATTTTACTGAGTGCCAATGAAGTAACGGGCAGCGACGCTCTGTACGACCGTTGGGTGAAAAAAGATGAAAACCTCGCGGAAAATCTGGGGGCTGCTGTCAATGCGCTACTGCAACCATCTGCGATTAACTGAATAAGCCTACGTGTTTGATGAAACAAGAAAATAAGCATATAGCGATGGCGGCAGCGCAGGAAAAAATAGCGCGTTTGCGGCAGGGGTTTCTACGCCGAATTCCCGACATGCTGGCACAAGCGGAAAGATTACTCGTTCAACTGGTCGCAGAGCCTAGCGAAGCCTGTCGCAAACAGCTACATATCCTGCTGCACAGTATTCACGGTTCGGCAGGGTCCTTTGGCTTTAGCCCGCTGGCGAATGCCTCAGCAGAAGGTGAGCGTTTACTAATAGAGCCGGAAACAGAGCAAAGCACATTGCATTACGATGAGCTGCGGCGAATCATCAGGTGGTTGTACACCCTGACCCAGGAGCAGCTCAATCTTGAACATCGTATCAGTGATACGGAGTTCACATTACCGATCACCGCGCAGCGCCCGGAAGAGGGATATGTTCGGCGGGCCAGTAAGCCTATCTACCTGTGTGATGATGATATTGACCAGGTCGAGCTTCTCGCGACCCAACTGCGCTGTTTTGGTTTTACCTGCCATGTGTTCGCGAACACGCAGGATTTCACTCAGGCCGTATTGTCGCAACCGCCCGCCGTGGTGATTATGGATGTTAGCTTTCCGGACAACGCCTACGGTGGACCGCTGGCGATGTCGGATTTGAAACAAAAAGTGGGCAAACCTTTCCCTGTGCTGTTCCTCTCGTGTCATAGCGATTTCAATGCCCGCGTCAACGCCATCAAATCTGGCTGCGATGGCTACTACGTAAAACCTGCGTCTATCACCGATTTAGTCCAGGAACTTCATCGCCTGACTCAACCGTCGCTGAAAAAGCCTTACCAGGTATTGTTGATCGATGACGAACCCGCGGTGGCGGAATACAACGCGGAGATGCTGCGCTTGGCGGGCATGGAAGTGCATGTGCTGGAAAAACCTCACTATCTACTGCATGTACTGAATGCGCAGCCGATCGATCTGGTGTTGATGGATTATCACATGCCGGAGTTCAGCGGTGAGGAACTGACAAAACTGATTCGCCAAATACCGCAGCATATTGGCCTGCCTATCGCCTATCTCTCCAGCGAGACCAACAAGCATGCGCAGTTGGGAGCAATGAGCATCGGCGCGGAGGATTTTATCCTCAAACAGAGCGACCCTGAGGAGCTGATCCGCGCCGTATCGATTCGCGCGGAAAGAATGCGCGTCCTGCGTGCCCGCATGTCGCAGGACAGTCTGAGCGGGTTATATAACCACTCAACGACCACCCATTTTCTCAAAAGCGCGATTGCCGAGTCGAACTACAGCGGCAACCCGTTTTGTATGGTGATGGTGGACCTGGATCGCTTTAAAAGTATTAACGATACCTACGGTCATGCGGTCGGTGACCAGGTAATTGTCGGTATTTCGCAGTTGTTCTCCCATCGCTTACGCAGCACCGATATCGTTGGCCGTTATGGTGGTGAAGAGTTTGTCATCATTATGCCCAACACCAGCAGTGACAAGGCCGCACGCGTGGTCGAACGATTGCGTAGGGATTACGAGCAGGTCACATTTTCCGTTAACGACGCCAGTTTTCACAGTACCTTCAGCGCGGGTATTGCCCAGTGGCAGTTTGGCGATCGGATTGAAACGCTACGCGAACGCGCCGATCAGGCGCTGTATGCCGCGAAACAAAATGGCCGTAACACTTTCTGCATTGCCGAGTAAAAGGAGTCAATATGAGCCAACAGCTGGAGCAGATTCTTGCGCTGAACCATGGTGAAAAGCCGGAGTGTGAAAACGTTGATGAACCCCAGCGTACGCTGGTGTTATTTCAACTGGCGGGTAAAAATTTTGCCTTCTATGGGGCGCAAATTAAAGAGATCCTTGCAGAGCGCCCGATCTCCTGGGTTCCCTGTTGCGCGCCAATGCTTGAAGGGGTCATCAACTATCGTGGACGGGTGGAATCGGTAATGAGACTGGACAGCCTGATCGATAAACCTACCGTTAATTCGGCAGGTAAGCGCACTATTCTGATTGGTTGCGCCGAGAAAATGCAAAGTGGGATCCTGATAGATAAACTGATTGATGTGTTGGAAGTCGCCGAAAGCCAGATTCATTTGCCAGGAGATTCATTGCCCCCGGCGTTACAAAGCATCGCTGTGGGGGTGGTTAACGTGATAGAAACCTGGTACACGCTGCTCGATCTGAATCTGGTCTTTGAGCGTTATCAGGAGACCAGCGGTTATGACGGCACCCACTAATCTGGCGGCGGTACGTATTACTTTGGGAGCGCTAACGTTGTATATACCGGCAAACCAGGTTGGTGTGTGTTCGTTAGTGACTCAGGTTGTGCCTGAAATCCCTCGATTTAGCCAGTGGCTGGGGATTGCTGATGAGCCGCAGGAGGGATGGCATTTGCATTTGCGCGTCCCGGACAGTGGCGTTGAAACCGGCTGGTACCTATGGGGACAACTTGAGAATGTGATGCTCTCCGGCGACATTATTTTTGCCGTACCTCCGCTTCTGGCGCGTAACTGTCATCTGCCTGCGCTTCGTGCCCTGGTGGGACGTGAGGCGTTTAGCCCACTATTAAGCTGGCGCTGACACGCTGCGGGAGCTTTAACGGTCCCGCAGCATGAGAAGGCTGGGAGTGCTAAATCCCGTTACTGGATATAAGCATCAACAGCCCGACTGACCAGCTTAGTCATAAAGTTGTCAATCTTATCAATGGTCTGCTTGTCCTGAAGATCGTAGGTTTTTGCTACGTCATCCAGGTTTTCATAACCGACCCAAACTCGCCCGATCTTATCCTGCCATACGGAGACACGTAACGGCAGATCCAGCGCGACCCCCTGTTTATCCTGCATCAGTTTTGTGCCGACTTTAGGGTTACCAAATACCAGGACTTTCGTTGGCCTGAGGTTCATTCCCGCGCCCTCGGCATTTTTCTCGTGATCAATTTCGGTGAATACCGGAACGCCTTCGCTTTTCAGAATGGCTTTCAGTCGGGAGACCGTCTCATCGACTGAGAATTTACTTTCCTGGTTTTTGATCTTCTCTGAATTTAACCCAGAACCCAGCCCGATTTTATAGGCTTCAGCGATATCACGAGCCACCTGAGTCATGTCTACGCCTTCTTTGTTGGTCAGCATTGTCACGCAAACCAGTTCATCACCGGCGGTAAAGCGGCTCAGATAGGCACTAAAGCCACCTGTGGTTCCTTTGATTTCCAGAAAACCAGGATGGCGGGTAAATTCCCAGCCGGCCATGGCAGGCACGACTTTGCCATTTTTCAGTTTTGCCGGGCTATAGATAATGTCGCGTAGCTTTTTGTCTTTAACCAGCGTGCTGCCGGCAAGACCGATATCCCACTTACTGATGTCTTCCGCTGACGACCACAGACCACCGTAGGCGAACAGATTATCAGTGGCGATCGCGCTGACAGGCGCCAGTTTGTCACCCGCTGCGACGTAACCTGTTGCAGGCTCAACAGGGTTGATCCAGTCAATTTCTGACTTAAATTTCGAATGCTGATTATGTCGCTTATCAGGCGTCGGGCGATCAAGGAATGCTTTCGTTGGCATGTCTTTTGCGAACATGGTGCTTTGCAGACCTAACGGCGCAATTTGGTATTTGTTGACGAAGTCTACGTAACTCATTCCGCTGACTTTCTCGACAGCCATACCTAACAGGATAAAGTCAGTTGCGCTGGAGTTGATATCCGTGCCGTTTTTAAATTCGAGCGGTTTATCTTTAACAAGATCAACCAGCTGCGCAGGTGTATATTTTTGCTCTTGTTTATAGCCGAAAGATCTGAAATCAGGGATCCCGGATGAGTGCTGCATTAATTCCAGAATCGTAATGTTATGCCAGCTTTCCGGCAGGCCAGGCAAATAAACACTCACAGGAGTATTAAGATCCAATTTGCCTTGCTCTACCAGTTGCATTACTGCGACTGCAGTAAAAGCCTGCGTGATAGGGCCAATTCCCCACATGGTTTTGGTGGAAGCAAGCTCATCATTGGCTGCCGTTGCCAGACCGTATCCCGCTGAGCGCGGAATATAAGGTGCCTGAACAATCGCCATGGATAAACCCGGCAGATTATTTTTCGCCATTACTTCGGCAATGATCTGATCGATATATTTGCCGTTGACCTTTAATTGTGGATCACCACGGTTAACTAAGTAAGTAGTCTCATTTGTACTGGCAGCGGCCAATACCTGAGTAGCTGAAACTGACATGGAAAGTAAAATACATGCCGAAATAACCTTAAACTTAAGATTCATGGAAAAGCTCCGCGCTTAATGAAATTTATTTTGATGGCTAATGGATGAGCGATGTTGTACATACAATTACCCTCGGTAACCGTACTCATAGCTATTACTTAGCTGCTGCCTTTACCTTTTCAACCGTGGTGTCGGTGTCCCATAAATCATTGGCAATGATGCGGTAGTTGGTTAGAGCGGCGAGATAACCGTCACCTTCCGGAATGCGCGGACCCGCTGTCGCATCTTTAACGACGACAACTTCAAAACCTTGCTCAATCAATTCACGCATATGGGATTCAATACACAGATTGGCAGCCATACCGGCGAGAATGACCTGTGAGACACCGCGTTTTCTTAATTGCAGTACCAGGTCGTTGGTTTCTGGTCCGAAAATCTTATGCGGTGAGGCAATGACCGTTTCGCCATCATAAATATATGGCTTAAACTGCGGTAAAAAGTCTGCGCCGGAATTTTCAAAATTCTCCATCGTCAGTGGACCTTTACGACTGAACATTCCAGTGCCGTGCATAAATGTTTCTCCCGGTGCGGTAGATTGCCATTTATGGTCGTGCGGAAAGTAATAATGTGGAGAAATAAAAACAGGCATTTGTGCTTCTTTTGCCATTTGGAACAACATCTCGAGATTTTCTACAGTATTATTTTCAATAATGCTGTCTTTAAAAACCTCCCAGCCAATACCCTGAGGGCTTAAAAAATCGATCTGTGGATCGACTACCACCAACGCAGCTTCCTTATTATTAAGTGTTATACCTTTGCGTGGTAAGCCATAGGCCTCTGGTTCAGAATAGATTTCTGACATGCTCATCTTGCTCATAAATTTTACCTGTATTTTTATCTAATGTGATAGTGACTATCTGATTATTAAATAGCGCTGGTAAATATGGCATGGTTTCAGAACGGGGCATTTGTTCAGGACGCTGGGAATATTGTCATTACGTATTCTAATAACGATAGTGGGCATATCACTGCCCACTCCGTTAGAGGTCGTATTGCTGGCGTCGCCGTTCTAAACGACGGTCGCGCAGGGTGGAATAAATAAAGGTCATCACAAACAGTAGTGAAAATAGTACGACGATGGTGGGGGCCGGTGCACTGTCGATGAAAAAAGACAGGTACACGCCCATAAACGAGGTAACGACCGACATAATCACCGCCAGCCACAAGGCGTGGGAAAATTTCCGCGTCATTAAAATCGCAATGGCGCCAGGCGCAATCAGTAAGGAGATCGACAAAATAATCCCTACTGATTTTAGCGTGGCGACAATCGTCAGGGCGATCATGCACAGCAGGCCGTAATGTAGCAGTGCTGTGTTAAGCCCACTGGCCTTTGCCTGATGCGGGTCGAACGCATGCAGAAGCAGATCTTTCCACTTAAGCCCAATAATAAGCGCTATCCCAAGCGTAATAACCGCGGTTTGTATGATGTCGCTGAACGATACGCCCAGCATGTCGCCGAACAGAATATGATCGAGATGGACCTCTGACTGGATAGAGACGTACAGCACCAGCCCTGCGCCAAACATGCCGGAAAAGACGATTCCCATCAGGGTATCGCGTTTGATGCGGCTGTTATCGTCGAGATAACCCGTCGCCACCGCACAGAACAGCCCGGCGATAAATGCGCCAATTGCCAGTGGGATGCCCGCAATCCACGCCAGTACAATTCCCGGGAAAACCGCGTGGCTCATTGCATCGCCCATCAGCGCCCAGCCTTTGAGTACTAAAAATACAGACAGCAGCGCGCAGGGCACGGCGACAATGGTGGAGATGACCAGCGCATTGACCATAAAACCAAACTGAAAGGGTTCCAGCAGCGTTGTTAAGATCATACTGACTCCTTGTTCACCAGACGGGCGCGGCGGCGATTCGCCAGCAGACCGTGTTTTGGCGCGAAGACAAATGCCAGCAGGAACAGCAGCGTTTGCAGAACGACAATAATTCCGCCGGTTGCACCGTCCAGCCAGTAGCTCAGCCAGGCGCCGAAAAAGCTGGTCAGGCTGCCAATAGCTACGGCGATAGTGAGCAGGCGTGGAAAACGATCGGTCAGCAGCCAGGCCGTTGCACCGGGCGTAACCACCAGGCAAATCACCAGAAATGCGCCGACGGTTTGCAGCGCGGCGACCGTGGAAACGGAGAGCAGCGTAAAAAATAACAGCTTCAACCGGCCCGGATTCAGACCGATAGAGCGCGCGTGGTTTTCATCAAAAAAAACCACCATCAGATCTTTCCACTTCAAAAACAGGATGGTTAGCGAAATAACCCCGATGATGGCCAGTTGCAGAATATCTTCTGGCGCAATCGCCAGCACGTTGCCGAGAATAATGGTCTGAATATTCACCGACATCGGATTGAGCGACACCATAAACAGCCCGATACCGAAAAAAGACGAAAAAATCAGTCCGATAATCGCATCTTCCTTCAGGCGCGAACGTTGATTAAGAAACAGCATACTGCCCGCCGCCAGTCCGCCGGAAAGGAATGCGCCAAGCGCGAAGGGAAGCCCTAACATATAAGCGCCTGCCACGCCCGGCACGATAGAGTGCGACAGCGCATCGCCAATCAGCGACCAGCCTTTGAGCATCAGATAGCAGGAGAGAAACGCACACAGGCCGCCGACCATTGCCGAGACCCACATGGCGTTGAGCATGTACTGGTAGCCAAACGGCTCCGTTAGCCAGTTCATGGTTATTCCCCCTCGTTTGCCGTGCGTCGCGAAATAAACGGGCGTTCATCATCGGTAATTACGTGCTGTTCACCGCCGCTCAGCGCAACGTGACGCAGTACACCGCTGAATGCCAGTTCGAGATTCTCGGGGGTAAAGGTGGTTTCGGTGGGTCCACTTGCCAGCACCGTGCCCTTAATCATCACCGTGTAATCACAAAACTCGGTGACGGATCCCAAATTATGGGTAGAGACCAGCATGGTTCGACCCTCATCACGCAGTTCACGCAGCAGGTCGATGATCCGGGCCTCGGTTTTTACATCCACGCCGGTAAAGGGTTCATCCAGTAAAATAACCTGTCCATCCTGTGCGATGGCCCTTGCCAGAAAAACACGCTTTTTCTGCCCACCGGACAGTTCACCTATCTGACGATGGCGATAATCCAGCATATCAACCCGTGCCAGCGCCGCATCTACGCAGGCGTGGTCAATTTGTTTTGGTCGACGCAGCCAGCCCATATGGCCAAAGCGTCCCATCATCACCACATCTTCCACCAGTACCGGAAACGACCAGTCCACCTCTTCTGACTGGGGGACATAGGCGATCAGATTCTGTTTGAGCGCCTTATTTACCGGCTGTTGCAGAATTGAGATTTCCCCCTGCGCCAGGCGGACAAAACCCATCAGCGCTTTAAAAAGCGTTGATTTTCCCGAACCGTTTACGCCGACCAGCGCGGCAATTGAGCCGCCCGGAACCTGAAAAGTGGCGTCCCGCAATGCGGTATGACCGTTGCGATACGTCACCGTAACCTGATTTACGGTAATCGCAGAGTGACTCATGGTTGGCTCTCCAGACCCTTGTTGATGCCGTTAACAATGGTTTGCGTGGTGACGCGCAGTAAATCCAGATAGGTCGGTACCGGACCGTCGGCTGCACTGAGTGAATCGACATACAGCACGCCGCCGTAATGTGCGCCAGACTCACGGGCAACCTGACGCGCTGGTTTGTCGGACACGGTGCTTTCGCTAAATACCGTCGGGATATGATGCTCTCTGATGGCATCGATAACCTTGCGTACCTGCTTGGGCGTACCCTGCTGATCGGCATTGATCGGCCACAGATACAGCTCCTTGAGATTGTTATCACGAGCTAAATAAGAGAATGCGCCTTCGCTGGTGACCAGCCAGCGTTTATCAGCAGGGAGCTTTGCCAGTTCTGTATGCAGTGGCGCCAGGGTCTGCTGGATTTTCGCTTTATAATTCTGCGCATTATTCTGGTAGGTTGCGGCATTGTCCGGATCATATTTGATCAGCGCATCGCGAATGTTATCCACGTAGATCAGCGCGTTCTCTGCTGACATCCAGGCATGCGGGTTTGGTTTACCGTTGTACGGCCCTTCGCTGATGCCCATTGGCTGCACGCCGTTTGAGACCATCACTTCTGGTACGCCGGACAAATTTTGGTAGAAGCGGGAAAACCATAGTTCGAGGTTTAGACCGTTAGAGAGAATAAGCTGTGCGCCTTGCGCCCGTTTAATATCGCCTGGGGTTGGTTGATATTCGTGAATTTCAGCACCCGGTTTGGTGATAGAACTAACGTCCGCCGCGTCACCTGCTACATTGCTTGCCATATCGGCAATCACCGTAAAGGTGGTCACCACTTTGAATTTTTCTTTCGCCCAGGCGGGTGACAGCGTCAGCGCTGTTAACACGCTGGCAAGGAGAAATGACTTCAGATGGGGCAGATGCGGCATAGTATCCCTCGCAACAAAGTGGTTAATTTATCATCGAATATAGCCTTTGCTATGTTATATAGCACATGGCATAAACAAATGAAAATAATTCTTATTTGCGTAGGGTGCTAAGGATGTATCACCTTCAGGTAATAGTTCTGTGCTTAGTTAAGGTGTATTATTTATGCAACTTAATTGTGGAGGCATCATGTCCGGCAAACGCATTGCACGTGAAAAAATGACGATCCAGAGAATGATTTCGCTCTACGAGAGCCAGTGTCCGCAGGCTTCAGACGAGCCGGGGCATTACGATGCGTTATTTGCCTATGCGCAAAAACGCCTCGACAAGTGCGTATTTGGTGAGGAAAAACCGGCCTGTAAACAGTGTCCTGTGCACTGTTATCAACCTGCTAAACGCGAAGAGATGAAGCAAATTATGCGTTGGGCTGGACCGAGAATGCTCTGGCGTCACCCGATTCTGACCGTACGTCACCTGATTGATGACAAACGTCCAGTGCCGGAGTTACCCGAGAAGTACCAACGGAAAAAATAAGGTCGCTGTGCGCCGGATCTGGCCTACGAGAATAAGTGCATCTGTCGCGTAGGCCCGATGCGCATTGCGCCATCGGGCAACTTAGCCATGTGGTGATGAATGGCGACTACGCTTTGGTGGCAATCAGAATAGCTGAGGCTTTGATCAGCGCAACAACACGGCTTCCCTGACTCAGTTTCATCTCTTGCTGACTTTCGTTGGTGACGACGGCAACAATCTCGAAGCCTGCGTCAGTTTTGATATGTACCGTGGCGTTGACTGCGCCTTCTGTGACCTGGGAAACACTGCCAGCAAACTGGTTGCGGGCAGAGAACTTCAGACCACAGTCTTCAGTTGCCAGCGTCACCCATGGCGCTTTAATCAGGGCAATTGCTTCTTTCCCTTTCGCCAGACCCAGCGCCTGCTGGCTGCTATGGGTTACAATCGCGACCAGTTTTGCGCCGCCAGCCAGCGTCAGTTCAACTTCATCATTCACTGCGCCCGTAGCGACTGCGCTCACCGTACCGGTTAATTGATTACGTGCTGATACCGCCATACTGCCTCCTTTCGTTGAGATATCACCCAGTATAGCCACACTGGCTAAACCAGTGCATCCTTATCAATGCCTAATCGCTTCATGCGTGAGAGTAACGTTGTACGTTTCAACCCCAGCCTTTGTGCCGCGCCTTTGGGACCGGCAACCACCCCGTTGGTTTCTTTCAGTACGCGCATAATCAACTGGTATTCATCTTCACCGTCCTGCGCGACTTCGGTTGCCACCGGAGGCGTGGACGGCGTCAAAGGGGCAATATCCGGAAGGGACAGTTGCAGTACGTTGCCCCGGGTAAGCAGAACCGCACGTTCTACCACGTTTTCCAGCTCACGCACGTTACCCGGCCATTCCATGCAGCTCAGCGTGCGCAGAGCCTCGGCAGGAATACTGTCGATATTGCGTCCCATCCGACGAGCAATTTTAAAGGTGAAGGCTTTTACCAGCAGCGGAATATCTTCCGGGCGCTCACGCAGCGGCGGCAGATGGATCGGGAAGACGTTCAGCCGGTAGTACAGATCGTTACGAAATTCGCGATCGGCAACCATCTTCTTCAGATCGCGGTTGGTAGCGGCGATCAAGCGCACGTCGGTCTGGATCAGCTTATTACTGCCCAGACGTTCAAATTCCTGCTCTTGCAGAACGCGCAGTAGCTTAGGCTGAAGCTCCAGCGGCATATCGCCAACTTCATCGAGGAACAGCGAACTTTTATCTGCCAGCTCGAAACGACCAATCCGCTGCGTGCTGGCACCGGTAAACGCGCCACGCTCATGACCAAACAGATCGCTTTCCAGTAATCCGGCAGGCATTGCCGCGCAGTTCATCTTCACCATCCGACGGGCGTTACGTCCGCTCAGGTTGTGAATGGCTCGTGCGATCAGCTCTTTACCCGTTCCGGTCTCACCCAGAATCAAGACGGTGCTGTCGCTTTGCGCCACCATTTCGACCTGCTTGAGTACGCTGTACATCGCTTCGCTGCGACCAATGATTTCTCCGAACTCACTCTCTACGTTGTTGAGTTGTTCAGTCAACGCCAGGTTTTCATCGACCAGACGTTCCTTCAGGCGGTGGATCTCCTGATAGGCAAGGGCGTTATCCACGGCAATTGCCACACGCTCGGCAATCTGGCGCAATAGCTTGAGGTTGGCGGTAGTGAAAACTTTCTCTTCGCACTGTGCCAGCTTGAGTACGCCGAGCATAGTATTGCCGGACATCAGCGGTAGCAGACACAGGGTTTGTAGCTGGTTGCCCCAGGTTTCGAACAGCATCCGTTCGTAAGGGGCAAGGATGTCACGTTCGCTCAGGTTGATCAGCAGCATCTCTTTGCTTTTGAAGACCCGTTCAGAGAGCGTTCCCGCTTCGTCCACTTCACTCTGTTCGTGTGCCGGATGATGTTCATCCAGATAGTGAGTGGAATAGATACTGAGTTTATTTTTGCGATCGCTGCGTAACACGATGCTGATGGCATCGATGTCGAAGTAGTGGTGGATCTCTTTGGCGACTTCGCTGACCAGCTCATCAATATCCAGTCGGGAGAGCACGGCATTGGTGATGGCGACCAGGATGCGAAAGTTGTCACGCTCACGACACAGCAGATCGTAATCGACGTTGTTGCTGACTCTGCTTTGAATTTGTTCAGCAACGACGCCGACTATCTGAGTGAAGGTCTGTAGACGGTTATATTCTTTTTCACTCCACGGACGGTCTTCGTTACGGATGAATTCGCAACCGCCAAAGATGCGCCCATCTGCCGCCAGCGGCAGCAGGCAGTAGTGGCCAAATTCAGAATACAGTCCACCTGAAGCCAATTGTGGCCATGTTTCCGTAAACTCATGATAGTTGCAGTGCAACGCATCAGGGCGAGACAAAATACGGCGTACCGGACCATGTGCCAGCACCGTTTCGTCTTCATAATCGATGGGTTTACCATTTTCACGTGTTGCAAAATAACGCGCACGTTGCGTTTGTGCCTGCCATAAGACAATAGCCGCGCAGTCGGCCAGCGCTGAACGCTTGACCAGCTGCGAAAGCGCCTCGCTAAGAGACGGGAGATCGGGCTGCTGTAATAATGTACGAGTAATATCGAACAGGCCTTGCTGTCCGAGGTCACTCATCGGTGTATACGACATATTGCTTTTCCAGGGAAAGCACCGCAGAACGGTGCGAAAACGGTAAATGAATTATAGGTATAAGTCGTAAATTATTGCCGGATGGCCTGCCACTGAACTGGCCAGGATATACAATCCGTTGGCCCGATCAGCAAAGCGGTATCAGGCATAATGCAGCATTAACGCCGGATGTTGACGCTAATGCGTCTTATCCGGCCTACAGCATGCTGCCAACCGGCTGCTAGCATATACGAGGTAATGGTTCGGCGTGTGGTAAATCGAGGGTTCGTTTCACGCCGTAGAGTCCGGCAAGACGAACACCTTTGCGTTCAACCACTTCACCAATCATTGCAGCATCGCACCCTAAAGGATGCGCGCGCAGCGCGGCAAGTACGGTTTCAGCGGCCTGGCGTTCAACGGCAATCACCAGTTTGCCTTCGTTAGCAAAGTTGAGCGCATCCAGACCCAGCAGCTCGCAAACGCCACGCACCGCGGGCTTCACGGGCAGAGCAGCTTCCGACAGCTCAATACCAAATCCGCATGCAGCGGCAAATTCATGCGTGACCGCATTCACGCCGCCACGGGTGGCGTCACGAAGCGCCTTCACGCCAGGAATATCACGCAGCGTCTGGATAAGAGGTGTTAACACCGCGCAGTCGCTGATCAGTTCGCCATCCAGACCCAATTGCTCGCGTAGGTTAAGGATAGTTGCGCCGTGATCGCCAAGCGAACCACTGACCAGCAGCACATCACCCACGCTGAGAGTCTGTGCACCCCAGTGAATGTTGGCGGGAATTGCCCCCATTCCGGCAGTGTTAATGAACAGCTTGTCTGCTGCACCACGCTGCACGACTTTGGTATCGCCAGTCACGATGGCGATACCTGCTTCGCGCGCGGTTGCTGCCATGCTGTTAACAACGGTTTTCAGTGTCTCCATCGGCAGACCCTCTTCGAGGATAAAACCGCAGGAGAGGTAGCGTGGAATAGCCCCGCTGACCGCTACGTCGTTAGCCGTACCGCAGATGGCCAGCTTGCCGATATTGCCGCCGGGGAAGAACAACGGATCGATAACGTAGCTGTCAGTTGAAAACGCCAGACGATCGCCTTCTGCCACCAGTTGTGCCAGTTCCAGACGCGCTTGATCTTCTTGTTCCGCCAGCCACGGATTCGCGAAAGCCTCCATAAACAGACTGTTGATCAACTGCTGCATAGCCTGACCGCCGCTACCGTGGGCGAGTTGTACGCTGCTCATGCTTCACACTCCTGCTGACGATACTGATACCAGGCGGCACATGCGCCTTCTGAGGAGACCATCAGGGCGCCAAACGCGGTCTCCGGGTTACACGTTTTGCCAAACAACGGGCACTGATGTGGTTTACATCTGCCTGTCAGCACTTCCCCACAACGCGCGCGCGGATCGTCATACACCTGCTGCGGCGCTGGCTGGAAATGTGCTTCGGCATCAAAGCGCTGATAGTCCGGCGTCAGGTGAACGCCAGAGGATTCGATAACGCCCAGACCGCGCCATTCGCTGTCACCATTGACGCAGAACACCTCGGCAATGGCCTGTTGCGCTAACGCGTTACCGGCATCCGGTACCACGCGGCGGTACTGGTTTTCTACCTGGCTTTGGGCTGCAATTTTCTGCTCAATTAACATCACTACGCCTTGCAGGAGATCGAGCGGTTCGAAACCGGCGACCACCAGCGGGCGATGGAAATCTGAAGCAATGAAATTATAGGCGTCGGTGCCAATCACCATGCTGACGTGGCCCGGCGCTAAAAAGGCGTCGATACCGTTGTCCGGCTGTTCCAGCAGGCTGCGCAGCGTAGGGATAAGCGTGATGTGCTGGCAGAAAAAGTAAAAGTTCTGCACATCACGCTGCTTTGCCTGTTGCAGGGTGATAGCGGTCGTTGGCATTGTGGTTTCAAAACCCAGGCCAAAGAACACCACTTTACGCGTTGGGTTTTCCTGCGCCAGCTTCAGTGCATCCATCGGTGAATACACAATACGGATATCCGCACCGCGCGCCTTGGCTTGCAGCAGGGAGCCTTGCTTACCCGGGACGCGCATAGCGTCGCCAAAGGTGCAGAAAATCACTTCTGGATGGCTGGCGATTTCTACACAGCTGTCGATTCTGCCCATCGGCAGAACGCAAACCGGGCAACCCGGACCATGAATAAACTCCACGTTTTCCGGTAGCAACTGGTCGAGCCCGAATTTGAAGATAGCGTGGGTATGACCACCACAAACTTCCATGATCCGCAGCGGGCGTTCAGCCGTGTAGGAGAGGTGGGCGGCACGTTCGCACAGGTGCTCTATCAACTGCATCACCTGTTCTGGTGCGCGGTATTCGTCAACAAAACGCATTTATTTTTCCTCGCCGTACAGCAACGCGCCGACATCCGGCTCAACGTCAAACATGTTTTGCAGCGCGTCGAGCGTATCGCGCGCTTCAGCTTCATTAATGATGCTCATGGCAAAACCGACGTGGACCAGTACCCACTGGCCGAGACGCGGTTGGCCATGTTCATCACAGCTACCGACCAGCGTCAGGTCGACGTCGCGCTGAATACCGCAGACGTCGACTTTGGCCTGGTTGCCATCAATGGTGCGGATTTGACCCGGAACACCTATGCACATCGCTGCGTCTCCAGCCAGGAGAGCCATTGATCCATCCCTTCACCACTGGTGGCGGAAATTAGGATAATCTCAATCCCCGGGTTCACTTCCCGGGCGCTGGCGATGCATTTTTCAACGTCAAAATTGAGGTACGGCAATAGATCCACTTTGTTGAGCAGCATCAGCGATGCGGCGGCAAACATATGCGGGTATTTCAGCGGTTTGTCTTCACCTTCGGTTACTGAAAGCACGGCCACTTTATGGCGCTCGCCGAGGTCGAAGCTGGCCGGGCAGACCAGGTTGCCGACGTTTTCAATGAACAGAATACCGTTATCGTCAAGCGGCAAACGCGGCGCGGCGTCAGCAATCATTTGTGCGTCAAGGTGGCAACCTTTACCGGTGTTGACCTGAATGGCGGGTGTGCCTGTGGCGCGAATACGGGCGGCATCGTTCACCGTCTGCTGGTCACCTTCAATAACGGCGCACGGCACGCTATCTTTCAGCTTCATCAGCGTTTCGGTCAGCAGGGTAGTTTTACCAGAGCCCGGGCTTGAAACAAGGTTCAGCACCAGATGCTGACGGGCCGCAAAGCGGGCACGGTTGCGCTCGGCGAGGCGGTTGTTTTTGTCCAGTACGTCAATTTCCACTTCCAGCATACGGCGTTGGCTCATACCTGGTGCGTGGGTTCCGGCCTCACCGTGACCGTAGTGCAAATCGCCTTCTTCAGTCTGGCTCGGTGTGAAATTTGAGGTCTTCACACCGGTAATATTCAGCGCCGGACGAGCCGCCGGGGCAAATGGCGCGCTGCGAAACGCCGAGTGGGGATTATGCTCATCACCCTCTATATATAGGTTGCCTTCAGCGCAACCACATGTCGTACACATCGCTCACTCCTGATCTTTTTACTTGCGATACATCTGTTGCCGGATGGCTGCGTTGCCTTATCCGGCCTACAAACGAGCTGTTTCTGTAGGCTGGATAAGACGCTTAAGCGTCGCCATCCGGCGCTGGAGTTTCATCTATTTCAATACGTCGAATCTGTAAGCCGTCATCGGCCACAATTCTCAGCATATCGCTGTTGCATTGCGGGCATCGGCGCACGCGTTGCGTCAGTAACGTGACGTATTGCTGACAAGATTCGCACCAACATTCGGCTTCTTGTTCTTCGAGGTGGAGTTTACAACCTTCTGCAAGGGTCCCGCGGCATACCAGATCAAAACAAAAGGAGAGAGCGCTGGTTTCTACGCAAGAAAATGCGCCAATTTTGAGCCAGACCCCAGTTACTCGCTTAGCACCGTGTTGCGTGGCCTGTTGTTCAATCAATTCCAGTGCCCGTTGGCAGAGGGTTATTTCGTGCATACCGCCTCCTGTGAAGTTGCCGTAGTAAAAGCAATAAGCATGCCAGGTTGATTTTTTTCATTCGTGACAATGACGACGATGACGAAATGACATGTCGTCACCCGTCTTTGATTTTTTATCTATATGAAAATTAAGTGATTTAATTTTGGCATGAAATGTGCTTAAGGCTGTTCATCTCTGCTAAACGGGTAACCTGACATGACTATTTGGGAAATAAGCGAAAAAGCCGATTACATCGCTGAACGGCATCGTCGCCTACAGGACCAGTGGCGTATTTACTGCAACTCGCTGGTTCAGGGGATAACCCTGTCAAAAGCGCGTTTGCATCATGCGATGAGCTGCGCACCGGACAAGGATCTCTGCTTCGTCCTTTTTGAACACTTCACTATCTACGTCACGCTGGCGGACGGCTTTAACAGCCATACCATCGAATACTACGTCGAAACGAAAGACGGTGATGATAAGCAGCTGATTGCACAGGCAGAATTGACTATCGACGGTAAGGTCGATGAGCGTATTAGCAACCGCGATCGCGAGCAGGTGCTGGAGCACTATCTCGAAAAAATCGCCACCGTCTACGACAGCCTGTACACCGCGGTTGAGAACAATATGCCGGTGAATTTAAGCCAGCTGGTTGAGGGACACAGCCCGGCTTAAGCCTCGGGTGCTGCCCACTTTGTCATGGTGCGGTCTACATACTGCGTCACGACGTTTTAGGGAATGGGCATGTCGAAAAATGTCGAAATGACATTTGGTAGACATGTTTTCGTCAAAAATGACTATCACCTGAGGAATGCCTGGTGAATCGTTTTGTAATTGCTGACTCCACTCTTTGTATTGGCTGCCACACCTGTGAAGCCGCCTGCTCAGAGACACATCGCCAGCATGGCCTGCAGTCAATGCCGCGCCTGAAAGTGATGTTAAATGAAAAAGAATCCGCGCCGCAGCTTTGCCACCAGTGTGAAGATGCGCCTTGCGCCACCGTGTGTCCGGTTAATGCCATTAACCGCGTTGATGGCGCCGTACAGCTGAACGAAAGCCTGTGCGTAAGCTGCAAACTGTGCGGGATCGCTTGTCCGTTTGGCGCGATAGAGTTTTCCGGTAGCCGTCCGCTACACATTCCGGCAAACGCCAATACGCCAAAAGCGCCTCCGGCTCCGCCAGCGCCTGCTCGCGTGAGTTCGCTGTTGGACTGGGTTCCTGGCGTTCGTGCCATCGCGGTGAAATGCGATCTGTGTAGTTTTGACGAGCAAGGTCCTGCCTGCGTGCGCATGTGTCCGACCAAAGCCCTGCATCTGGTGAGCAACATGGATATCGCCCGCGCCAGCAAACGTAAGCGTGAGCTGACTTTCAATACCGATTTCGGCGATCTCACCTTGTTTCAGCAGGCTCAGAGTGGGGATGCAAAATGAGCGCAATTTCACTGATTAACAGCGGCGTGGCCTGGTTTACAGCGGCTGCGGTTCTGGCATTTCTGTTTTCATTTCATAAATCGCTGAGCGGCTGGATTGCTGGGGTTGGCGGTGCAGTCGGCAGCCTGTGTACGGCAGCCGCGGGTTTTACCGTTCTGACTAATGCGCTGGCGGTGAGCGGCGTGATGCCGTTTATTGGTCACAGTCTGCAAATTACTCCGCTTAATGCTATCTGGCTGATTACACTGGGCCTGTGCGGCCTGTTTGTCAGCCTGTACAACATTGACTGGCATCGTCATCCTCAGGTGAAAGCTAACGGCCTGCTGGTGAATCTGCTGATGGCCGCGGCGGTATGTGCGGTGGTTGCCAGCAACCTCGGTACGCTGGTGGTGATGGCGGAAATCATGGCGCTGTGTGCCGTGTTCCTCACCGGATGCAGTAAAGAAGGCAAACTGTGGTTTGCGCTGGGGCGTATTGGTACGCTGCTGCTGGCGGTCGCCTGCTACCTGGTGTGGCAACGTTACGGCACTCTGGAGCTGCGTCTGCTAGACCTGCGCACCCAGGAGCTGCCGCTCGGATCTGACATCTGGCTGCTGGGCGTGGCAGGTTTTGGCCTGCTGGCCGGGATTATTCCACTGCACGGTTGGGTGCCACAGGCACACGCCAATGCCAGCGCACCGGCTGCGGCGCTGTTCTCTACCGTCGTCATGAAGGTTGGTCTGCTGGGTATTCTCTCCCTGTCGCTGCTGGGCGGTAACGCGCCGCTGTGGTGGGGGATTACGCTGCTGGTGCTGGGCATGATCACCGCGTTTGTTGGCGGTCTGTATGCGCTGATGGAGCACAACATCCAGCGTCTGCTGGCGTACCACACGCTGGAAAACATCGGCATTATTCTGCTGGGTCTGGGCGCTGGCGTGACCGGAATTTCCCTGAATCAACCGGCGCTGATCGCGCTGGGTTTGACCGGCGGTCTGTACCACCTGGTAAACCACAGCTTGTTCAAAAGCGTTCTGTTCCTGGGCGCAGGCAGCATCTGGTTCCGTACCGGTCATCGTGATATCGAAAAACTGGGCGGTATCGGTAAACGTATGCCGGTTATCTCGCTGGCGATGCTGGTTGGTCTGATGGCGATGGCCGCACTGCCGCCGCTGAACGGTTTTGCCGGTGAGTGGGTTATCTACCAATCCTTCTTTAAGCTTGGCAACAGCGGCGCGTTTGTCGGTAGCCTGTTAGGACCGTTGCTGGCAGTAGGGCTGGCAATTACCGGTGCGCTGGCGGTGATGTGTATGGCGAAAGTCTATGGCGTTACGTTCCTTGGCGCACCGCGCACGAAGGAAGCTGAAAATGCCTGCTGCGCGCCAATCCTGATGGGAGTGAGCGTCGTCGCGCTGGCTATCTGCTGCGTGATTGGCGGCGTTGCTGCGCCGTGGCTGCTGCCGATGATCTCCTCCGCCGTTCCGCTGCCGTTGGAAACCGCGAACACCACCGTTTCTCAGCCAATGATCACGCTGCTGCTGATCGCGTGTCCGCTGCTGCCGTTCATCATCATGGCCATTTTCAAAGGCAACCGTCTGCCGTCGCGTTCACGCGGTGCGGCATGGGTGTGTGGTTACGATCACGAGCAGTCAATGGTGATTACCGCGCACGGTTTTGCCATGCCGGTGAAAGAAGCCTTTGCCCCGGTACTCAAACTGCGTAAATGGCTGAACCCGGTATCACTGGTTCCGGGCTGGCAGAATGCGGCTGCACCGGTGCTATTCCGTCGCCTGGCGCTGATTGAGCTGGCGGTGCTGGTGGTGATTGTGGTTTCACGAGGAGCCTGAGAATGAGTGTTTTATATCCGTTAATTCAGGCGCTGGTGCTGTTTGCCGTTGCGCCGCTGCTGTCCGGTGTTACCCGCGTGGCGCGTGCGCGTTTGCACAATCGCCGCGGTCCGGGCGTTTTGCAGGAATACCGCGACATTATCAAACTGCTGGGCCGTCAGAGCATTGCGCCTGCGGATTCCAGCTGGGTTTTCCGCCTGACGCCGTTTGTGATGGTGGGCGTGATGCTGACTATCGCCACTGCGTTGCCGGTAGTGACCGTTGGCTCGCCGCTGCCACAACTGGGCGATCTGATCACCTTAATTTACCTGTTCGCCATCGCCCGTTTCTTCTTCTCTATCGCGGGACTGGATACCGGTAGCCCGTTTACCGCCATTGGCGCCAGCCGTGAAGCGATGCTCGGCGTGCTGGTTGAACCTATCCTGCTGCTGGGGCTGTGGGTAGCGGCACAGGTTGCGGGTTCAACCCATATCAGCAATATCGCCGATACCATTTACCACTGGCCTGCTGCGCGCAGCATCCCGCTGATTCTGGCACTGTGCGCCTGTGCTTTCGCCACCTTTATCGAAATGGGCAAACTGCCGTTCGATCTGGCGGAAGCAGAGCAGGAGCTGCAGGAAGGTCCATTGACCGAATACAGCGGCAGCGGTTTTGCCGTGCTGAAGTGGGGCATTAGCCTCAAACTGCTGGTCGTTCTGCAAATGTTCGTTGGCGTGTTCCTGCCGTGGGGACAGATGGAAACCTTCACCGCCGGTGGACTGCTGCTGGCGCTGGTGATTGCCGTCGTCAAGCTGGTCCTCGGCGTGCTGGTCATCGCCCTGTTCGAAAACAGCATGGCGCGTCTGCGTTTTTGCGCCACTTCACGCGTGACCTGGGCCGGTTTTGGGTTTGCGTTTTTAGCGTTCGTCTCCTTGCTGGTGGCGTGATTTAAGAGAGTTTGAGCATGTCTGAAGAAAAATTAGGTCAACAATATCTCGCTGCGCTGCACCAGGCCTTTCCGGGCGTGGTGCTGGATGAAGCCTGGCAGACCAAAGATCAGCTGACGATCACCGTCAAGGTGAACTACCTGCCGGAAGTGGTGGAGTTCCTGTACTACAAACAGGGCGGCTGGTTATCCGTGCTGTTTGGTAACGACGAACGTCAGCTGTGCGGTCATTACGCCGTTTATTACGTGATGTCGATGGAGCAGGGCACCAAGTGCTGGATAACCGTCCGCGTTGAAGTCGATGCCAATAAACTGGAGTTCCCGTCCGTCACGCCGCGCGTTCCAGCAGCGGTCTGGGGCGAGCGTGAAGTGCGCGACATGTACGGTTTGATTCCGGTTGGTTTACCGGATGAGCGCCGTCTGGTGTTACCGGATGACTGGCCGGACGAACTCTATCCGCTGCGTAAAGACAGCATGGATTATCGTCAGCGCCCGGCGCCGACTACCGATGCTGAAACCTACGAGTTCATCAACGAACTGGGCGACAAGAAAAATAACGTGGTGCCGATTGGCCCGTTGCACGTCACCTCCGATGAACCCGGTCACTTCCGCCTGTTTGTTGACGGTGAGAACATCATCGACGCCGATTACCGTCTGTTCTATGTCCACCGCGGCATGGAGAAACTGGCGGAAACCCGTATGGGTTATAACGAAGTGACGTTCCTGTCGGATCGCGTGTGCGGCATCTGCGGCTTTGCGCATAGCACCGCTTATACCACCTCCGTTGAGAATGCGATGGGCATCGTGGTGCCGGAACGTGCGCAGATGATCCGCGCCATTCTGCTGGAAGTTGAGCGTCTGCACTCGCACCTGCTCAACCTCGGCCTGGCCTGTCACTTCACCGGTTTTGACTCCGGCTTTATGCAGTTCTTCCGCGTGCGTGAAACGTCGATGAAGATGGCGGAGATCCTCACTGGGGCACGTAAAACCTACGGTCTGAACCTGATCGGCGGTATCCGTCGTGATCTGCTGAAAGAAGATATGATCCAGACCCGTCAACTGGCGCAGCAGATGCGTCGTGACGTGCAGGAATTGGTCGATATGCTGCTCAGCACGCCGAACATGGAACAGCGTACCGTTGGTATTGGTCGTCTTGATCCGGAAATTGCCCGTGACTTCAGTAACGTCGGCCCGATGGTTCGCGCCAGCGGCCACGCGCGTGACACCCGCGCTGATCACCCGTTTGTCGGCTATGGTCTGCTGCCGATGGAAGTTCACAGCGAGCAGGGCTGCGACGTTATTTCTCGCCTGAAAGTCCGTATTAATGAAGTCTACACCGCGCTGAATATGATCGACTTTGGTCTGGACAACCTGCCGGGCGGTCCGCTGATGGTGGAAGGCTTTACCTATATTCCTCACCGTTTCGCACTGGGCTTTGCTGAAGCGCCGCGTGGAGATGACATCCACTGGAGCATGACCGGCGACAACCAGAAACTGTATCGCTGGCGCTGCCGTGCGGCGACTTACGCCAACTGGCCGACGCTGCGCTACATGCTGCGTGGCAATACCGTTTCCGATGCCCCGCTGATTATCGGTAGCCTCGATCCTTGCTACTCCTGTACTGACCGTATGACCGTGGTCGATGTGCGTAAGAAGAAGAGCAAAGTCGTGCCGTACAAAGAACTTGAGCGCTACAGCATCGAGCGTAAAAACTCGCCGCTGAAATAAGGAATCGCCATGTTTACCTTTATCAAAAAAGTCATCAAAACCGGGGCACCGACGTCGTCGTATCCGCTGGAGCCGATTGCGGTCGATAAAAACTTCCGTGGCAAACCGGAACATAATCCGCAGCAGTGCATCGGCTGTGCGGCCTGTGTGAACGCGTGCCCGTCGAACGCGCTGACGGTAGAAACCGATCTGGTCACCAATGAGCTGGCGTGGCAGTTCAACCTTGGGCGCTGCATTTTCTGCGCCCGCTGCGAAGAAGTCTGCCCGACAGCGGCGATCAAGCTGTCGCAGGAGTATGAGCTGGCGGTGTGGAAGAAAGATGATTTCCTGCAGCAGTCTCGTTTTGGCCTGTGCAATTGCCGCGTATGTAACCGTCCGTTTGCGGTGCAAAAAGAGATTGATTACGCCATTGCGCTGCTTAAGCACAACGGTGATACCCGCGCGGAAAACCACCGTGAAAGCTTTGAGACCTGCCCGGACTGTAAGCGCCAGAAATGCCTGGTGCCGTCTGACCGTATTGAACTGACTCGCCATATGAAAGAGGCCAGCTGATGAGCAATTTATTAGGCCCACGTGACGCCAACGGTATTCCGGTACCGATGACGGTGGATGAATCCATTGCCAGCATGAAAGCGTCGCTGCTGAAAAGCATCAAGCGTTCAGCGTACGTTTACCGTGTGGACTGCGGCGGCTGCAACGGCTGTGAAATCGAAATTTTCGCCACGCTTTCTCCGCTGTTTGATGCCGAACGTTTTGGTATCAAAGTGGTACCGTCGCCGCGCCATGCGGATATTCTGCTGTTTACCGGCGCGGTAACGCGTGCCATGCGCTCTCCGGCACTGCGCGCCTGGCAGTCAGCGCCGGATCCGAAAATTTGTATCTCTTACGGTGCCTGCGGTAACAGCGGCGGTATCTTCCACGACTTATACTGCGTATGGGGCGGCACGGACAAAATCGTACCGGTGGACGTGTATATTCCAGGTTGCCCGCCGACGCCTGCGGCAACGCTGTATGGTTTTGCCATGGCGCTGGGTCTGCTGGAGCAAAAAATTCACGCGCGTGCGCCGGGTGAACTGGACGAACAGCCGGCGGAAATTCTGCATCCGGACATGGTTCAGCCGCTGCGCGTGAAGGTGGATCGCGAGGCTCGCCGTCTGGCGGGATACCGCTATGGTCGCCAGATTGCTGATGACTATATGACGCAGTTAGGGCAGGGCGAGCATCAGGTGGCGCGCTGGCTGGAAGCGGAAAACGATCCGCGTCTGACCGAGATCGTCACGCATCTTAACCATGTTGTCGAAGAGGCGCGTATCCGATGAGTGAAACGGTGGTGTTCAGTCAACTGAGCCGTAAGTTTATTGATGAGAACGATGCGACGCCCGCTGAGGCGCAGCAGGTTGTCTATTACAGCCTGGCGATTGGTCACCACCTTGGGATCATCGATTGCCTGGAAGCGGCGTTAACTTGTCCATGGGACGAATATTTGGCATGGATTGCTACCCTTGCTGAGGGAAGCGAAGCCCGCCGGAAAATGGAAGGCGTGCCGAAATACGGCGAGATCGTTATCGATTTCAACCATGTACAAATGCTGGCGCGCGCGTTCGATGATGCGCGTGCCGTGCAGACCCCGCAGCAGCAGGAGTGGAGCAAGCTGATGCTTAGCATGCTGCACGACATACACCAGGAAAGCGCCATCTATCTGATGGTGAGGAGACACCGTGACTGACGTTTTGTTATGTGTGGGTAACAGCATGATGGGCGATGACGGCGCGGGCCCGCTGCTGGCTGAAATGTGTGCTGCAAATCCTCAAGGCAACTGGGTTGTCATCGACGGCGGTAGCGCGCCGGAGAACGATATTGTCGCCATCCGTGAATTGCGCCCGCAGCGTCTGTTGATTGTTGATGCCACCGATATGGGGCTGAACCCCGGTGAAATCCGCATTATCGATCCTGATGACATTGCCGAGATGTTCATGATGACCACCCACAACATGCCGCTGAACTACCTGGTAGATCAGCTGAAAGACGATGTTGGTGAGGTGATTTTCCTCGGCATTCAACCGGACATCGTCGGTTTTTACTACCCGATGACACAGCCGATCAAAGATGCGGTTGATACCGTCTATCAGCGATTAGCCGGTTGGGAAGGACACGGTGGATTCTCCGAGCTGGAAGCACCAGAAGAGTAAACCGTATCAGTGCCGGATGTGAACGACATCCGGCCTGTTTTCCCAGTGTATCCTCGTCATTCAATTGCCTGCTCAATAATTAATTTCCCCTGCATCACTGATACATTCACTGCCGTACCGGTCGGAAATCCAGCTTGTTCCAGCCAGTCGCCGTTCAGCGTGAGTGAGGCGTGACGACTGATTCGTCGCGTATAACCCGTTTTTGGATCTTCATGGCGTTTTCTGACATAGCTGACTTTCAAGCGACGTACTGGTTTGGTGATTGCCACCGCTGTTTTGCCCTTTTTATCAAACATGCACGCTTCCTTGTGGTGAACGGCCAGGATTAAAAACTACTGAATAAAATGCCAGTAAAAAAAGGGGAGGGCAAACCTGAAACTGGAAGGACGATTCCAAATCCGGAATGTAATAAATGAAATGAAAATATGTACTTCTGCCGGAAGGCTGTAACCCCCTCCGGCAGATCCGTCATGCCAGATCGGCACCGTTACTGGCGATGACTTTTTTGTACCACCAGAATGATTTCTTGCGTGTACGTGCCAGCGTGCCGTTGCCCGCGTCATCGCGGTCCACATATACAAAACCGTAGCGTTTGCTCATCTCACCGGTTGAGGCTGAAACCAGATCGATACAGCCCCAGGAGGTGTAACCCATCAGCGGCACGCCATCTTCAATCGCGTCTGCCATGGCGCGAATATGTTCGCGTAAATAGCTGATGCGATAGTCGTCATTGATCTCACCGTTAGCATCAATTTCATCTTTCGCTCCCAGCCCGTTTTCCACCAGAAACAGCGGCTTCTGGTAGCGGTCATACATCATATTCATGGTGATGCGCAGGCCGAGCGGATCGATGCCCCAGCCCCATTCACTGGCGGGAATGTACGGATTACGCAGCGACTTCACCACGTTGGCAGCGCTGGTATTGCCCGTGTTCATTTCAGCGGAGGCGCAGCGCGATGCGTAATAGCTGAAAGAGACGAAATCGACGGTGTTTTTCAGGATGTCGTCGTCTTCCGGGGCTTTTTTGATTACCACGCCTTTTTCGCGAAACACGCGGGCAGAGTAAGCCGGGTAGGCCCCGCGCGCCTGCACATCAATAAAGAACAGGTTTTCACGGTCTTTTTCCAGTGCGGTCCACACATCTTCCGGCTTACACGAGTAAGGATAAAAATTACCGCCAGCCAGCATACAACCGACCTGGTTTTGCGGATTAATTTCATGGGCTATTTTAGTCGCCAGGGCGCTGGCTATCAGTTCGTGGTGAGCGGACTGATATTTTACCTGATCCTGATTTTCACCTTCTTCAAATACCAGCCCGGCGCCTGAAAAGGGGCTGTGCAGCATGATGTTGATTTCGTTGAACGTCAGCCAGTACTTCACCAGACCGTCAAAGGCCCCGAAGCAGGTACGGGCGTAGCGGGTAAAGAACTCCACCATTTTGCGGTTACGCCAGGAGCCGTACTCGGTGACCAGATGCATAGGCACATCGAAGTGACACAGCGTGACTAATGGCTCAATACCGTATTTTTTACACTCGGCAAACACGGCCCGATAAAACGCGATTCCGTCTTCATTCGGCGTCAGCTCGTCGCCGTTAGGGTAGAGGCGGCTCCAGGCAATGGAAGTACGAAAAACCGTAAACCCCATTTCCGCCATTAGCGCGATATCTTCTTTATAGCGATGATAAAAGTCGATCGCCTGATGGCTGGGATAAAATTCGTCATCCCGCAGCGTAAAGCGCTTTTCCTGACCCAGTTTGACGGGCATGCGGTGTGTGCCGTGGGGGATCATATCGACGGTAGTCAGCCCTTTGCCGCCTTCCCGGTATGCCCCTTCAGATTGGTTGGCGGCCAGTGCGCCGCCCCATAAAAATCCTTGCGGAAAAACAGACATAATTAACCTCAGTTCGTACCAGTCAAATGCTGGCTCCATTGATATTGCCCGGTTGTGCGGCCTGGTTTTTTCTGGCCTGCGCGGCTGCATCTTCGACAGGAATATCTTCAAAGCCGAGAATCAGCGTTAGTACAAAAGAAAGCACTACCGCCAGCGCCATCACGCCAAATACCCAAACGATGGTCATCGGATTGGCCGGATCGAAAAACTGGACGCTGGTGAACAGACCTGGAGCCGCCATGGAGTGGCTTGCAAGCCCGGCCATTCCAGCAACAGCACCGCAGATAAAACCGCTGATAAGGCTCGCAATCAGCGGACGTTTCAGGCGGATTGCCACGCCATACAGCGCGGGTTCGGAAATGCCCGCCATGATGGCTGAGGCGGCGGCGGCTAACGCCGTCTGGCGCAGCTCCGGGTTTTTGGTTTTCCATGCCACTGCCAGCGATGAACCACCTAACGACAAATTGGCGCCAATTTCCGATGGCATCACCATGCCTTCTTTTCCGGTTTCGGCAATGGTCTGAATAATGGTTGGCGTAAAGACACGGTGCATACCGGTCATTACCAGCAGCGGCCACAGCGCGCCCATAATGGCCACTGACAGCCAGCCGAGATAGCCGTGGATGGTATAGACCAGCGCTGAAATCGCGCTACCGATCCAGATACCGATCGGGCCAATGATGACGATGGCGAGCGGGGCGGCGATCAGCACGATCAGCATCGGTTTGAGGAAGTTTTTGGTCACCGCCGGAGTTATACGATCGACCCAACGTTCGATGTATGACAAGCACCAGGTCATGACCAGCGCCGGGATCACCGTGTAGGTGTATTTCACCGCCGTCACTGGGATCAGGGCAAACTCAACGTGCTCACCCTGCGCGGCCTTCGCCATCAGGTCGATAAAGCTGGGATGCACCAGTACGCCCGCGATGGCGATAGCCAGCGACATGTTGGTTTTGAATTTGATAGCGGCCGACGCGGCGACCATCAGCGGCAGGAAGAAGAATGCACCGTCGCCAATGACGGTCAGAATGGTGAGCGTGGACGATCCTTTCACCAGCACGCCGGTCATTTCCAGAACCATCGCCAGCAGCTTGAGCATTGATCCGCCGATAATCGCCGGGATCAACGGCGACATTGTGCCGATCAGCGCATCAAGGATCCCCGCGCCAATCCGCTTCAGCGTCAGTCGGGGTTTGATTTGCGGCTCAGCAGGCTGCATGTTGGCAGGCAACAGGCTGACCACTTCACGATACGCCTGCGAAACGGTGTTGCCGATAATCACCTGACATTGGTTCTCGTTGCGCACCACGCCCAGCACGCCAGTGAGGGTTTTCAGCGTCGCGCTGTCGACCTGCGAGTCATCTTTGATAACGAAACGCAAACGGGTCATACAGTGGGTCACTGCTGTGATGTTGTCGACGCCTCCCAGAGCCGTCACAACGGAGCGCGCCAGCGCTGCATAATTCTTGGACATCGGATTTAATCCTGTTTTATCAGTAGAGTACGTTATTTTTTATCCGTTTACGTGGATCGCTTTTCTGGGTTGATGAAACGCAGATAGGAAACCGGTTCCACAAAATCATGTTTAAATTGTATTAACTGATCAAGATTTAATTTTGATAAATTTTTGTAATTGTGACTCCGATCACCAGATGTCAGCGTCTGCGATTTAGCAGCAAGGACAGCGGCAAAACGGTGCAGTACACTGCGTCACATTGAGAGAAAAGGGATGAGTAATATGACCACGATGCTGGAGGTGGCGAAGCGTGCCGGAGTGTCGAAAGCGACGGTTTCCCGGGTGCTTTCCGGAAACGGCTATGTCAGCCAGGAAACCAAAGACCGCGTGTTTCAGGCCATTGAAGAGAGTGGTTACCGCCCAAATTTGCTGGCGCGCAGTCTCGCGGCGAAAACCACGCAGACACTGGGTCTGGTGGTAACAAACACCCTTTATCACGGCGTCTATTTCAGCGAACTGCTGTTTCATACCGCGCGGATGGCGGAAGATAAAGGGCGCCAGCTGTTACTGGCTGACGGTAAGCATAGCGCTGAGGAAGAGCGCCAGGCGATCCAGTACCTGCTCGACCTGCGCTGTGACGCGATTATGATATATCCGCGTTTTCTCAGCGTGGATGAGATAGATGACATCATCGATGCCCACAGCCAGCCTATTATGGTGCTTAATCGACGCCTGCGGAAAAACAGTAGCCATAGCGTATGGTGCGATCAAAAGCAGACCAGCTTTAACGCCGTTACTCAGCTCATTGCCGCCGGGCATAAAGAGATTGGTTTTATTACCGGCTCGATGGATTCGCCAACCGGCGTGGAGCGACTTTCAGGCTATAAAGACGCGCTGGTACATCATGGGATCGCGCTAAATAATGATCTGATTGTTAAAGGGAAATGGACGCCAGCCTGCGGCACAGCGGGTGTGGATACTTTGCTTTCGCGCAAGGTCAATTTTACCGCATTGGTGGCCAGCAATGACGATATGGCGATCGGCGCGATGAAGCAATTGCACGAGCATGGTGTGAGCGTTCCCGCACAGGTGTCGGTGATTGGCTTTGATGATATCGCCCTCGCGCCATACACTATTCCGGCGCTTTCCAGCGTTAAAATTCCGGTAACAGAAATGATTCAGGAAACGATTGGGCGCCTGATCTTTATGCTAGGTGACGGGGTGTTTACGCCGTCAAAGACCTTCACTGGTGAACTCATTGCGCGCGACTCTGTTGCGCCGCCCGTTTCGCGCTGACGGCTGTCATTTGTCATCGTCACTAGTGACGATGACACGCCCTTCTTGCGTTCTTCAGAATAAAATTCATTTAATAACAGTAAATTAAATTCTGGCACGATTTGTGTATGCTTCGGCAGATATTCTGTCATTGCTGGAGAAATTGATGAACCGTTTCATCATTGCAGACGCCAATAAATGCATTGGTTGCCGTACCTGTGAAGTGGCCTGCGTGGTATCCCATCAGGATAACCAGGATTGCGCATCGCTGACCCCTGAAACCTTTTTACCCCGCATTCACGTCATCAAAGGCGTTAATGTCTCCACGGCGACGCTGTGCCGCCAGTGCGAAGACGCGCCGTGCGCTAACGTCTGTCCGAACGGTGCGATCAGCCGTGATAAAGGTTTTGTCCACGTAATGCAGGAACGCTGCATTGGCTGTAAAACCTGCGTTGTGGCTTGTCCTTACGGCGCAATGGAAGTGGTCGTGCGTCCGGTCGTGCGTAACAGCGGCGCAGGTCTGAACGTCCGCGCAGAAAAAGCTGAAGCCAATAAGTGCGACCTGTGCCACCATCGTGAGGCCGGTCCTGCCTGTATGGAAGTGTGCCCGACTCACGCGCTGATATATGTGGATCGCAATAAGCTTGAGCAACTGAGCGCGGAAAAACGTCGTCGCGCCGCGCTGGATTCCACCGCATCTTTGCTGTTCTGATGGCTGAAAATCCGCGTAAAATACGGTAGTACTTATGCCGGATGGCGGCTTTGCCTTATCCGGCCTACTGTTCGCATCCACGTAGGCCTGATAAGCGTAGCGTCATCAGGCAAACCGGGATAGATGACTGCGGGAACGACTTAATGACAATAAACAACCACTCCGGCGTACAGTTGCGTATTCGCGGCAAAGTACAGGGCGTCGGATTTCGCCCCTACGTCTGGCAACTGGCGCAGCGCTTACAACTGCATGGCGATGTGTGTAACGACGGTGACGGTGTGGTTGTGCGCTTACAGGAAGATCCGGCGGAATTTATTGCGCAGTTGCATCAACACTGCCCACCGCTGGCGCGCATTGACAGCGTTGAGAGCGAACCATTCGCCTGGACGCAGCAGCCTGCCGATTTCTCGATTCGTCAAAGTGCTGGCGGTACGATGAATACGCAAATCGTTCCGGACGCCGCGACCTGTCCCGAATGCCTTGTTGAAATGAACACCCCCAGCGAACGTCGTTACCGATACCCCTTTATCAACTGCACCCACTGTGGTCCGCGTTTTACGATTATCCGCGCGATGCCCTACGATCGTCCGTTTACCGTAATGGCGTCATTCCCACTCTGCGCGCAATGTGACAAAGAGTATCGCGATCCGTACGACCGTCGATTCCACGCCCAGCCAGTGGCTTGTCCGGCATGCGGCCCTCATCTGGAGTGGTTCTGTGCGGGTGAGCGAGCGGAGAAAGAAGTGGCGCTGCAGGCGGCGGTATCGCGGCTGAAAGCAGGCGGTATTGTGGCGGTTAAAGGCATTGGTGGGTTTCATCTGGTGTGCGATGCGCGAAATGATAACGCCGTAGCGCTACTCAGGCTGCGCAAACACCGTCCGGCGAAACCTCTGGCAGTGATGCTGCCCTCTGATGAGGGATTGCCTGAACCCGCTCGTCGTTTGCTGACTACCCCTGCTGCGCCGATCGTGCTGGTGCAGAAACGCTATGTCGCTGCATTGAGCGAGGGTATTGCGCCAGGGTTAACGGAGGTTGGCGTCATGTTGCCAGCGAATCCGTTACAGCATTTACTCTTACAAGAGATGAATTGTCCGCTGGTGATGACCTCTGGCAACCTCAGCGGCAGGCCTCCGGCCATTACCAACGCCCAGGCGCTGGAAGATTTACACGACATTGCCGACGGTTTCCTGCTGCATAATCGCGACATTGTGCAGCGGATGGATGACTCCGTGGTGCGTGACAGTGGGGAAATGCTGCGTCGTTCCCGGGGTTATGTGCCGGATGCGGTTGCACTACCACCAGGATTTCGCGACGTGCCGCCGATGCTGTGCTTAGGCGCGGATCTGAAAAATACTTTCTGTCTGGTCCGTGGTGAACAGGCGGTTATCAGCCAGCATTTGGGCGATCTTAGCGATGACGGCATTCAGCAACAGTGGCGTGATGCGCTACGCCTGATCCAGAACATTTATGACTTTACGCCGCAGCGTATCGTGCATGATGCACACCCTGGCTATGTTTCCAGCCAATGGGCCAGTGAAATGGAGCTGCCAACTGAAACGGTGCTGCATCACCATGCGCATGCCGCTGCGTGTCTTGCGGAGCACGGCTGGCCGCTCAATGGCGGTGATGTGATTGCCCTGACGCTAGACGGTATCGGTATGGGGGAAAACGGCGCGCTGTGGGGTGGAGAGTGTTTGCGGGTCAACTATCGTGAATGCGAATACCTTGGCGGCTTACCGGCGGTAGCGCTGGCGGGCGGCGATCTGGCGGCAAAACAGCCGTGGCGTAATCTGCTCGCGCAGTGCCTGCGTTTTGTTCCTGACTGGCAGCGTTATCCGGAAACATCGGTGCTGCAACATCAAAACTGGAACGTGCTGGCGCGCGCTATTGAACGGGGAATTAACGCTCCGCTGGCGTCATCGTGCGGACGACTGTTTGATGCCGTTGCCGCCGCGTTGCAATGTGCACCGGAATCATTGAGTTATGAAGGTGAAGCGGCCTGTGCGCTTGAGGCGATGGCATCGCAATGTGATGGCGTTGATCACCCAGTCACGGTGCCGCTTGATGACAATCAGCTGGACTTAGCAGTTTTTTGGCAGCAATGGCTGAACTGGCAGGCCAAACCAGCAGAAAGGGCGTGGGCGTTTCACGACGCGCTGGCGCGTGGATTTGCCACTCTGATGCGAATGCAGGCCGAAGCGCGCGGGATTAAGACGTTAGTATTTAGCGGTGGCGTGATGCATAACCGCTTATTGTCGGCCCGTCTGGCGTTTTATCTGCGTGGTTTTACCTTACTGTTCCCGCAGCGTTTACCGGCGGGCGACGGCGGGTTGTCATTGGGGCAGGGCGTGATTGCCGCAGCGCGAGCGTTGGCGCAAAAATAAAAAAAGCCCCGGGACTGGCGGGGCAAGAAAAACATGTCGGGGCATACCGACAAGTGGCAACGCACATCCATGTGCGTGAGGTTAATAAATCAGTAGCAGCGTTGCCGGGCAAAGTCGCAGGCCGGATAAGACGCGAAGCGGCACCATCCGGCATCACAGACTTACACGGGCAACGTTTTCAGCAGCGCAAAGGCCTCTTTCATGCGGTCTTCACTGACGACAAACGCACACAGCTGGCCTTCGTCGTTCATCCCTCTGGCAACCATTCCCTGCGCTTCGGCGGCGATGTGCCAGTTTAGATCGCGGCGCTGGGTTTCCCCGGCCAAATGCAGAGGCAGTTCTGGCGTTTTGACTTTTACCAGCATGGCTGGCAGTTTCAATGGCGCATTGCCGCCGAGCAGGTTTTTCGCCAGATACATGGCGCTCAGCTGAATCGGCTGCAGGAAAGGGAGCACCTGACCGTTAATCTCCGCACAGTCGCCGAGAGCATAAATGTCCGGGTGGCTGGTTTGCAGGTAGCTATCGACGCAGACGCCACGATTGATGTTCAATCCGGCACGACGCGCCAGTGCGGTCTCCGGGCGTAAGCCGGTGGCGGCGATCACCGCATCGACTTCTACGCTGCGGCTACGATCGAGCGTGGCACGAATACCTGACGCCGTTTTTTCCAGCCCCTGAAGCTGTGATTTCAACAGCAGGTGTACGCCCATATCGGTCAGACGATGCTGTAAGCGACTGCTGACTTCCGGCGGCATCAGCGAAGCCAGAATGCTGGCAGCGTTGTCGATAAGCGTTACCGCTTTACCGGCACGACAGAAATCCATCGCCAGTTCACTGCCAATCAAGCCGCCGCCGACAATCAGCACCCGCTGGGCGTCACGCAACTGCGTTTCACAAGCGCGATACTCTTGTTGGCTGTTCAACGTGAGCATTAACTCACGTCCGGTAACCGGCGGTACAAAGGCTGACGCGCCCGTCGCCAGCACCAGTTTGTCGTACTGCCACTGCTGATCCTGGCTTTTCACTACGTGGGCATCAGCATCGATGTCGGTTACCCAGGTGTGCGGAAATAGACGCAAATTAAACTGTTCGGCAAACTCCCCCGCCGACTGGCGGGTGAGGTCGTCTGCACGCTGTGACTGACTGATAACATGGCTGAGATCGGGCTTGTTGTACTCATCCATGCTGTCCGCAGCAATCAGGGTCAGCGGGACATTTGCATCCTGTTTACGGATATTTTTGACTAACTGGCGGGCGGCGAAGCCCGAACCAATAATGACAATTCCGCGGCTCATTTTGCCTCCGTTGCCAGGACGTCGAAGACGTCTTTACCTAATGAACATTCCGGGCACAGGAAGTTATCCGGCACGTTGCTCCACGGTGTTCCCGGCGCGACATCCTGCAGCGGTTCACCTTTTGCCGGGTCGTAAATCCACTGGCACACGCTGCACTGCATGCTAGGGCCAAGATCGGCGGCAGCCGCAGCGGCGCAAGCGCATTCTTCTTCTTTGGATGCGGCCTTCACGGTTGTTTCCGGCAGTGGCGCAAGCGCCCACTGACGCGCGATTTCACGGCCGTGCTGGCGGCATAGTTCCAGTGCATCCAGGTCCGGACGCCATTTCGCCTTCAGGCTCAGCGACATTTCGAAACCAGCATCCTGCAAACGCGTAGACAAACGGTCTACTGCGCCGCCGCTCCAGCCGTGTGAGCCAAAGGCGCTGGCGCGTTTGTTACGAAAACGCAGGCCGGTCATCTCTTCCACCAAACCGGCGATTTTTGGCATCATCACGTTGTTCATCGTCGAAGTACCGACCAGCACGCCTTTAGAGCGGAAGACGTTAGTCAGAACTTCGTTCTTATCGCTACGGGCGACGTTAAAGATTTTCACTGCCACGTTCGGGTCAACTTCGTTGATGCCCTGGGCTATGGCGTCCGCCATCATGCGGGTGTTGTTGGACATGGTGTCGTAGAAAATGGTGATGCGGTCTTCCTGATAATCCGCCGCCCATTTCAGGTACATTTCCACGATTTGCGTCGGGTTGTCGCGCCATACCACGCCGTGGGAAGTAGCAATCATATCGACAGGCAGGTTGAAGCCGAGGATCTCAGTAATTTTCGGTGTAACCAGACGGCTGAACGGCGTCAGAATGTTGGCGTAGTAACGCTGGCACTGTTCGAACAGTTCGGTCTGGTCAACTTCGTCGTTAAACAGACGTTCGTCGCAGTAGTGCTGACCGAAGGCGTCGTTACTGAACAGCACCGCGTCGCCGGTCATGTAGGTCATCATGCTGTCAGGCCAGTGCAGCATTGGCGTTTCAACGAAGATCAGCTGTTTGCCGTTACCAATGTCCAGTGAATCACCGGTTTTCACCACGTTAAAGTTCCACTCCGGGTGATGGTGATGCCCGTTGATGGAGTCAATGGCGTTGGCTGTGCAGTAAATCGGCGTGTCCGGGATGCAGGACATCAGCTCAGTCAGCGCCCCTGCATGGTCTTCTTCCGCGTGGTTAATGATGATGTAGTCGATATCCGCGAGGTCAATTTCACTGCGCAGGTTCTGTACGAATTCACGGCTAAACTTATGGTCTACTGTATCGATCAGGACATTTTTTTCTTCACGGATGAGATAGCTGTTGTAGCTGCTGCCGCGCAGCGTTTTGTATTCAGTCCCGTGGAAATCACGAACTTCCCAGTCACGTTGGCCAACCCAATGAATGTTATTTTTAACCAGAATAGACATAGCAACCTCAGTAATTAATTCAGCGTTTTTCTAAAAAGATGTTTTGCTTATTGCAGGTTGCGTGCCAACTTTTTATCTTTTTGATTTTAATGGTTTTATTGTTTCCTGCTTATTAAGTGGTAGTCAAAATGACTATTCATTTTATTGTCAATATGACAATATGAATTGTCAAAATGACAATGAGGTAGTCATGAGCTTTTCCGTAGACGTGCTGGCGGGCATCGCCATTGAATTACAAAGCGGTATTGGACATCAGGACCGTTTTCAACGTCTGATAACCACTTTGCGTCAGGTGCTGGAGTGCGACGCGTCGGCACTGCTGCGCTACGAGTCGCGACAGTTTATTCCGCTGGCGATCGATGGGCTGGCGCAGGATGTTCTCGGCAGACGCTTTACTCTGGAAGGGCATCCGCGTCTGGAGGCGATTGCCCGCGCCGGAGACGTGGTTCGTTTCCCTGCCGACAGCGATTTGCCAGACCCATATGATGGTCTGATTCCGGGGCAGGAGAGTCTGAAGGTGCATGCCTGTATTGGGCTGCCGTTGTTCGCCGGTCAAAATTTGATTGGTGCGTTAACCCTGGATGGCATGGAGCCCGATCAGTTCGATGTTTTCAGCGATGAGGAGCTTAGGCTGATTGCCGCGCTGGCGGCGGGTGCGCTGAGCAATGCGCTGCTGATTGAACAACTGGAAAGCCAGAATATGCTGCCAGGTTCGTCAACCAACTTTGAGCAGGTGACGGAAACCCAGATGATTGGCCTGTCGCCCAATATGATGCAGTTGAAAAAAGAAATTGAGATTGTGGCGGGGTCCGATCTCAATGTGCTGATTAGCGGCGAAACAGGGACCGGGAAGGAGCTGGTGGCTAAAGCTATCCATGAAGGTTCGCCGCGCGCAGTGAATCCACTGGTGTATCTGAACTGTGCAGCGTTGCCGGAAACCGTAGCCGAAAGTGAGCTGTTTGGTCACGTAAAAGGCGCGTTTACCGGGGCTATCAGCAATCGTAGCGGTAAGTTTGAAATGGCCGACAATGGGACGCTGTTTCTCGACGAGATAGGCGAACTCTCGCTGGCGCTACAGGCTAAGCTGCTGCGCGTGTTGCAGTACGGCGATATTCAGCGCGTGGGTGACGATCGCAGCCTGCGCGTGGATGTGCGGGTGCTGGCGGCGACGAACCGTGATTTACGCGAAGAGGTGCTGGCCGGGAATTTCCGCGCAGATTTGTTCCACCGTCTGAGCGTCTTCCCCCTTTTTGTACCGCCTCTTCGTGAGCGCGGCGAAGATGTGGTGCTGCTGGCCGGCTATTTTTGCGAGCAATGCCGACTGCGGCTGGGTCTTTCCCGCGTGGTGCTAAGCCCCGGCGCGCGTAGCCATCTGCTGAATTACGGCTGGCCCGGAAACGTGCGCGAGCTGGAGCATGCCATTCACCGGGCGGTTGTTCTGGCCAGGGCTACCAGGGCAGGGGATGAAGTGGTGCTGGAGGCGCAGCATTTTGCCTTGCAGGATGAAGGTCCGGCTCCGCAGGTGGCGGAAGTTGTTGCGGAGATCCCACAACATCACAATCTGCGTGAAGCAACAGAGTCGTTCCAGCGGGAGATGATCCGCCGGGCACTGGCGCAAAATAATCACAGTTGGGCGGCAAGCGCGCGGGCGCTGGAAACAGACGTCGCCAACCTGCACCGGCTGGCGAAACGTCTGGGTCTGAAGGATTAGATAATACCGGCCTGATAGAAATCCTGCAGGTTGATAGCACCGGTGAGTTTGCCGTTTTCATCGACCACCGGTGCGGCAGTGATTTTACGCTTCATCAGGATCTCTTTGGCGTCAATCGCGCGGCTCTGCGCCTGTAGCGTAATGCCATTCTGAGTCATAGCTTCGCTAACCTGGGTGGTGAGCGCTCCGCCGCCAACCAGCCAGCGGCGCAGGTCACCGTCGGTAAAGACCCCTTTCACTAGTGAGTGGTCGTCGCAGACCGCGACCAGGCCAAGACCCGTGCGGCTGAGTTCCAGCATCGCGTCCATCACGCTGGTGGTGAGCTTCACCTGAGGTATGGCATCGTCGCGGCGCATCAGATGATGCACTTTATTCAACAGACGAGCACCCAGCGCACCTGCCGGATGTGAGCGGGCAAAATCTTCTTCGTTAAAGCCGCGCGCCTGCATTACGGCGATCGCCAGCGCGTCGCCCATCATCAACGTATTTACGGTGCTGGACGTCGGTGCCAGGCGCATCGGACAGGCTTCGCGCTCAACGGAAATATCCAGCACGGCTTTGGCTGCCAGACCCAACGGTGAGGTCGGTTTTCCGGTCATTGCCAGCAGTGCGACGGATTTGTCTTCCAGGCGTGGGATGATGAGATCCAGCTCTTTCGCACCGCCGGAGTAGGAGATAAACAGCATGACATCACGGCTTTCGATCATCCCTAAGTCGCCGTGCAGCGCTTCCGCCGGATGCACAAAAAAGGCGGGCGTGCCGGTACTAGCGAGGGTCGCCGCAATTTTTTTGCCAATATGACCTGATTTACCAATACCGGAGACAATGACTTTGCCTTCACAGTGGATAATCGTATTAGCGGCGCGGACAAAATCATCGCCCAGGCGTTCTGGCAGTCGGCTGGCTTCCTGTAGTTCCAGCATTAACGTCTGACGGCCCGCGTTCAGTAGTGCATCACTCATTGGTTTCTCCGGTTATGATCACTTCAATCCCTTTTGCTTCCAGCGCCTGACGAAACGCAGGGTCGATGCCCGCATCGGTAATCAGCTTGTCGACGCTTTCCAGACTGCATACAACATTAGGGCTTTTGCGCCCAAATTTTGACGAGTCAGCCATCAGAATCACTTCGCGAGCGGCATTGCACATCGCTTTACTGACGCTAAACACCTCATTAAAGGTGGTCACGCCGGCATTGAGGTCAATGCCGTCGGTGCCCATGAAGAGTTTATCAAAGCTGAACTGCTCAAAGGCGTTTTCTGCCAGCTGACCGTGAAATGACGCAGATTTTTTGCGAAAGGTCCCGCCGGGCATCAGGATAGTTTGCTCGTTGTCCAGCTCCGAAAGGGCGTTAACAATGTGCAGACTGTTGGTCATGACGGTGATGTTGCTAAAGCGCGTGAGCATCGGCACCATCTGCAGTACGGTGCTACCCGCATCCAGAATAATAGAGTCGCCATCGTGTATAAAACGGACGGCGGCTTCGGCAATCTGCTCTTTTTTATGCGTATTGATTAGCGTTTTGTGATCGATTGGCGGGTCGGATTCGTCTTTATTTAATACCACGCCGCCATAGGTACGAATGACGGTTCCGGCATTTTCCAGAATGACCAGGTCTTTGCGAATGGTCGTGCCGGTCGTGTCAAAGTAGTGGGCCAGTTCTTCAACCGAGCATTTGCCCTGCTTTTGCAGATGCTCCAGTATGGCAGCCTGACGCTGACGAGGTTTCATAGGCGTGATTACCCTGACTTAATAAGTTGCAAAATGATAATTTCGCAAGCTATTAGCATTCACAACGAAATTACCCATGTTTCAGTTTAAGCGCCAATGATAGTGCATTCTGTGATAACGGATCATGGGGAAAGATCACATCAGGCTGTAAATCATCAAGATGTTTGCCCATTATCGTGGCAATTTTGCCTGGTCGGGCGAATACCGTAAGACCTTTCATAAATAACGTGTCGGTCACCCGTTGCTGCTCATCCAGCGCAATGGCTACCACCACGCGCGGTTTAAAACGCCCACCGGAGCGACCAACACCAACCCGACCTTGCTGGCAGAGTTGATCAAACGCCCGGTTAAAGCGGGATATTTGCCAGCCACCAAGCGCCAGTTGCAGGCACCAAGCGATAGCGGCGACGGTAATCAGTGCGGAAACCATTATGTACTCCTTTGATTTTGCCGGATAAGCGCAGCCGCCATCCGGCAATTCAACATTAAAACATCACCTGACCGCCGGTCACGTTGATGGACTGCCCGGTGCAGTAAGAGGCTTTTGGACTGGCGTAAAACAGCAGCATGTTCAGTACGTCCTGATAATCGCAGCCGCGTTTAAGCGGAACCTTATCAATGTAGTACTGCTCCACCTCATCTGGCTTAAGGCCCAGCTTGGTCGCATATTGCGGTAATAACGACTGAAACATTGGTGATTTCAGTAGGTTGCCGAGCATCAGCGAATGTACGGTGATCCCGTACTCCGCCAGATCCAGCGCCAGCGACTGAGTTAAGCCCACGCCACCAAATTTTGCCGCGCTGTAGCCTGAATTGTGTTTGCTGCCCACTTTCCCTGATTTTGAGTTGATCTGGATAATGCGTCCCTGCACGCCATCGCGGATCATCAGGCGTGAAAATTCACGAGCACAGAGGAAGTAGCCGACCAGATTGACCTGCAGCGAGCGGTCGAAATCCCCAAGCTGAAAGTCGCTGATAAAAGCGGCTTTAGCGATACCCGCGCTGTAAACCAGCAGATCGACACGACCGAATATTTCATCCACTCCGCGCGACAGCGCCAGCACGCTCTGTTCGCTGGTGGCATCTGCGCCAAAACCGTACGCGGTACCTTCGCCAAACTCGGCGTTAATTTCTTGCGCGACGTTGGCAGCTTTATCGCTTTGAATATCCACCACCGCGACGCGGTATCCTTCTGTCGCAAGCCCACGGCAAAGGAATGCCCCCAGGGTCTGGCCTCCACCAATGACAACGGCAACCTGATTCATTTTTATCTCCTTCAATCTTAAGCAACAAACTTCAAAATACAGCCCGGGGTGATACCGTCCGGGACGGGGCCCGCAACGTGTACAGTGCCGGGGAATTCCGCTTCGCTCTGCCCGTCAAAGCGCAGGGTGATATGCCCGAGTTCACGTAAGTTTTGTTCCGCCACGCTGCCAACGGCGGTGACCGGGTAGTGGTGCTGGCCCAGTTCAAACTGGATCCCTGCTTGTAAAGAGCCGTTCAGGTCCCCGTGGCAATGGATGAAACAAAACTCTTCGATATCCGCTGGCGCGCCTTCACGAAAGGTAATCAGCATCTGGTCGCACAGTGCATCCGGGGCGCTCTGGCCGATACGGGTAATGGTGGTTTGATAAATTACGGTCATTTTTGAATGCCCCTTATTGGTAAATAAAGCCAGAAACAAACCAGGCGATGAGAACGGTAGGTGCGCCGGTCAGAAAACGGCTCACCAGTACGGATGGCACGCCGACGCGGACAGTATCCTGACGCGCTTCGGCCAGCGACAACCCAACCGGAATAAAGTCACATGCAGCCTGGGCGTTAATGGCGAACAGGGCAGGTAGCGCCAGATGCGGAGGAATGTTCCCCAGACCAATCTGTACACCGATCAGCACGCCGATAACCTGGGCGATAACCGCACCGGGGCCGAGGAAAGGCGACAGCAGCGGGAAAGAGCAGATCAGCGCCAGAGTAACCAGTCCCAATGGATGGCTGGCCAGCGGCGCGAGTCCATGGGCAATCCAGTCTCCCAGACCCGAAGCCATAATGATGCCGATCAGTGCCGAGACGAACGCCATAAATGGCAGAATAGTTTTCAGGACGGTATCGATGGTGTCACGTCCGGACTGGAACAGGACCGCAACGGCTGAACCCATGCCCATTCCCACTTTTGCCAACAGGCCGTCGCTTTGTTCGGTAATCTTTTTACTGGTGTCGTAATCGCGACCGATAGTGCTGCTTGCAGGTTGCGGCGCAGCGGATGCCTCGCCGACAATCGTGATGTTTTCTTCTTTCACGCCAGAGACATAGATATCTTCGACAATGTACTGAGCCAGCGGGCCGGATTTACCCGTAGCGTGAATATTCACCGTCGGTATACGGCGTTTGGGATAGATCCCACAGCGCAGCGTGCCGCCGCAGTCGATGATCGCCACACCAATTTCGTTCTCCGGCGGCTCGCCTTCTTTGAAGCCATCAACTGCCTGCCAACCGGTCAGGTTTGCTATCCTGTCGACTATTGCGGGGCGAGTTCCTGCGGTGATATAGACAATTTTCTTGCCCGGAATGGCATCCAGTTCAAGGGGGCCACCCCAGCCGCCGGTGCCTTTTTCAATACGAATACGTGTCATGATGTTGCTCCCGCCAGATGCACCTTCTGCTCAAGTTGAATACCCATTTTTTTCTCGAAGATAGTGGTGGTGAAATCGGTCACCCAGCCGCGGAAGAAGTTAGTCACCAAACCGACCAGCAGGTAGCTCACCGCCAGTGGGCCAAGCGGAAGCCCCAGCGTGGTCAGGCCGCTGGCGATCCCCAGATAGACAAACAGTTCGCCGGGGTTGATGTGCGGGAATAAGCCGTTCATTGAATGGCAACTGTAAGAGGCGGCGGCGTAGTAGCTGGGCTTGTATTTTTCTGGCATAAAGCGACCCAGACTCAGCGTCATCGGGTTACAAAATACAAATGTGCCGATGCACGGCAGCAGCAAATAGCGGGACAGTGGATTTCCAGCGCAGCGCTGAGCAAAACGTTCAATACGCTGCTGGCCGATAAAGTTAATCAGCGCATTCATGATGACCAGCAGGCTAATCAGCAGGGGAAGAATACCGGTCACCATACCGGTAAACACTTCTCCGCCTTTCTGGAACAGCCCGATAAACCACTCAGCACCGAGTGTGATGGTGTCGATCATTATTCTCTCCTGTAGGGATTTTAGTTATCTTGCCAAACGGTGGCTAATTTTAATCAGATCGAAAGATATAAAAGTGTTATTTTGATCTCAAAATGAAAGATAAATATTTTAATTTGAAAGTTATTGCGTGAAGGCTCGCAAATGTGAAGGTCAGAGATGAAAGGGGATGTAAATTCTGTGAAGGAGAGCGACTACCGCTTCCTTGTATGGCGGAGGATGCTTTACCATACTTCTCCCAGGCTGAATTTGTTTAATGGATGTCTCATGTTCAAGCGTCGTTATGTAGCGTTACTCCCCCTTTTCGTACTGCTCGCTGCCTGTAGCAGCAAACCTAAACCTTCAGAGACTCAAACGACTACGGGTGCGCCATCCGGCGGCTTCCTGCTTGAGCCACAGCACAACGTCATGCAAACGGGCGGTGATTTTGCCAATAATCCGAACGCGCAGCAGTTCATCGAAAAAATGGTGAACAAGCACGGCTTTGACCGCCAGCAGTTGCAGGAGATCCTGTCGCAGGCCAAGCGTCTGGACTCGGTATTGCGTTTGATGGACCGCCAGGCACCGACGACTCAACCGCCAGCCGGTCCTAACGGCGCATGGCTGCGCTACCGCAAACAGTTCATCACGCCTGACAACGTGCAAAATGGCGTAGCCTTCTGGAATCAATATGAAGATGCGCTGAACCGCGCGTGGCAGGTCTATGGTGTTCCGCCGGAAATTATCGTTGGCATTATCGGCGTTGAAACGCGTTGGGGCCGCGTGATGGGTAAAACGCGGATTCTGGATGCGCTGGCGACGCTGTCGTTTAACTATCCTCGTCGTGCGGAATACTTCTCTGGTGAACTGGAAACCTTCCTGCTGATGGCGCGAGATGAAAGCGACGATCCGCTCGATTTGAAAGGTTCTTTCGCCGGCGCGATGGGCTACGGCCAGTTTATGCCGTCTTCCTATAAGCAATATGCCGTTGATTTCAATGGCGATGGCCACATTAACCTGTGGGATCCGGTTGATGCCATCGGTAGCGTGGCGAATTACTTCAAGGGCCACGGCTGGGTGAAAGGCGATACGGTCGCGGTGCCGGCAAATGGTCAGGCACCTGGGCTGGCGAACGGCTTTAAAACCCAGTACAGCATTTCTCAGCTTGCTGCGGCGGGGCTGACGCCACAGCAGTCGTTGGGTAATCATCAGCAGGCCAGCCTGCTGCGCCTGGATATTGGTACCGGCTATCAGTACTGGTATGGATTGCCGAACTTCTACACCATCACCCGCTACAACCACAGTACCCACTACGCGATGGCCGTGTGGCAGTTGGGTCAGGCGGTCGCGCTGGCGCGCGTGCAGTAATCGCTCCACCGGCCTACAGGAAGAAATCTCTTGTAGGCCGGATAAGATGCCCTGATATCGTCATCCGGTAGGTCTTATTTATGCAACGGAGCAATTTTTGGAATCCCCCTCGTAAAACGTTCTCTCCATCCCCACATTGGTTATGAAAGTGCTATCTTGTCCGGCATATTTTTTAACTGACAGAGGCTGAAATGACCGACAGTGAACTGATGCAGTTAAGTGAGCAGGTTGGCCTGGCGCTGAAAGCGCGTGGGGCGACCGTTACGACGGCGGAGTCCTGCACCGGCGGCTGGGTGGCCAAAGCGATTACGGATATTGCCGGAAGCTCCGCCTGGTTTGAACGCGGGTTTGTGACCTACAGCAACGAAGCCAAAGCACAGATGATAGGCGTGCGCGAAGAGACGCTGGCCCAGCATGGGGCGGTGAGCGAGCCTGTAGTGGTGGAGATGGCGATTGGCGCGCTAAAAGCTGCCCGCGCGCATTTCGCGGTCTCGATCAGCGGTATTGCCGGGCCGGATGGCGGCAGTGAAGAAAAGCCCGTGGGTACCGTATGGTTCGCCTTTGCCAGCGCGAGCGGCGAGGGGATTACGCGTCGGGAATGCTTCAGCGGCGATCGCGACGCGGTACGTCGACAGGCGACCGTCTACGCGTTACAAACCCTGTGGCAACAATTTCTACAAAATACTTGATACTGTATGAGCATACAGTATAATTGCCTCAACAGAACATTATCTATCACGTTTCGCGGTTTAACCCGAAAGCGGCATGACAGGAGTAATTAATGGCTATCGACGAAAACAAACAGAAAGCGTTGGCTGCAGCGCTGGGTCAGATCGAAAAGCAATTCGGTAAAGGCTCCATCATGCGCCTGGGTGAAGACCGTTCCATGGATGTGGAAACTATCTCCACTGGTTCGCTTTCTCTGGATATCGCATTGGGCGCGGGCGGTTTGCCAATGGGCCGTATCGTCGAAATCTACGGGCCTGAATCCTCCGGTAAAACAACGCTGACCCTGCAGGTTATTGCCGCTGCACAGCGTGAAGGTAAAACCTGTGCATTTATCGATGCGGAACACGCGCTGGATCCGGTCTATGCCCGTAAGCTTGGCGTTGATATCGACAACCTGCTGTGTTCTCAGCCGGATACCGGTGAACAAGCGCTGGAAATCTGTGATGCGCTGGCGCGCTCCGGTGCGGTTGACGTTATCGTTGTCGACTCCGTTGCCGCATTGACGCCGAAGGCAGAAATCGAAGGTGAGATTGGCGACTCTCACATGGGCCTTGCGGCGCGTATGATGAGCCAGGCGATGCGTAAGCTGGCCGGTAACCTGAAGCAGTCCAACACGCTGCTGATTTTCATCAACCAGATCCGTATGAAGATTGGCGTTATGTTTGGTAACCCGGAAACCACCACCGGTGGTAACGCCCTGAAATTCTATGCGTCTGTTCGTCTGGATATCCGTCGTATTGGCGCGGTGAAAGAAGGCGACAACGTGGTCGGCAGCGAAACCCGCGTTAAGGTTGTGAAAAACAAAATTGCAGCGCCGTTCAAACAGGCTGAATTCCAGATCCTTTACGGTGAAGGCATCAACTTCTACGGCGAACTGGTTGACCTGGGCGTGAAAGAGAAGCTGATTGAAAAAGCCGGTGCATGGTACAGCTACAACGGTGAGAAAATCGGTCAGGGTAAAGCGAATGCGACCAACTGGCTGAAAGAAAACCCGGCAACTGCGAAAGAAATTGAGAAGAAATTACGTGAGTTACTGCTCAATAACCAGGATTCAACGCCTGATTTCTCCGTTGATGACAGCGGCGAAGACGTAAAAGAAACGAACGAAGATTTCTGATAATCTGTTTTGAATCGCATGTTATGAATCACATATAGTAAAGGGCTGCATATCATGCAGCCCTTTTTCATTTCTGAAGGCTTACTATGACAGAAGCAACTTCCCGCCGTTCCGCTTATTCCCGGCTGCTTGACCGCGCCGTACGCATTCTGGCGATGCGCGACCACAGCGAGCAGGAACTGCGGCGCAAGCTGGCCGCTCCGGTGATGGGGAAAAATGGACCAGAAGAAATTGATGCCACGCCGGAGGATTACGACAAGGTCATCGCCTGGTGTATTGAAAGTCGTTATCTGGATGATGATCGTTTCGTGCAGCAGTTTATCGCCAGCCGTAGCCGCAAAGGTTATGGACCAGCCCGAGTGCGCCAGGAATTAAACCAAAAAGGGATCGCACGTGAAGCTATCGAGCGGGCCATGCGTGAGTGCGAAATTGACTGGGCAGTGCTTGCACGCGAGCAGGCCATTCGGAAGTACGGTGAACCTTTACCTGTCGATTTTTCAGATAAAGTAAAGGTCCAGCGTTTTTTGCTCTATCGCGGCTATCTGATGGAAGATATTCAGGCAATATGGCGAAATTTTGACGATTGACCGCATACGGGATTTTACTTCCCAGTAAAGAAAACTTATCTTATTCCCACTTTTCGATTGCCAGAGGCGCAGTTTGCATGCCGATGCTGGTAATGACATTTCGTTAGCTTGATTTCTTCAGGATAATTATGAGCAAGAGCACCGCTGAGATCCGTCAGGCGTTTCTCGATTTTTTCCATAGTAAAGGACACCAGGTAGTTGCCAGCAGCTCCCTGGTACCGAACAATGACCCTACTTTGTTGTTTACCAACGCCGGGATGAACCAGTTCAAGGATGTTTTCCTTGGCCTCGACAAGCGTAATTATTCCCGCGCAACCACCTCGCAGCGTTGTGTACGTGCGGGCGGTAAGCACAATGACCTGGAAAACGTCGGTTACACTGCACGTCACCACACTTTCTTCGAAATGCTGGGCAACTTCAGCTTCGGCGATTACTTCAAACACGACGCTATTCAATATGCATGGGAACTGCTGACTGGTGAAAACTGGTTTGCCCTGCCAAAAGAGCGTCTGTGGGTAACCGTCTATGAAACTGACGATGAAGCCTATGAAATCTGGGAAAAAGAAGTCGGTATTCCGCGCGAACGTATCATCCGTATCGGTGATAACAAAGGTGCGGCTTATGCTTCAGACAACTTCTGGCAGATGGGTGATACCGGTCCTTGCGGTCCATGTACCGAAATTTTCTACGACCACGGCGACCATATCTGGGGTGGACCTCCGGGAAGCGCAGAAGAAGATGGGGATCGCTACATTGAGATCTGGAACATCGTCTTCATGCAGTTCAACCGTCAGGCTGACGGCACCATGGAACCGCTGCCGAAACCGTCCGTGGATACCGGTATGGGTCTGGAGCGTATTGCGGCCGTGCTGCAACACGTTAACTCCAACTATGAAATCGACCTGTTCCGCTCATTGATCGAATCCGTGGCGAAAGTCACTGGCGCAACCGATCTGAGCAACAAGTCTCTGCGCGTTATCGCCGACCATATCCGTTCCTGTGCATTCCTGATTGCCGATGGCGTTGTGCCGTCGAATGAAAACCGTGGCTATGTGCTGCGCCGTATCATTCGTCGCGCGGTACGTCATGGCAACATGCTGGGCGCGAAGGATACCTTCTTCTACAAGCTGGTTGGTCCGTTGGTGGACGTCATGGGCTCTGCAGGTGAAGAACTGAAGCGTCAGCAGGCTATGGTTGAACAGGTTCTGAAAACCGAAGAAGAGCAGTTTGCGCGTACTCTGGAGCGTGGTCTGGCGCTGCTGGATGAAGAACTGGCAAAACTGTCTGGCGATACGCTGGATGGCGAAACTGCATTCCGTCTGTATGACACCTACGGTTTCCCGGTTGACCTGACGGCAGACGTTTGCCGCGAGCGTAACATTAAGGTTGATGAAGCGGGCTTTGAAGCTGCAATGGAAGAACAGCGCCGTCGTGCGCGTGAAGCCAGCGGCTTCGGCGCAGACTACAATGCGATGATTCGCGTTGATGGCGCCTCTGAATTTAAAGGCTACGAGCACCTGGAACTGAACGGCAAAGTGACCGCGCTGTTTGTTGATGGTAAAGCGGTAGACGCAATTAACGCAGGTCAGGATGCCGTTGTCGTACTGGATCAGACGCCGTTCTATGCGGAATCTGGTGGTCAGGTTGGCGACAAGGGTGAGCTGAAAGGCGCAGGCTTCGCGTTTGCCGTTAGCGACACGCAGAAATATGGCCAGGCCATTGGTCACATCGGCAAGCTGTCTGCGGGTTCTCTGAAAATTGGTGATGCGGTACAGGCTGATGTGGATGAAGCCCGTCGTGCGCGTATTCGTTTGAACCACTCCGCAACGCATCTGATGCACGCAGCGCTGCGCCAGGTTCTGGGCACACATGTGGCACAGAAAGGCTCGTTGGTTAACGATAAACTGCTGCGCTTCGACTTCTCTCATACCGAAGCGATGAAGTCTGCTGAAATCCGTGCCGTTGAAGATCTGGTGAACGCGCAAATCCGTCGCAACTTGCCGATTGAAACGAACATCATGGATCTCGAAGCGGCAAAAGCCAAAGGCGCAATGGCACTGTTTGGCGAGAAATATGACGACCATGTGCGCGTTCTGAGCATGGGTGATTTCTCTACCGAATTGTGTGGCGGTACTCACGCCAGCCGTACGGGTGATATCGGTCTGTTCCGCATTGTGTCCGAGTCAGGTACTGCGGCAGGCGTTCGTCGTATTGAAGCCGTAACCGGTGAAGGTGCTATCCAAACCGTGCATGCTGAGAGCGATCGCTTAAGCGATATTGCGCAGTTGCTGAAAGGCGATAGCCAGAATATCGGTGACAAAGTTCGTTCCGTGCTGGAGCGTACTCGTCAACTGGAAAAAGAATTGCAGCAATTGAAGGAACAGGCTGCGGCGCAGGAGAGTGCAAATCTTTCCAGCAAAGCGGTTGATATCAACGGCGTGAAGCTGCTGGTCAGCGAACTCGCGGACGTTGAGCCGAAAATGTTGCGTACCATGGTTGATGATCTGAAAAATCAACTGGGGTCTACCGTTATCGTTCTGGCAACGGTAGTGGAAGGTAAGGTTTCTCTGATTGCGGGTGTGTCTAAGGACGTGACAGATCGCGTGAAAGCAGGGGAACTGGTTGGAATGGTCGCTCAGCAGGTCGGCGGTAAGGGTGGCGGTCGTCCGGACATGGCGCAAGCTGGTGGTACGGATGCAGCGGCTCTGCCTGCAGCGTTAGCCAGTGTGAAAGGCTGGGTCAGCGCAAAACTGTAATAATTATAAGCGTAAGTCGACGCTGCTGACTTCAATCCGCAGCGTTTGAATCAACGCTATCGACAACGATAAAGTCAGGTTGAAGTTGTGTATATCGGCTAAACTTAGGTTTAACAGAATGTGATGCCGTGACTGCTTACACTTAGGTGTTTGTCATCGCTTACTTTTTGGCGTTATATGATGGATAATGCCGGGATACAGAGAGACCCGACTCTTTTAATCTTTCAAGGAGCAAAGAATGCTGATTCTGACTCGTCGAGTTGGTGAGACCCTCATGATAGGCGATGAGGTCACCGTGACAGTTTTAGGGGTGAAGGGCAACCAGGTGCGCATTGGCGTAAACGCCCCGAAAGAAGTTTCTGTCCATCGTGAAGAGATCTACCAGCGTATCCAGGCTGAAAAATCCCAGCAGTCCAGTTACTAAGGTTTTCGCGTCTCACCTTTCTGGTGAGGCGCAACCTGATTGAGTTACTCTTTTTCTTCTCTTTTCTTCTTCGTCTTCCCCATTTTTTCGATTCCACTGCGCGTAATGCCTTTTCCTGCGAAGTTTCCGTTTGTTCACTCCTTCAGGAAATTGCCAATTTATCTGTTGATAAAACACTCTTTTTGCCGTTTTTGCAGACTAATTGCGCGTGAAATGTGCAAACGATAAAAGCTCTGGAAAAATTGTTTGACTTATAAGTCCCAGAAAGTAATATGTGCGCCACGCAGCGACGATGAGCAGAAACAAGTTCTTCGAAGCACTCGCAAGAGGCGTGTTGGTGAGGTGGCCGAGAGGCTGAAGGCGCTCCCCTGCTAAGGGAGTATGCGGTCAAAAGCTGCATCCGGGGTTCGAATCCCCGCCTCACCGCCATTTGCATCCGTAGCTCAGCTGGATAGAGTACTCGGCTACGAACCGAGCGGTCGGAGGTTCGAATCCTCCCGGATGCACCAT
>NZ_JAOWGR010000041.1:0-452647 GCF_030333015.1 Citrobacter sp. Cpo012 | reverse complement strand
GCTTGTAATCCGTTGTTCCGTGTCAGTGGAGGCGCATTATAGGGAGTTATTTCAGGCTGACAAGGGGAAATTTAAAATAACTTTCCGAGTGCGTGTTTTTTCACCAAAACAACCATTAACATGCCATAAAATAAGCAAATTGCCGTTTTTGCAGCCGCAATCACACTTCCAGGTGGCATACTAATGAATAAGAAAAAGAGTAAGGAAGAACATTCATGCCGTTAAATGCCCAACAGCTAGCCGCACAGAAAAACTTGTCCTACGTTCTGGCCGAAAAGCTGGCTCAGCGAATATTAAAAGGTGAATACGCGCCGGGTGCGATATTGCCTGGCGAAATAGAGCTGGGCGATCAGTTTGGCGTGAGTCGCACCGCGGTAAGAGAGGCGGTAAAAACATTAACGGCAAAAGGTATGGTATTACCGCGCCCACGTATTGGCACACGCGTCATGCCGCAAGCAAACTGGAACTTCCTTGACCAGGAGCTACTCACCTGGTGGATGACGGAAGATAATTTCCCGCAGGTCATTAAACATTTTCTGGTGATGCGTATCAGCCTGGAGCCTCAGGCGTGCTTACTGGCGGCGACTATAGGTACGGCTGAACAGAAAGCGCACCTCAACACGCTGATGGAAGAGATGGTCGATCTGAAAAGAAACTTCAGACGCGAACGCTGGATTGAGGTTGATATCGCCTGGCATGAGCACATCTATGAAATGAGTGCGAATCCGTTCCTTATATCCTTTGCATCTCTGTTCCATTCGGTTTACCAGACCTACTTTACCTCTATTACCTATAACGATGTGGTGAAACTGGATTTGCACCAGGCCATTGTCGATGCAATAGATGATAACGATGGCGATCGCGCCTTTGCTGCCTGTCAGGCATTGCTGATAGCACCGAACGTGCTACCGGATAAATAATATGTCAGAAAAGAAATCACGCAGTATGGCCGGGCTACCGTGGATAGCAGCCATGGCCTTTTTTATGCAGGCACTAGACGCCACGATCCTCAATACCGCCCTACCCGCAATAGCACATAGTCTTAACCGCTCTCCACTCGCCATGCAGTCGGCCATTATCAGCTATACCCTGACTGTCGCGATGCTGATCCCGGTAAGTGGTTGGCTGGCAGACCGATTTGGTACCCGACGCGTCTTTATGATTGCCGTTAGCCTGTTTACGTTGGGATCGCTGGCCTGCGCGCTGTCCAGTTCCTTAAGCGAGCTGGTGATTTTCCGTGTCATTCAGGGAATCGGTGGCGCCATGATGATGCCCGTTGCCCGTCTGGCGTTATTGCGTGCTTACCCCCGCAGCGAACTGCTTCCCGTGCTTAACTTCGTCACCATGCCAGGACTTGTGGGGCCGATTTTAGGTCCGGTATTGGGCGGTGTACTGGTTACATGGGCCAGTTGGCACTGGATCTTCCTGATTAATATTCCAATTGGCATTGCCGGTATCTTCTATGCCCGCAAATATATGCCGAACTTCACCACGCCACGCCGCGGTTTTGATATGACCGGTTTCTTTCTGTTTGGTTTGAGCCTGGTGTTGTTTTCCAGCGGCGTTGAATTGTTCGGTGAGAAGCTTGTCGAGACCTGGGTCGCACTCGGTATTATTCTTGCCAGTGTGTTGTTACTACTCGCCTATATTCGCCATGCGCGTCGCCACCCAACGCCGCTGATATCGCTTCCGATATTTAAGACTCGGACCTTTTCTGTTGGGATCGCCGGAAACCTCGCCACTCGCCTGGGCACAGGCTGCGTGCCCTTCTTAATGCCGCTGATGTTGCAGGTAGGATTTGGATATCCGGCTCTGATAGCCGGCTGCATGATGGCGCCAACAGCGTTGGGTTCAATTCTGGCAAAATCCATGGTGACGCAGGTTCTGCGCAAACTCGGCTACAGGACCACATTGGTGGGTGTTACGGTATTTATCGGCCTGATGATTGCGCAGTTCGCTTTGCAATCTCCTGCCATGCCGATCTGGATGCTAATCCTGCCGTTGTTCATTTTAGGTATGGCGATGTCCACCCAGTTTACTTCAATGAATACCATCACTCTGGCGGATCTGACCGATGAAAACGCCAGCAGCGGCAACAGCGTATTGGCCGTTACTCAGCAGTTATCAATCAGTTTAGGGGTTGCCATCAGCGCCGCCGTTCTGCGTATCTATGAAGGTATGGAAGGAACCAATACGGTCGAACAGTTCCACTATACCTTTATGACGATGGGCGCTATCACGGTAATATCCGCGCTGATGTTCATGCTGCTAAAAGCCAAAGATGGACGTAACCTGATCAAAGATCGGCACAAACCTAAACCGACCCCCGCTCCATCAGAACAGGAGTAAGCTGCAAACGCTGTTGCTGTAATGCGGGCTGCGCCATCCGGTGAATTAATACATCGATGGCCAGTTCGCCCAATTCATCTTTTGGTTGGTGGATGGTCGTCAGGGGCGGCGTCATATAGCGCGCCAGCTCGATATCATCGTAACCCACCACAGCCATATCCTGCGGAATGCGCAATCCTGACTGGTACAGAGCCTGATACGCGCCAACTGCCATTGCATCATTGCCGGTAAAAACAGCCTGCGGTCGCTGTTTATGCGACAGCAACGTTTTCATAGCTTCAAAGCCGCCGCCGAACTCAAAGTCACCGGTAATCTCGTAGCCTTCCGGGACAGACAACCCCGCCCGCTTCATTGCTGCCCGATATCCTTCCAGACGCAAACGCGCCGGGGTTTTATCCAGCGGCCCGGTGATGCAGGCAATGCGCGTAAAACCTTTTTCGATAAGATGTTGCGTGGCTAAATCCCCGCCCAGCAAGGAGTTATCCTGAATCAGATCGCTTTCACCATCAAAAGGCGACCAGTCCATCATCACGGTCGGTATAGAAGGATAACGCTGCATTATCTCTCTGGAAGGCTGATGTGTTTCGGTGCAGAGCAGCAACAAGCCGTCCACACGTTTTTGCATCAGAGTTTCCAGGTTACGGTTCATGCGCTGTTCATCGCCTTCGGTATTGCACAGCACCAGGCTGTAGCCGCGCTCAAAACAGCTACGTTCAACGCCGCGCACTAGTTCAGAATAGAAGGGATTGGTACTGGCAGTGATTAACATGCCAATCGTGCGGGTCTGGTTTAGCTTGAGGCTACGCGCCAGCGCGGAGGGCGCGTAGTTAAGCGCTTTAATTGCAGCTTCTACTTTGTCAGTGACGGACTCACTGACAAAGCGATCTTTATTAATGACGTGAGAAACCGTCGACGTGGAAACACCCGCCAGGCGGGCGACGTCCTTCATTGTAGCCAAGCGTTACCTCTGTTGACTTAAAAACGCTTCTATTTCTTCGCGCCACGGAACGGAAGGCTGTGCGCCTTTACGGGTAACCGCAATCGCCGCAGCGGCATGCGCAAAGCGGATCGCTTCAGGCAGCGGAGTCTCTTCCAGCAACGCTGTAATTAACGCGCCATTAAAGGTGTCTCCAGCGGCAATAGTATCAACGGCTTCCACTTTAAAACCGGGCACACGCTGACCTTCACCATTAACGCTGGCCCACACACCGCGACTACCTAAAGTAATCAGTACAGTATGGATACCTTTAGCGTGCAATGCCTGCGCCGCTTTGGCCGCGTCTTCATCATTTTCGACCCGGATCCCCGTCAGCTTTTCAGCCTCGGTTTCATTCGGGGTAATAATATCCACCAGCGCCAGCAGTTCATCAGAAAGTTCACGAGCCGGTGCCGGGTTCAGGGCGACCATGGTCTTATTTTGATGTGCAATCTTTGCTGCAGTCAGTACGCTTTCGATCGGTGATTCTAACTGCATAAGTAAGGCGGACGCCTGAGCAATACGCTCATGCTGTGCTTCCACCAACGCTGGCGAAAGAGCTGCGTTCGCTCCGGCATGAATGCCGATAACGTTCTCACCTTCACCATTCACAAAAATCAACGCCACACCGGTCGATTCCCCCGAAATTACGCTAATCGGCGCAATATCGATGTTATCTTTGGCTAACTGTTTACGCACACTTTCGCCAATATCATCATCGCCCGTACAGGCAATGAATGCGATATTCGCGCCACTACGACCCGCAGCAACAGCCTGATTCGCGCCTTTACCGCCAAATGCGACCTGATAATGGCTACCTGTTACGGTTTCACCAGGTGTCGGGAAAGAGTTAAGGTTAAGGATGTGATCGGCATTGATACTGCCAAGAACAACGAGGTTGCCTGCGGTTTTCATATTTGGTGTTCCAAGTCAAAGTGCGCCACCGGGTTAGGGTGGCGCGTGCCCTGCTTTTCTTTTTACGCTTTCATCCCCAAAATCAGATACGGGGATGGCGTATTTATGTCTCCATCAGGCCGCGAGCGACCTGAATCGGTATTACTGCTTGATGACCAGCTTCAGGTCAACCGGATATTTAGCCTGAACCTTCTCGCCTTTCAGGACTTTATCCGCAGTCTCAACGCCTTTCGCGCCGATCTGATCCGGCAACTGAGCAATGGTCGCAGCCAGTTTGCCATCATTTACTGCTTTTTCGCCATCTGGAGTGCCGTCAAATCCAACCACCATCACATCAGATTTACCCGCGGTTTGCAGTGCGCGCAGCGCACCCAGCGCCATTTCATCGTTCTGGGCAAATACGGCCTGCACATCAGGATGCGCGGTCAGCAGGTTCTGCATGACGTTCAGACCTTTGGTGCGGTCGAAGTCTGCCGGCTGGCTGGCCAGTACGTTAAATTTGTGTGCCGCAACGGCCTGCTGGAAACCTTCGCCACGCTCACGCGCCGCTGAAGTTCCGGCAATCCCTTGCAGTTCGATAACTTTCGCGCCTTCACCTGCTTTCTTCGCGATGTAATCACCCGCAATTTTGCCACCCAACACGTTATCAGACGCGATGTGGCTTACCACTTCGCCTTTGGAGGCAACACGGTCAAGGGTAATAACCGGAATTTTTGCCTGGTTAGCCATCTTCACAGCATTACCAACGGCATCAGAGTCAGTCGGGTTGATCAGCAGAATTTTAGTTCCACGAACCGTTAAGTCCTGAACGTTAGCCAGCTCTTTCGCCGGGTTGTTCTGCGAGTCCAGAATCACCAGGTTGTAACCCAGCTTATCCGCCTCTTTTTGCGCCCCATCCTTCAGAGAAACAAAGAACGGGTTGTTGAGGGTGGAGACCACCAGCGCAATGGTATCTTTCGCCATCGCATTCGCGCTCACGGTGGCGCTCAGCGCAACAGCAGAAACCAGGGTAGCCAGTTTTTTCATGTTCATATTTAAGATGTCCTGTAATCGTTGTTACTGCTTTTTGTTGTCTACCAGTACCGCCAGCAAAATCACCACCGCTTTGACGATCATCTGGTAATAGGAGGATACACCTAACAAATTCAAACCATTATTGAGGAAACCAAGAATCAATGCGCCGATCAGCGTCCCAACAATACGTCCTTTACCACCCGCCAGGCTGGTACCGCCTAACACCACCGCTGCGATAGCATCCAGCTCATAGCCAGTACCTGCCGTCGGTTGTGCGGAGGAGAGTCGTGCGACCTCAATGATGCCCGCCAGCGATGCCAGCAGACCGCACAGTGAGTAAACGATAATTTTGATTTTACTGACGCTGATACCAGACAAACGCGTTGCCGCTTCGTTACCGCCCAGCGCGTAGATATAACGGCCCAGACGAGTGTGGTGCAGCATGTACCACGCCGCGAGGAAGACAATCCCCATGATCCACACTGGCGTAGGGATGCCTAACGGACGACCAATACCAAACCAGCCAAACACATCGGCATTGTCAGTAAACCCGGTATTAACCGGACTGCCGTTGGTGTACACCATGGTCACGCCGCGCAGCAGCAGCATCATCACTAGCGTTGCAATAAACGCCTGCACCCGGCCTTTCGCAACAATCACCCCGGTGACTGCGCCAATGGCAGCGCCGAGCGCCAGGGCTGCAGCAACAGCCACCAGCGCATTGACCTCAATCCCTACAATCGAAGCTGCAACCGCGCCGGTAAGCGCCAGCAAGGAACCGACGGACAGATCGATACCCGACGTCAGGATGACCAGCGTCATGCCAACGGCCATGATGGCGTTCACCGACGTTTGCTGGAGAATGTTGAACAGGTTATTAACGGTAAAAAAGTTAGGGCTCATGGTGGAAACAATCGCGATCAGCACTAACAGAGCGATGAGCGACTTTTGCTCCAGAAGCCATGCTTTAGTGAAATAACGGCGACCAGAAACAGCCTGGGTAGTCATCTTTTTTACTCCTGATTCACGCGATTAAGCTTGCCCACAGCGGCAGCCATTAATACTTCCTGAGTGGCCTGCTCGCGAGTGAACTCACCGCCGAGATGCCCTTCATGCATAACGATAATTCGATCGCTCATGCCCAATACTTCTGGCATCTCAGAGGAGACCAGAATGATACTCAGTCCGTCAGCCTTAAACTGGTTGATAAGCTGATAGATTTCTTTCTTAGCCCCAACGTCAACGCCGCGCGTTGGTTCATCAAGGATCAGCACCTTTGGCCGGGTCATCAGACCGCGCGCAATCGCCACTTTCTGCTGGTTACCACCGGAAAGCAGGCCGATAGCCTGTTCCATTGATGGTGTTTTAACATTGAACAGACGAATAAAATCACCCACCGCCTGCTGCTCATCTTTATGTTTCAGGCTTCCACCGGCGCGGCTGAAATAACGCAGCGCGGTCAGTGACATGTTCTCTTTCACCGACATACCCAGCACTAAGCCATCGCGTTTACGGTCTTCAGAAATATAGACGATGCCGTTAGCCAACCCATCCTGCGGCGAACGGGTAACCACTTCATGGCCATCAAGCGTGACGTAACCGCTGGTACGCGGCAATGCGCCGTACAACACTTTCATCAGTTCGGTACGTCCGGCCCCCATCAGCCCCGATACGCCAAGGATCTCGCCTTTACGCAGCGTGAACGAAACATCGTTTACGCCAGGACCGCACAGGTTATCGACCTTCAGGCGAATATCACCCGGCGCTTTTTCCAGGCGCGGGTACTGATCTTCCAGCTTACGTCCCACCATCATTTCAATCAGCGAGTCTTCAGTCAGCGAGGCAACTTCACGTTCGGCAATAAACTGCCCGTCACGGAAGACGGTTACGTCGTCGCAAATCTCGAAGATCTCTTTCATACGGTGAGAAATATAGACAATGCCGCGTCCCTGGGATTTCAGTTCGCGGATGACGCGGAACAGGGATTCGGTTTCGGTATCGGTGAGGGCATCCGTCGGTTCATCCATAATGATGACCTTCGATTCAAAGCTAAGCACTTTGGCAATTTCGACCATCTGCTGATCGCCAATCGACAGCTCACCAACCAGTCTGTCGCTTTTAAAGCGCAGATTCAGTTTGGCGAGCAGCAGATCGGCTTCGGCGTACATCTTCTTCCAGTCAATTTTGCCAAAGCGATTCACAAACTCACGGCCAAGAAAAATGTTCTCGGCGATAGTGAGTTGCGGGATCAGGTTCAGCTCCTGGTGGATGATACCGATTCCGGCTTCCTGGGAGGATTTCGGGCCGTTAAAGGTGGTCTCTTTCCCCAGCCACAATAAAGAACCGGCATCACGGGTATAGATCCCGGTCAGTACTTTCATCATGGTGGATTTGCCCGCGCCGTTTTCGCCCACCAGCGCCATCACGCGGCCAGGGTAGACATTCAGCGCGGCGCCGGATAGCGCTTTTACGCCCGGGAACGCTTTATCGATCCCTTTGAGTTGCAGTAATGCGTTCATGATGGCCTCAGAACGTGACGCCAGCACAGAGAATGATATTCGCATACGGAGAACATTCTCCGCTGCGAATTACCGCCTGACTGTCTGCGGTTTGTTTTTTGAATTGTTCATGCGTGGTGTAACGAATTTCTATGGTGTTTCCCTGGTGTTGTTGCAGTTGCTCAATGTGGCTGAGCAACGTTTCGTGGAGTTGCGGATTATGTTGTTTAATTTCCGACGCGAGAATGGCCGCCTCGACCTGCATTTCACGTGTGACCACATCCAGTACCTGCATAAAAGAAGGTACGCCCTGGGTTAATGCCATATCAATACGCGTTGTGCTGTTCGGGATGGGTAAACCTGCATCACACACCACCAGCGTATCGGTATGCCCCAGACGGGAGATCACCGTTGAAATTTCAGAGTTGAGTACCGTGCCTTTCTTCATTTTCTTTCCCCACTAGCGAAACGTTTCGCTGGAGATAAGTGTAGTGCGAAGAGTGGACAGAAAACCACCGCGACGTTACGAAAATGTGATCGCCATCGAAACGTTTCGCAAGGATTATCATTTGATGAAATGAAAACTGAGAGGGGCAAAACAAAACGCCCCCTTTCGCGATGAAAGAGGGCGTCGATGAGATTAAATCTCTACCTGAGTACCAAGCTCAATAACCCGGTTCGGTGGGATTTCAAACTGGTCCGGCGCGCGCAGCGCGTTGCGCTGTAGCAGCAGATACAGCTTGCCGCGCAGACGCAGGTACCATGGCCGCTTGCCTACAATCAACGACTCATGCGACATGAAGAAGGACGTTTCCATCATCCGACAGCTTAAGCCTTCCAGGCCGCAGCGATGGAACACTTCCTCCACGTTCGGCGTTTCGCGCCAGCCGTAGCTGGCCACCACGCGCCAGAAGGTGGGCGATAACTGCTCAATCTGCACCCTACGCACGTTGTGCACGTATGGCGCATCTTCTGTACGCAACGTCAGCAGAATAACGCGCTCATGCAGCACCTTGTTATGCTTGAGGTTATGCAGAAGTGCAAACGGGATGACGTTCAGTGCGCGGGACATATACACCGCCGTTCCCGGCACGCGTACCGGTGGCGATTTCTCCAGAGAAGCAATCATCGCCTCCAGAGAGTTACCGTGCTCATGCATGCGACGCAGCAGACGGAAGCGTTCGCTTTTCCAGGTGGTCATGATGGTGAACATCACCAGACCCAGCGTCAGAGGCAGCCAACCGCCGGAAATAAGCTTATCGAGGTTTGCGGAGAACAGCGGAACATCGACGCACAAGAACGCCACCAGGATCAGGAAGACGAAGTATTTATTCCAGTGCCAGTTTTTGCGCGCCACGGTGGTAGACAGAATAGATGTCAGTACCATTGTCCCCGTTACCGCAATCCCGTACGCCGCGGCCAGATTACTGGAGTGTTCAAAGCTCACAATCACGATAACTACCGCAAAATAGAGCATCCAGTTAACGAAAGGAATGTAAATCTGGCCCGATTCCATTTCCGAGGTATGGATGATACGCATCGGCGATAAATACCCCAGACGTACGGCCTGACGCGTCAGCGAGAAGACGCCGGAGATAACCGCCTGAGAGGCGATGACCGTTGCCAGCGCGGCGAGGATCAACAATGGAATTAATGCCCAGTCCGGCGCCAGCAGGAAAAACGGGTTTTTGATCGCTTCAGGATGCTTTAACAGCAACGCGCCCTGCCCAAAATAGTTCAGCACCAGTGAAGGCAATACCACGGAGAACCATGCCAGACGAATCGGCAATTTACCGAAGTGGCCCATATCCGCATACAGCGCTTCAACACCGGTAATCGACAGCACCACCGCACCCAGCGCGATAAAGGACAGCGTTTTGAATTCGAGGAAGAAATGCACCGCCCAATACGGATTGAGCGCCTGCAGCACTTCCGGATTGCCAATAATACTGCGCACACCTAATACCGCGAGCGTCAGGAACCATAGCAGCATAATCGGCGCAAACAGCTTACCGACCATGCCGGTACCGTGTTTTTGAATCAAAAACAGCAGGGTCAGCACAATTATTGAGAGCGGAACAATCCAGGTATCCAGTTGCGGGGCAACTATCTCCAGACCTTCAATTGCAGACATCACCGAAATGGCTGGCGTAATCACCACTTCACCATAGAAGAAGCTGCCGCCTATCAATCCCATAATGACCAGCATGGAGGTTGTTCGCGCCGAGGTATTGCGCCCGGCCAATGACATCAGCGTCAGGATCCCGCCTTCTCCGGCGTTATCTGCGCGCATGACAAACGTCAGGTATTTAATGGAGACAACAAAGATCAGCAGCCAGAAAATCAGCGAGAGAAAACCAAATACGGCATCACGTTCAACGCCAAAACCAAACTGGCCGGACAAACATTCACGAAGCGTATAAAGTGGGCTGGTACCAATATCACCGTAGACAACCCCAATGGCCGCAAGGGTAATCGCAGACAATGATTGTTTATTATCAGTGCTCATAGACTCGTCTTTCGTTTATACACATCATCTCTCAAGCCACTCCGTGTGGGCTGCATTCGTTATTCCCCCCATCCCAGAAGAAAACTCCATTGCCGCCTTGGTGCAGCTTGATTGATTTGGTGTATATATAAGAAATGTGTGCGTCGTCCCTTGGCCCACAAAAAGGCGCACAGTATGCACGATTAATCACAAAATCGTACCCCTAAATGAGACCAGATTAATCTGGCTCAAAGAAAAATAAGCGCACCTTCAGTCTATTACTGCAATGGTGTGAAGCATCTATACTCGCAGTTTATGCAGTACATTTGGCGAAAGGACGCCACTTCATTATGGCTCACCCACATTTATTAGCGGAAAGAATTTCCCGTCTGAGCAATGCGCTGGAAAAGGGACTTTATGAACGTAGCCACGCCATTCGTCTGTGTCTGCTGGCAGCACTCAGCGGCGAGAGCGTTTTCTTATTAGGCCCCCCGGGGATCGCAAAAAGCTTAATTGCCCGCCGACTGAAGTTTGCCTTCCAAAACGCACGCGCCTTTGAATACCTGATGACGCGCTTCTCTACGCCCGAAGAGGTGTTTGGTCCGCTGTCCATTCAGGCATTAAAAGATGAAGGTCGCTATGAACGCTTAACGGCGGGCTATCTTCCTGAAGCTGAAATCGTTTTTCTCGATGAAATCTGGAAAGCAGGCCCGGCAATCCTTAACACCCTGTTGACCGCCATTAACGAACGTCACTTCCGTAACGGCGCGTATGAAGAAAAAATTCCAATGCGTCTGCTGGTGGCGGCTTCCAACGAACTGCCTGAAGCCGACAGCAGCCTGGAAGCGCTGTACGACCGTATGCTGATTCGTCTGTGGCTGGATAAAGTTCAGGACAAGGCCAATTTCCGCTCCATGCTGTTAAGTCAGCAGGATGAAAGCGACAATCCGGTCCCGGCATCATTGCAGGTGACGGATGAAGAGTATCACCAGTGGCAAAAAGACATTGGTGCGATCAAGCTTCCCGATCGCGTGTTTGAGCTCATTTTCACGCTGCGCCAACAGTTGGACGTGTTACCGAATGCTCCTTATGTGTCCGATCGTCGCTGGAAAAAAGCGATCCGCTTACTCCAGGCCAGCGCTTTCTTTAGCGGACGCGATGCGGTAGTACCTATCGACCTGATCCTGCTGAAAGATTGCCTGTGGTACGACGCACAAAGCCTGAATCTGATGCAACAGCAGCTTGAAATATTGATGACCGGACACGCCTGGCAACAGCAAGCCATGCTGACGCGCCTGGGCAGCATTGTGCAGCGCCGCATTCAGCTCCAGCAGCAGCAAAGCGATAAAACGGCGTTCACGGTGATCCGCCAGGGCGGAATGTTCAGCCGTCGTCCTCATTATGATTTACCGCCAGAAGCCTCGTCTTCTGTCGTGACATTACTGCTGCAAAAGCCTTTAAAACTGCATGATATGGAGGTTATCCATATAGCTTTCGAACGTGGCGCGCTGGAACTGTGGCTAACAAAAGGCGGTGAGATCCGCGGAAAACTAAACGGGATCGGCTTTGCCCAAACGCTGAATATGGAAGTCGATAGCGCACAGCATCTGGTTGTACGCGATGTCAGTTTACAAGGCTCTCGCCTGGCGCTGCCGGGTGCTTCGCAAGAGAGTATGCCCGCAGAGATAAAACAGGAGCTTGAAGCGCTCGATAATGAGTGGCATCAGCAGCACAGCGCATTCAGCGAACAGCAAAAATGCCTGTTTATTCATAGCGACTGGTTAGGCCGCATTGAGGCCAGCCTGCAGGATGTCGGGGCGCAAATCCGCCAGGCGCAACAATGCTGACCCTTGATACGCTCAACATCATGCTGGCAGTCAGCGAAGAGGCGATGATCGAAGAGATGATCGTCGCCCTGCTGGCTTCCCCAAAGATGGTGGTATTTTTTAAAAAATTTCCTCGCCTTAAAAAAGCGATCACTGACGACATTCCCCGCTGGCGTGAATCATTGCGTAGCCGCCTCAAAGATACCCATGTACCGCCGGAGCTGATGGAGGAGGTTATGTGCTATCAACAAAGCCAGCTCCTCTCTCATGCGCAGTTTATCGTTCAGCTACCGCAAATATTATCCCTATTGCACCGCCTCCATTCGCCTTGGGCCGGACAAGCGCAGCAACTGGTCAATGACAACAGCACCTTTACGCCCGCCCTACATACACTTTTTCTCCAGCGCTGGCGCCTGAGCCTGGTGGTGCAAACCACAACGCTGAATCAGCAACTGCTGGAAGAAGAGCGCGAGCATTTGCTCAGTGAAGTACAAGAACGGATGACCCTCAGCGGGCAACTGGAACCTGTACTGGCAGAAAATGACAACGCAGCAGGCCGGTTGTGGGATATGAGCGCGGGCCAAATCAAGCGCGGTGATTATCAGTTGATGGTGAAATACGGCGACTTTCTGACGCAACAACCCGAACTCCAGCGCCTGGCCGAGCAGTTAGGTCGTTCCAGAGAGGCGAAATCCGTGCCGCGTAAAGATGCGCCAATGGAAACCTTCCGTACCCTGGTGCGCGAACCTGCAACCGTCCCAGAGCAGGTGGATGGCATCCAGCAAAGTGACGATATCCTGCGCCTGCTACCGCCAGAGCTGGCCACGCTGGGCATTACCGAACTGGAATACGAGTTCTACCGACGGCTGGTGGAAAAACAACTGCTCACCTACCGCCTGCACGGCGAAGCATGGCGTGAGAAAGTAACGGAACGTCCGGCGGTGCATCAGGATTTTGACGAGCAGCCGCGCGGGCCTTTTATCGTCTGCGTTGATACCTCGGGATCGATGGGTGGATTTAATGAGCAGTGTGCGAAAGCCTTTTGTCTTGCGCTAATGCGCGTTGCCCTTGCCGATAACCGGCGCTGTTTCATTATGCTGTTTTCAACAGAAGTGGTGCGCTATGAGCTTTCCGGTCCGGAGGGCATCGAACAGGCGATCCGCTTTTTAAGTCAGCGCTTTCGTGGTGGCACTGATATTGCCAGCTGTTTTCGCGCCATAATTGAGCGCATGCAGGGTCGGGAATGGTTTGATGCCGATGCGGTGGTGATCTCAGATTTTATCGCTCAGCGATTGCCCGATGAGGTCGTCAATAAAGTGGGTGAATTACAGCGGGTGCACCAGCACCGTTTTCACGCGGTGGCGATGTCAGCACATGGCAAACCCGGCATCATGCGCATTTTCGATCATATCTGGCGCTTTGATACCGGGATGCGAAGCCGTCTGCTCAGACGCTGGCGGCGTTAATTGTTACAGCAGAGAAGCGACGCTTTCACGTACCTGGGCCGGCCATACGCCACACTGAACCTGACCAATGTGCGGTAATTGCAGCAACAGCATGGTCAGACGCGACTGCCCAATGCCGCCACCAATTGTCTGCGGCATTTCACCGCGCAGCAGCGCCTGGTGCCACTCCAGACTCAGGCGATCTTCATCACCGGTCAGAGACAGCTGGTGTTTCAGGGCGTCAGCATCCACACGGATCCCCATAGAAGACAGCTCAAACGCATCTTCCAGAACCGGGTTCCAGACCAGAATATCACCGTTCAGACCGGCATGACCCAGCTCGGACGCTGAACTCCAGTCATCATAATCGGGCGCACGTACGTCATGACGGTGACCGTCACTGAGCTTACCGCCGATCCCCACCAGGAATACCGCACCCAGCTCTTTAGCGATCGCACGTTCACGACCTTTTGCATCAAGATCCGGATAACGAGATAAAAGCTCCTGGCTATGAACAAAGTGGATCTGCTCTGGCAGGAACGGTGCCAGACCAAACTCTTTGCTAACCGCAGCTTCGGTGGCCTTAATTCCCGCCCAGATAGCCTCTACCGTGCTTTTCAGAGTGGAGAATTGACGCTCACCGTCGCCCATCACGCGCTCCCAGTCCCACTGGTCAACGTACACTGAGTGCAGCGGGGAGAGGCGATCTTCATCGGGACGCAGGGCTTTCATGTGCGTGTACAGCCCCTCGCCTGCGCTAAAGTCGTGTTGTCCTAACGTTTGACGCTTCCACTTCGCCAGTGAATGAACCACTTCGAATTGAGCGTCTGGCAATGCTTTAACCTTCACCTGCACCGCTTTTTCGCAGCCCGACAAGTTATCCTGCGTGCCATCTCCAACGCGGCTGAGGATCGGCGCCTGAACTTCGATCAGGCCTAAACGCTCTTCCAGCTGGCGAGAAAAATGAGATTTTACGAAGCTAATTTGACGTTGTTTGGCAATGTAAGCGGTTTTCATTATGTGTACTCCTGTGTCCTGTTGCCTATGATTAAGCAACAGAATGGAGGTAATATTCAATAATCAACAAACAAAAAGCCGACTTCGATTTTGATTCGTTAAAAATTACGTCTAAAATAGAGTGAATCATTAATCTACATAAGAAAAACCTATGGAAAATTATCAGATCGACAATCTGGACCGCGGCATTCTTGACGCCTTAATGGAAAATGCTCGTACCGCCTACGCAGAATTAGCCAAACAGTTCGGCGTCAGCCCAGGAACAATTCACGTTCGCGTAGAAAAGATGAAGCAGGCGGGGATTATTACCGGCGCGCGGATTGATGTTAGTCCCAAACAATTGGGTTATGACGTCGGCTGCTTTATCGGCATCATCCTGAAAAGTGCGAAAGACTATCCGTCAGCGCTGGCCAGACTGGAAAGCCTCGATGAAGTGACCGAAGCGTATTACACCACCGGGCACTACAGCATCTTTATTAAGGTGATGTGCAAGTCGATCGACGCATTGCAGCAGGTACTTATCAACAAGATCCAAACAATTGACGAAATTCAGTCCACGGAAACGCTGATCGTCCTGCAAAACCCGATCATGCGTACCATCAAGCCGTGATCGCTTTTTTTAATACCCTGGTTTTCCACAGGTAGATCCCAGCTCGCTCACAGCGTACAATACGCCCTCTTTATAAAGGTGGGCGATCATGGCAGACATCACTCTTATCAGCGGTAGTACGCTTGGCAGTGCGGAATATGTAGCAGAGCATCTGGCTGAAAAGCTGGACGACGCCGGTTTTTCCAGCGAAATACTGCATGGGCCAATGCTTGAAGAGGTTCCGACTGACGGGATCTGGCTGATTATCAGCTCCACGCACGGTGCGGGAGATATTCCTGACAACCTGCAGCCTTTATATGATGCGTTACGCGAGCAAAAGCCGGACCTGTCACAAGTGCGCTTTGGTGCAATCGGGATCGGCAGTCGTGAATATGACACCTTTTGCGGCGCAATCGACAAGCTGGAAGCCGAATTGAAGGCCTGTGGGGCAAAACAGATCGGCGAAACACTCAGGATCAACGTGCTGGAACATGAAATTCCGGAAGATCCGGCAGAAATTTGGCTGGGATCGTGGCATCCGTTGCTCAGAGATTTGTAAAGATCGTACTTTTTATGTGGATAACTCTGGTTAAAAGCTTGGATCAACCGGTAGTTATCCCAAGAACAACCGTTGTTCAGTTTTTGAGTTGTGTATAACCCTTCATTCTGATCCCAGCTTATACGGACCAGGATCACCGATCATTCACAGCTAATGATCCTCAGCAACCTGTTGATCTTACTTAAAGGATCGTCCTTATCCACAGAAAGGTGCGATCCTAATAATAGATCACAATAAAACAGATCTCTAAATAAAAAGATCTTCTTTTTAATACCCAGGATCCCAGGTCTTTCTCGATCGACTAAAGTTGAGTAGAATCCACGGCCCGGGCTTCAATCCATTTTCACACCGCGTTATGCGAGGCAATTACCATGTTTTATCAGGATCCTTTTGACGTCATCATCATTGGCGGGGGTCATGCAGGCACCGAGGCCGCAATGGCCGCGGCGCGAATGGGACAACAAACCCTGCTTTTGACACACAATATCGACACTCTGGGGCAGATGAGCTGCAACCCGGCGATTGGCGGTATTGGGAAGGGACACCTGGTAAAAGAAGTGGATGCGCTTGGTGGATTGATGGCAAAAGCGATCGACCATGCCGGTATTCAGTTTAGGATACTAAACGCAAGCAAAGGACCAGCCGTTCGCGCTACCCGAGCTCAGGCCGATCGTGTGCTCTATCGCCAGGCGGTACGCACTGCGCTGGAGAATCAACCTAACCTGATGATCTTCCAGCAGGCGGTTGAAGATCTGATTGTCGAAAACGATCGCGTTGTGGGAGCAGTAACCCAAATGGGACTGAAGTTCCGTGCCAAAGCGGTCGTATTAACCGTGGGGACTTTCCTCGACGGCAAAATTCATATTGGCCTGGATAACTACAGCGGTGGCCGCGCTGGCGATCCGCCGTCCATCCCGCTGTCACGCCGTCTGCGTGAACTGCCGCTGCGCGTCAGCCGCCTGAAAACCGGTACACCGCCGCGTATCGATGCGCGCACGATTGATTTCAGCGTGCTCGGCCAGCAAAACAGCGATAACCCGATGCCGGTCTTCTCATTCCTGGGCGATGCTTCTCAGCATCCGCGCCAGATGCCGTGTTACATCACGCATACCAATGAGAAAACCCATGACGTGATCCGCAACAACCTAGATCGTAGCCCAATGTACGCTGGCGTGATCGAAGGTATCGGCCCACGCTACTGCCCGTCGATCGAAGACAAAGTGATGCGCTTTGCCGATCGTAACCAGCATCAGATCTTCCTCGAACCGGAAGGACTGACCTCTAACGAAATTTACCCGAATGGCATCTCCACCAGCCTGCCGTTCGATGTGCAGATGCAAATTGTCCGCTCCATGCAGGGGATGGAAAATGCCAGAATCGTCCGCCCAGGCTACGCGATTGAGTATGATTTCTTCGATCCGCGTGACCTGAAACCTACTCTGGAAAGCAAATTCATCCAGGGTCTGTTCTTTGCGGGCCAGATTAACGGTACAACCGGTTATGAAGAAGCCGCTGCACAAGGCATGTTGGCAGGTCTGAACGCCGCACGTTTGTCTGCTGAAAAAGAGGGTTGGGCACCGCGTCGCGATCAGGCTTATCTTGGCGTGCTGGTGGACGACCTGTGTACGCTGGGTACCAAAGAACCGTACCGTATGTTCACATCTCGCGCTGAATATCGTCTGATGCTGCGTGAAGATAACGCCGACCTGCGTCTGACCGAAATTGGTCGTGAACTGGGTCTGGTGGACGATGAGCGCTGGGCTCGCTTCAACGAGAAACTGGAGCGTATCGAACAGGAACGCCAACGTCTTAAATCAACCTGGGTGAATCCGTTAGCGGAGTCCGCAGCAGAAGTGAATGCTCACCTGGCTACACCTCTGTCACGTGAAGCGAGCGGTGAAGATCTGCTGCGTCGCCCGGATATGACCTATGCTCAGTTGACCTCTTTATCTGCGTTCGCACCCGCGCTTGATGATGCTCAGGCCGCGGAACAGGTTGAGATTCAGGTGAAATATGAAGGATATATTGCCCGTCAGTTGGAAGAAATTGAAAGACAACAGCGCAATGAAAACACTCTGTTGCCTGCAACGCTGGATTATCGTCAGGTCTCTGGCTTGTCGAATGAAGTTATCGCTAAGCTGAACGATCACAAACCCGTCTCGATCGGTCAGGCATCGCGTATTTCCGGCATAACGCCTGCCGCCATCTCCATTCTGCTGGTATGGCTGAAAAAACAAGGTATGCTGCGCCGCAGCGCTTGATAACACTATTTTGGCGGGAGCGCTTCGCTTGCCCGCCGTACAAATTTGTAGGCCCGATAAGCGAAAGCGCATCGGGCATTTGATTATTAACAGGTAACGACCGTGCTCAACAAACTCTCTCGTCTGCTGGCTGATGCCGGTATTTCTCTTACCGATCACCAGAAAAATCAGCTGATTGCGTATGTCGATATGCTGCACAAATGGAACAAAGCCTACAACCTGACGTCGGTGCGGGATCCAAACGAAATGCTGGTACGCCATATTCTGGACAGCATTGTCGTTGCACCGTATCTGAAGGGGGAGCGTTTTATCGATGTAGGTACGGGACCGGGCCTGCCGGGAATTCCGCTTTCTATAGTGCGTCCAGAAGCGCATTTCACACTGCTCGATAGCCTGGGAAAACGCGTTCGTTTCTTGCGTCAGGTGCAGCATGAGCTTGCGCTTACTAACATCACTCCAGTGCAAAGCCGTGTTGAAGAATTTCCTTCAGAACCGCCGTTTGATGGGGTGATTAGCCGTGCTTTCGCTTCACTCAATGATATGGTGAGCTGGTGTCACCATTTGCCGGGCCAGAATGGGCGTTTTTATGCGCTAAAAGGGCAGTTGCCTGCAGATGAAATTGATTCGCTGCCAGCAGAATTCAGCGTCGAGTCCGTCGAAAAATTACGCGTTCCGCAGTTGGATGGTGAACGTCATTTGGTGGTTATTAAGCCAAACAAAATTTAATTTTTATCAAAAAAAATAGAGAAAAAACGACTTTTCAGGTGTTAAAAGTCATAGGTAATAGTGTGGTTAAATGTCGTTACATTTCACTAGTGCCTTACGGTTTTGCATCATAACTATAACGTACCGTTTTTTGTTAAAAGCGAAACAAGTCAGCTGTGAAAATATCAGTCTGCTAAAGATAGAACGTAAGAATCACCGTTCGTGTTAATTTTTTATTATAAATGTCAATGAGCGGTTTTTTTGTTGTTAGGCGTTGTTTTTGAAATAGTGGCTATTTTTACGCTTAAATATCAAAAAGATGAAAAGGCATCAATTGCCACGTAAATAAATTATGCGAAGGTGAATATGTTCAATATGTGATCTGGTGCACGCTTTGACGCCAGTGTTTTCGCGGCATTTGCAGTTTTGCATGATCGTTCACAGTTTGCCTAAAAGTAATAAATGTGGGGCAGCGAAAAATATTTAAACATTTATTCACTTTTTAGCTACTTATTGTTTGAAATCACGAAGGCGCACCGTATAATTTGTCCGCTTTTTGATGCTTGACTCTAAGCCATAAAGAACGTTTTATACGACACGCGGCATACCTCGAAGGGAGCAGGAGTAAAAACGTGATGTCTATGTCGCTCTTGAGTCGAAACGTTGCTCGTAAGCTTTTGCTCACACAGCTTCTGGTTGTAATAGCAAGTGGATTGCTGTTTAGCCTCAAAGACCCTTTCTGGGGCATCTCCGCGTTGTGTGGAGGATTGGCAGTGTTACTGCCTAATGTGTTGTTTATGATATTTGCCTGGCGTCACCAGGTACATACACCAGCGAAGGGCCGAGTAGCCTGGTCGTTCGCTTTCGGCGAAGCCTTCAAGGTATTAGCTATGCTGGTGTTGTTGGTGGTGGCGTTGGCTGTTTTGAAAGCGGTATTCATGCCGCTGATCGTTACGTGGGTTTTGGTGCTGGTGGTTCAGATACTGGCGCCGGCTGTAATTAACAACAAAGGGTAAAGGCATCATGGCTTCAGAAAATATGACGCCGCAGGATTACATAGGACACCATCTGAATAACCTTCAGTTGGACCTACGTACATTCTCGCTGGTGGATCCGCACAACCCCCCAGCCACCTTCTGGACGCTCAATATTGACTCCATTTTCTTCTCGGTGGTTCTGGGTCTGTTGTTCCTGCTTATGTTCCGTAGCGTAGCCAAAAAGGCGACCAGCGGCGTACCAGGTAAATTTCAGACCGCGATTGAGCTGGTAATCGGCTTTGTGCATGGTAGCGTGAAAGACATGTACCATGGCAAAAGCAAGCTGATTGCTCCGCTGGCCCTGACGATTTTCGTCTGGGTATTCCTGATGAACTTGATGGATTTGCTGCCTATCGACCTGCTGCCGTACATCGGTGAGCATATCTTTGGCCTACCGGCTCTGCGTGTGGTTCCGTCTGCTGACGTGAACATCACCCTGTCGATGGCGCTGGGCGTATTTATCCTCATTCTGTTCTACAGCATCAAAATGAAAGGCATCGGTGGCTTCGCGAAAGAGTTGACGCTGCAGCCGTTCAATCACTGGGCGTTCATCCCTGTCAACTTAATCCTTGAAGGGGTAAGCCTGCTGTCCAAACCAATCTCTCTTGGTCTGCGACTGTTCGGCAACATGTATGCCGGTGAGCTGATTTTCATTCTGATTGCTGGTCTGTTGCCGTGGTGGTCACAGTGGATTCTGAATGTGCCTTGGGCCATTTTCCACATACTGATTATCACGCTGCAAGCCTTCATATTTATGGTTCTGACGATTGTCTATCTGTCGATGGCATCTGAAGAGCATTAATTTACCAACACTACTACGTTTTAACTGAAACAAACTGGAGACTGTCATGGAAAACCTGAATATGGATCTGCTGTACATTGCTGCCGCTGTGATGATGGGTCTGGCGGCAATCGGTGCTGCGATCGGTATCGGCATCCTCGGGGGTAAATTCCTGGAAGGCGCAGCGCGTCAACCGGATCTGATTCCTCTGCTGCGTACTCAGTTCTTTATCGTTATGGGTCTGGTGGATGCAATCCCAATGATCGCTGTAGGTCTGGGTCTGTACGTGATGTTTGCTGTCGCGTAGTAAGCGTTGCTTGAATTAAGAGCAATATCAGAACGTTAACTAGATAGAGGCATTGTGCTGTGAATCTTAACGCAACAATCCTCGGCCAGGCCATCGCGTTTGTCCTGTTCGTTCTGTTCTGCATGAAGTACGTATGGCCGCCATTAATGGCTGCCATCGAAAAACGTCAAAAAGAAATTGCTGACGGCCTTGCTTCTGCAGAACGAGCACATAAGGATCTTGACCTTGCAAAGGCCAGCGCGACCGACCAGCTGAAAAAAGCGAAGGCGGAAGCTCAGGTAATCATCGAGCAGGCGAACAAACGCCGTGCTCAGATCCTGGACGAAGCTAAAACTGAAGCAGAGCAGGAACGTACTAAAATCGTGGCACAGGCGCAGGCGGAAATTGACGCCGAGCGTAAACGTGCTCGCGAAGAGCTGCGTAAGCAAGTTGCTATCCTGGCTGTTGCTGGCGCCGAGAAGATCATCGAACGTTCCGTGGATGAAGCTGCTAATAGCGACATCGTGGACAAACTTGTCGCTGAACTGTAAGGAGGGAGGGGCTGATGTCTGAATTTATTACGGTAGCTCGCCCCTACGCCAAAGCAGCTTTTGACTTTGCCGTTGAGCACCAAAGCATTGACCGTTGGCAGGATATGTTGACGTTCGCCGCTGAGGTGACAAAAAACGAACAAATGGCAGAGCTTCTCTCTGGCGCGCTGGCGCCGGAAACGCTCGCTGAGTCGTTTATCGCTGTGTGCGGTGAGCAGCTGGACGAAAGCGGCCAAAACCTGATTAGGGTTATGGCTGAAAATAACCGTCTGAATGCGCTCCCGGATGTTCTTGAGCAGTTTATTCACCTGCGTGCAGCCAGTGAGGCTATCTCTGAGGTAGAAGTCACTTCTGCCAATGCACTGAGTGATGAACAGCTTACGAAGATTAGTGCTGCGATGGAAAAACGTCTGTCACGCAAAGTTAAGCTGAATTGCAAAATCGATAAGTCTGTAATGGCAGGCGTAATCATCCGAGCGGGTGATATGGTCATTGATGGCAGCGTACGCGGCCGTCTTGAGCGCCTTGCAGACGTCTTGCAGTCTTAAGGGGACTGGAGCATGCAACTGAATTCCACCGAAATCAGCGAACTGATCAAGCAGCGCATTGCTCAGTTCAATGTTGTGAGCGAAGCTCACAACGAAGGTACTATTGTTTCTGTAAGTGACGGTGTTATCCGCATTCACGGCCTGGCCGATTGTATGCAGGGTGAGATGATTTCCCTGCCGGGTAACCGTTACGCTATCGCACTGAACCTGGAGCGCGACTCCGTAGGTGCTGTTGTGATGGGGCCATACGCTGACCTCGCCGAAGGCATGAAGGTTAAGTGTACGGGTCGTATTCTGGAAGTTCCGGTTGGCCGTGGCCTGCTGGGTCGTGTGGTGAACACTCTGGGTTCCCCGATTGACGGTAAAGGTCCGGTTGATAACGATGGCTTCTCGCCAATCGAAGTTATCGCACCAGGCGTAATCGAACGTCAGTCCGTCGATCAGCCAGTACAGACCGGTTATAAATCTGTTGATGCCATGATCCCAATCGGTCGTGGCCAGCGTGAGCTGATCATCGGTGACCGTCAGACAGGTAAAACTGCGATGGCAATCGATGCCATCATCAACCAGCGTGATTCCGGCATCAAATGTGTGTACGTGGCTATCGGCCAGAAAGCGTCCACCATTTCCAACGTGGTTCGTAAACTGGAAGAACACGGCGCACTGTCCAACACCATCGTTGTTGTGGCGACCGCGTCTGAATCTGCTGCACTGCAATACCTGGCACCATATGCCGGTTGCGCAATGGGCGAATACTTCCGTGACCGCGGTGAAGATGCACTGATCGTTTATGATGACCTGTCTAAACAGGCTGTTGCTTACCGTCAGGTTTCCCTGCTGCTGCGTCGTCCGCCAGGACGTGAAGCATTCCCGGGCGACGTATTTTACCTCCACTCCCGTCTGCTGGAACGCGCATCCCGCGTAAACGCGGAATACGTTGAGAAGTTCACCAATGGTGAAGTTAAAGGTAAAACCGGCTCCCTGACCGCTCTGCCGATTATCGAAACCCAGGCGGGTGACGTTTCTGCGTTCGTTCCGACTAACGTAATTTCCATTACCGATGGTCAGATCTTCCTGGAAACCAACCTGTTTAACTCCGGTATTCGTCCGGCAGTTAACCCGGGTATCTCCGTATCTCGTGTTGGTGGTGCAGCGCAGACCAAGATCATCAAGAAACTGTCCGGTGGTATTCGTACCGCTCTGGCACAGTATCGTGAACTGGCAGCGTTTTCTCAGTTCGCTTCCGACCTGGATGAAGCTACTCGTAAGCAGCTGAGCCATGGTCAGAAAGTAACTGAACTGCTGAAGCAGAAACAGTATGCGCCAATGTCTGTTGCACAGCAGGGTGTGGTGCTGTTTGCGGCTGAACGCGGTTACCTCGAAGATGTGGAACTGGCGAAAATCGGTAGCTTCGAAGCCGCTCTGCTGGCTTACGTTGACCGTGACCACGCTCCGCTGATGCAAGAGATCAACCAGTCCGGTGGCTATAACGATGAAATCGAAGGCAAGCTGAAAGCTATCCTCGATTCCTTCAAGGCAACCCAGTCCTGGTAACGTCTGGCGGTCTGCTTTAGGGCGGACCGCAAGGCATTGAGGAGAAGCTCATGGCCGGCGCAAAAGAGATACGTAGTAAGATCGCAAGCGTCCAGAACACGCAGAAGATCACTAAAGCGATGGAGATGGTCGCCGCTTCCAAAATGCGTAAATCGCAGGATCGCATGGCGGCCAGCCGTCCTTATGCAGAGACCATGCGCAAAGTGATTGGTCACCTTGCGAATGGTAATCTGGAATATAAGCACCCTTACCTGGAAGAACGCGACGTTAAACGCGTGGGCTACCTGGTGGTGTCGACCGACCGTGGTCTGTGCGGTGGCTTGAACATTAACCTGTTCAAAAAGCTGCTGGCGGATATGAAAACATGGTCCGATAAAGGCGTTCAGTGCGATATCGCAATGATTGGCTCTAAGGGCGTGTCTTTCTTTAACTCCGTTGGCGGAAACGTGATCGCTCAGGTAACCGGCATGGGGGATAACCCTTCCCTGTCCGAACTGATCGGTCCGGTTAAAGTGATGCTGCAGGCCTACGATGAAGGTCGTCTGGACAAACTGTACGTTGTCAGCAACAAATTTATTAACACCATGTCTCAGACGCCAACCATCACTCAACTGCTGCCTCTGCCGGCATCAGATGATGATGAATTGAAGCGTAAATCCTGGGATTACCTGTATGAGCCAGACCCGAAAGCGCTGCTGGATACCTTGCTGCGTCGTTATGTCGAGTCTCAGGTTTATCAGGGCGTGGTAGAAAACCTGGCCAGCGAGCAGGCCGCACGTATGGTGGCGATGAAAGCCGCGACCGACAATGGCGGCAGCCTGATTAAAGAGCTGCAGTTGGTATACAACAAAGCTCGTCAGGCCAGCATTACTCAGGAACTCACCGAAATCGTCGGTGGTGCATCCGCGGTATAACCAGGTTAATTCGTAGAGGATTCAAGATGGCTACTGGAAAAATTGTCCAGGTAATCGGCGCCGTGGTTGACGTCGAATTCCCTCAGGATGCCGTACCGCGCGTGTACGATGCTCTTGAGGTTATGAATGGTAAAGAGAGCCTGGTGCTGGAAGTTCAGCAGCAGCTCGGCGGCGGTATCGTACGTACCATCGCCATGGGTTCTTCCGACGGTCTGCGTCGTGGTCTGGAAGTTAAAGACCTCGAACACCCGATCGAAGTCCCGGTAGGTAAAGCAACCCTGGGTCGTATCATGAACGTCCTGGGTCACCCGATCGACATGAAAGGCGATATCGGTGAAGAAGAGCGTTGGGCTATCCACCGCGCAGCACCTTCCTACGAAGAGCTGTCCAGCTCTCAGGAACTGCTGGAAACCGGCATCAAAGTTATCGACCTGATGTGTCCGTTCGCTAAGGGCGGTAAAGTCGGTCTGTTCGGTGGTGCGGGTGTAGGTAAAACCGTAAACATGATGGAGCTGATCCGTAACATCGCGATCGAACACTCCGGTTACTCCGTGTTTGCGGGCGTAGGTGAACGTACTCGTGAGGGTAACGACTTCTACCACGAAATGACCGACTCCAACGTACTGGACAAAGTGTCCCTGGTATATGGCCAGATGAACGAGCCGCCGGGAAACCGTCTGCGCGTTGCACTGACCGGTCTGACCATGGCTGAGAAGTTCCGTGACGAAGGTCGTGACGTTCTTCTGTTCGTTGATAACATCTACCGTTACACCCTGGCCGGTACAGAAGTATCTGCACTGCTGGGTCGTATGCCATCAGCGGTAGGCTACCAGCCGACCCTGGCGGAAGAGATGGGTGTTCTTCAGGAACGTATCACCTCTACCAAAACCGGTTCTATCACCTCCGTTCAGGCGGTATACGTACCTGCGGATGACTTGACTGACCCGTCCCCAGCAACCACCTTTGCTCACTTGGATGCAACCGTGGTACTGAGCCGTCAGATCGCTTCTCTGGGTATCTACCCGGCAGTTGACCCGCTGGACTCCACCAGCCGTCAGTTGGATCCGCTGGTTGTTGGTCAGGAACACTACGACACCGCGCGTGGCGTACAGTCCCTGCTGCAGCGTTATCAGGAACTGAAAGACATCATCGCCATCCTGGGTATGGATGAACTGTCTGAAGAAGATAAACTGGTGGTAGCACGTGCGCGTAAGATCCAGCGCTTCCTGTCCCAGCCGTTCTTCGTTGCGGAAGTATTCACCGGTTCTCCGGGTAAATACGTTTCCCTGAAAGACACCATCCGTGGCTTTAAAGGCATCATGGAAGGCGAATACGACCACCTGCCAGAGCAGGCGTTCTACATGGTTGGTTCTATCGACGAAGCCGTGGAAAAAGCCAAAAAACTTTAACGCCTTAATCGGAGGGTGATATGGCAATGACTTACCACCTGGACGTCGTCAGCGCAGAGCAACAAATGTTCTCTGGTCTGGTCGAGAAAATCCAGGTAACGGGTAGTGAAGGTGAACTGGGTATTTTCCCGGGTCACGCCCCGCTGCTCACCGCCATTAAGCCTGGTATGATCCGCATCGTTAAACAGTTCGGTCATGAAGAGTTTATCTATCTGTCCGGCGGCATTCTCGAAGTGCAGCCTGGCAGCGTGACCGTACTGGCTGATACCGCGATTCGCGGACAGGATCTCGATGAAGCGAGAGCCCTGGAAGCGAAGCGTAAGGCTGAAGAGCACATTAAGAGCTCTCATGGTGACGTGGATTACGCTCAGGCATCTGCGGAACTGGCCAAAGCGATCGCGAAACTGCGCGTTATCGAGTTGACCAAAAAAGCGATGTAACACCGGCTTGAAAAGCACAAAGGCCAGTCTGGTTTCCAGGCTGGCTTTTTTTATGGCTTGGTTACAGGAAATATGTAAATAAAAAGCAGTTTTATTGTTTCGTGATTTAGATCATAAAAATATTGATTGGTTAAAAAATGAGGCGTAGACTCTTTTTTATGTGATGTATGTCACATAATGAACTCAGATAAAAAAAGAGATACCAACATGAAATTGATCAACAAAATCATCGCCCTGTTCAGCAATATGAGTTTTTAGTCTTTCCCCGCCAGCTCTGTGGCGCGAAGCTTAATGCGGTTTATCAGCTAGCGCCATCGTTATTAAATCCCCCTCCTTCGCTGTATCATTTGTTCTCTATCATTCCTCCCCTCAATTTTCCCAACCCATTTTTCTGCTTCTCACTGAATCACATAAATAAAATCGTTCTATGCTGATGTAATGCTTTATTCATGCGGTAAAAAAATAGCAAAAACATTAACCTAAGGCTTTAATAAGAGCAGACTCCAGGTTTTTGGGAGACAAAAGACGCAGATATAGACGAAAATAGTGAGTTATCAGATGGGGAATCACCCCTGTTGAACGTTTTATCTTCGGTCCATTTCACGCTGAAAAAAATGTAGTATTTTCAATGTGAAACGGTATAAATTCGTTCTCAAATTACAGTCAGGACGTGTATGTTGAATAATGCTATGAGCGTTGTGATCCTTGCCGCAGGCAAAGGCACGCGTATGTATTCCGAAATTCCTAAAGTGCTGCACACCCTCGCAGGAAAGCCGATGGTTCAGCATGTCATTGATGCAGCTAATGAATTAGGTGCGACTCATGTACACCTTGTCTACGGACACGGTGGCGATCTGCTTAAGCAAACGCTGAAAGATGGAAATCTGAATTGGGTTCTGCAGGCTGAGCAGTTGGGTACCGGCCATGCAATGCAGCAGGCGGCGCCATTCTTTAGTGATGACGAAGACATTTTAATGCTCTATGGCGATGTGCCGCTGATCTCTACCGATACCTTACGTCGCCTGCGTGAAGCTAAACCGCAGGGTGGTATCGGTTTGTTAACGGTAAAACTGGACGACCCATCCGGCTATGGGCGTATTACCCGTGATAACGGCAAAGTTACTGGCATTGTTGAGCATAAAGATGCAACCGACGAGCAGCGTCAAATCCAGGAAATCAACACTGGTATTCTGATTGCCAACGGCGCTGACATGAAGCGTTGGCTGTCTAAACTGACCAACAACAACGTGCAGGGTGAATACTACATCACCGATATCATCGCGATGGCGTATCAGGAAGGACGTGAAATTGCTGCGGTACATCCGGCACGAATCAGTGAAACGGAAGGGGTAAATAACCGCCTTCAGTTATCCCGTCTGGAACGTGTGTATCAGTCCGAGCAGGCAGAAAAACTGCTGCTGGCGGGCGTGATGCTGCGCGATCCTGCACGTTTTGATCTTCGCGGTACGCTGATTCACGGGCGCGATGTTGAAATTGATACTAACGTTATCATTGAAGGTAACGTAACCGTTGGAGATCGCGTCAAGATTGGTGCTGGCTGCATCATCAAAAACAGCGTGATTGGTGAGGGTTGTGAGCTTAGCCCGTATAGTGTGGTGGAAGATGCCCATCTGGAAGCCGCATGCACCATCGGTCCATTCGCGCGTCTGCGCCCGGGTGCTGAGCTGCAGGAAGGCGCACACGTGGGTAACTTCGTCGAAATGAAAAAAGCTCGTCTGGGTAAAGGCTCTAAAGCTGGTCATTTGACCTATCTGGGCGATGCGGAAATTGGCGATAACGTGAATATCGGCGCGGGTACGATCACCTGCAACTACGATGGTGCCAATAAGTTTAAAACCATTATTGGTGATGATGTGTTTGTGGGTTCTGATACTCAGCTGGTGGCACCTGTCACCGTGGGTAAAGGTGCGACGATTGCCGCAGGAACCACCGTAACGCGTAATGTCGCCGATAACGAATTGGTATTAAGCCGTGTACCTCAGGTCCATAAACAGGGCTGGCAGCGTCCGGTGAAGAAGAAGTAATTTATTTTTGCCGGATGGCGGCTTTGCCTTATCCGGCCTACGTGCGGTGACGTTCTGTAGGCCTGATAAGCGTGAGCGCCATCAGGCAGACAAGAGATGAGGGGATAATATAATCCTCCGCTCAACAAGCAGTACCTATAAAAATAACCCCACTCTCTACAAGGCTCGGGGCGCCCGAAATACGGGTATCAGGTTGACCGACAACGACAGGCTAATGCCTAAATTCGGAATCAAAAAATATGTGTGGAATTGTTGGCGCTATCGCGCAGCGTGATGTAGCTGAAATCCTTCTCGAAGGTTTACGTCGTCTGGAATATCGTGGTTATGACTCTGCTGGTCTGGCCGTTGTCGATGCTGAAGGCAACATGACCCGTCTGCGTCGTCTGGGTAAAGTGCAGATGCTGACTGCTGCTGCGGAAGAACATCCGCTGCATGGTGGTACTGGTATTGCTCACACCCGCTGGGCGACACACGGCGAACCTTCAGAAGCGAACGCGCATCCCCATGTTTCTGAACACATTGTTGTGGTGCATAACGGCATCATTGAAAACCATGAACCACTGCGTGAGCTGTTGAAAACGCGTGGCTACACCTTTGTTTCTGAAACCGACACCGAAGTGATTGCTCACCTGGTGCACTGGGAGCTGGAACAGGGTGGTACGTTACGTGAAGCCGTGCTGCGTACTATTCCGCAGCTGCGCGGTGCCTACGGCACGGTGATCATGGATACCCGTAACCCGGAAACCCTGCTGGCGGCCCGTTCTGGCAGCCCGCTGGTGATTGGTCTGGGTATGGGTGAGAACTTTATCGCTTCCGATCAGCTGGCACTGCTGCCGGTAACCCGTCGCTTCATCTTCCTGGAAGAGGGCGACATCGCGGAAGTAACCCGTCGTTCGGTCTCTATTTTCGACAAGTCTGGCGCGGAAGTGAAACGTCAGGATATCGAATCTAATCTGCAATACGATGCGGGCGAAAAAGGTATTTATCGCCACTACATGCAGAAAGAGATCTACGAACAGCCGAACGCAATTAAAAACACGCTGACCGGCCGTATCAGCCACGGTGAAGTGGATTTAAGCGAGCTGGGTTCGCATGCCAACGAGCTGCTGTCTCAGGTTGAGCATATCCAGATTATCGCCTGCGGTACGTCGTACAACTCCGGTATGGTGTCCCGCTACTGGTTTGAATCGCTGGCTGGCATTCCTTGTGATGTCGAAATTGCTTCCGAATTCCGCTATCGCAAATCCGCCGTGCGTCGTAACAGCCTGATGATCACCCTTTCCCAGTCTGGTGAAACGGCAGATACCCTGGCGGGTCTGCGCCTATCCAAAGAGTTGGGCTATCTGGGTTCGCTGGCTATTTGTAACGTACCGGGCTCTTCTCTGGTGCGCGAATCCGACCTGGCGATGATGACCAATGCCGGTACCGAAATCGGCGTGGCCTCCACGAAAGCATTTACCACTCAGCTGACCGTTCTGCTGATGCTGGTGGCGAAACTGTCTCGTCTGAAAGGCCTGGATGTGGCTATTGAGCAGGAAATCGTTCACGGTCTGCAGGCGCTGCCGAGCCGTATTGAGCAGATGCTGTCTCAGGACAAACGCATTGCCGCTCTGGCTGAAGGATTCTCTGATAAACACCATGCGCTGTTCCTGGGCCGCGGCGATCAGTACCCGATTGCGCTGGAAGGTGCGCTGAAGCTGAAAGAGATCTCTTATATTCATGCTGAAGCTTATGCCGCAGGCGAACTGAAACACGGTCCGCTGGCGCTGATTGATGCCGATATGCCGGTTATCGTGGTTGCGCCGAACAACGAACTGCTGGAAAAACTGAAGTCCAACATTGAAGAAGTTCGCGCCCGTGGCGGTCAGCTGTACGTCTTTGCTGACCAGGATGCTGGCTTTACCAGCAGCGAAAACATGCACATCATTGAGATGCCGCATGTGGAAGAGGTGATTGCACCGATCTTCTATACCGTTCCGCTGCAGTTGCTGGCGTATCATGTGGCACTGATTAAAGGCACCGACGTGGATCAGCCGCGTAATCTGGCGAAGTCGGTTACCGTAGAGTAATCCGTACCTAACTGAACTGAAAATGCCCTGCTTTAAGCGGGGCATTTTTTTAAACTTGTTCTGTTTTTAATCAATTATCCCGCCTGTTTTATGTGACAAACCGTCATCTTCAGCTACTGTTTGCAGTGTCATAAAAAGAAAATTTTAGCGAAATGTTATTGTCATGGTAATAGATAACATTTTGTTTTAAATGAATTTTTAGATAAATAACTTCCCGTATTTTTCATTGTCATAAAACTGTCATATTTCGTACATTTAACTGTCACCTGTTTGTCCTATTTTGCTCACAGTAGCAACTCAAACAACGATTTACGAAAACCGTGCAGGAGACATTATGAAAGTTATGCGTACCACTGTCGCAACTGTTGTCGCCGCGACCTTATCCATGAGCGCGTTCTCTGCGTTTGCAGCAGCGAGCCTGACAGGTGCAGGTGCAACCTTCCCTGCGCCAGTGTATGCCAAATGGGCAGATACCTATCAGAAAGAGACCGGTAGCAAAGTAAACTACCAGGGTATCGGCTCCTCCGGTGGCGTAAAACAAATTACGGCCAATACCGTTGATTTCGGCGCTTCTGATGCCCCGCTGTCTGACGAGAAACTGGCACAAGAAGGCCTGTTCCAGTTCCCGACCGTTATCGGCGGTGTGGTGCTGGCGGTGAATATCCCTGGACTGAAATCCGGCGAGCTGGTGCTTGACGGTAAAACGCTGGGCGACATCTACCTCGGTAAAATTAAGAAGTGGGATGACGAAGCCATCACCAAACTGAACCCGGGTCTGAAGCTGCCTTCGCAGAATATCGCTGTTGTGCGCCGCGCTGATGGTTCCGGTACTTCCTTCGTCTTCACTAGCTACCTGGCGAAAGTGAACGAAGAGTGGAAATCTAAAATCGGTTCTGGCTCTACCGTAAACTGGCCGACCGGTCTGGGCGGTAAAGGTAACGACGGTATCGCCGCGTTCGTACAGCGTCTGCCGGGTTCTATCGGTTACGTTGAGTACGCTTACGCTAAGCAGAACAACCTGGCGTACACCAAGCTGGTCTCTGCTGATGGTAAACCGGTAAGCCCGACCGAAGAAAACTTTGCCAACGCCGCTAAAGGCGCTGACTGGAGCAAAACCTTCGCTCAGGATCTGACTAACCAGAAAGGTGACGATGCGTGGCCAATCACTTCCACCACCTTCATCCTGGTCCATAAAGAGCAGAAGAAGCCTGAGCAGGGCGTTGAAGTGCTGAAATTCTTCGACTGGGCATACAAAAATGGTGGCAAACAGGCTAATGACCTGGATTACGCCAGCCTGCCGGATAGCGTGGTTGAGCAGATTCGTGCTGCATGGAAGACCAACGTGAAAGACAGCAGCGGTAAAGCGCTGTACTAATAGAATATCTTTAACGAGTTGGCGGATGGCGCTACGCTTATCCGCCCTACAGTTCCGACTGTAGGCCCAATTTGTAGGCCGGATAAGCGTAGCGCCATCCGGCAGGGCAATTTCGTAAACGCGTTTAACTTAAAGAGTGATTTATGGCTGCAACCAAGCCTGCTTTTAACCCACCGGGTAAAAAGGGTGACATGATATTCAGCGCGCTGGTAAAACTGGCTGCGCTGATTGTGCTATTGATGTTGGGTGGCATTATTGTCTCTCTGGTTATCTCCTCCTGGCCAAGCATACAGAAATTTGGTTTCTCCTTTTTGTGGACCAAAGACTGGGATGCGCCGAACGATATCTACGGCGCGCTGGTACCGATTTACGGTACGCTGGTCACCTCGTTTATTGCATTGCTGATTGCCGTTCCGGTGAGTTTCGGCATTGCGCTGTTCCTGACTGAACTTGCACCCGGTTGGCTGCGTCGTCCGCTGGGTATCGCTATTGAACTGCTGGCAGCAATTCCGAGTATCGTATACGGCATGTGGGGCCTGTTTATCTTTGCCCCGCTGTTTGCGACGTACTTCCAGGAGCCGGTCGGAAACATCCTTTCCAACATTCCGTTTGTTGGTGCACTGTTCGCTGGCCCGGCGTTTGGTATCGGTATTCTGGCGGCTGGTGTGATCCTCGCTATCATGATCATTCCGTACATTGCTGCGGTTATGCGTGATGTGTTCGAACAAACGCCGGTGCTTATGAAAGAGTCAGCCTACGGCATCGGCTGTACCACCTGGGAAGTTATCTGGCGTATCGTCCTGCCGTTCACCAAAAATGGTGTGATCGGCGGTGTGATGCTGGGTCTGGGCCGCGCGCTGGGTGAAACCATGGCGGTCACCTTTATCATTGGTAACACCTACCAGCTCGATAGTGCCTCGCTGTACATGCCGGGCAACAGTATTACCTCTGCGCTGGCGAATGAATTTGCCGAAGCGGAATCTGGCCTGCACGTTGCTGCGTTGATGGAACTGGGTCTGATTCTGTTTGTGATCACCTTCATCGTACTGGCGGCGTCTAAGTTCATGATCATGCGCCTTGCGAAGAACGAGGGGGCACGCTAATGGCTACGCTTGAAATGCAAAACACCACTGCGCTGGCGGAGTCCCGCCGTAAAATGCAGGCACGTCGCCGTCTGAAGAACCGCATCGCGCTGACGCTCTCTATGGCGACCATGGCGTTCGGTCTGTTCTGGCTCATTTGGATCCTGATGTCCACGATCACCCGTGGTATTGACGGTATGTCGCTGGCGCTGTTCACCGAAATGACGCCTCCGCCGAATACAGCGGGTGGTGGTCTGGCGAACGCCCTGGCCGGTAGCGGACTGTTAATTCTGTGGGCGACCGTGTTTGGTACACCGCTTGGCATTATGGCGGGTATCTACCTGGCAGAGTACGGACGTAAGTCCTGGCTGGCTGAGGTTATCCGCTTTATCAATGACATTCTGCTGTCTGCGCCATCAATCGTGGTCGGTCTGTTCGTTTACACCATTGTGGTAGCAAAAATGGAACACTTCTCTGGCTGGGCGGGCGTTATCGCGCTGGCGCTGCTGCAGGTGCCCATTGTTATTCGTACCACGGAGAACATGCTCAAGCTGGTGCCGGATAGCCTGCGTGAAGCTGCCTATGCACTGGGTACGCCGAAATGGAAGATGATTTCTGCAATCACCCTGAAGGCGTCTGTCTCGGGGATCATTACAGGCGTTCTGCTAGCGATTGCTCGTATCGCAGGTGAAACGGCTCCGCTGCTGTTTACGTCGCTCTCCAATCAGTTCTGGAGCACCGACATGATGCAGCCTATCGCCAACCTGCCGGTCACTATCTTTAAGTTTGCGATGAGCCCGTTTGCTGAGTGGCAGCAACTGGCCTGGGCCGGGGTACTGATTATTACCCTGTGCGTACTGCTGCTGAACATTCTGGCGCGCGTCATTTTCGCGAAGAAGAAACACGGTTAATTTTTACGGCGTGGCTGATGCGGCGCCGGATGAGGAAGAGATTGAAATGAGTATGGTTGATACTGCCCCAGGTAAGATTCAGGTTCGTGATTTGAACTTCTACTATGGCAAATTCCATGCCCTGAAGAACATCAACCTGGATATTGCTAAAAACCAGGTAACGGCGTTTATCGGGCCGTCAGGCTGTGGTAAATCAACGCTGCTGCGTACGTTCAACAAAATGTTTGAACTGTACCCGGAGCAGCGTGCGGAAGGTGAAATCCTGCTGGATGGCGACAATATTCTCACCAATACCCAGGATATCGCTCTGCTGCGTGCCAAAGTGGGCATGGTATTCCAGAAGCCGACGCCGTTCCCGATGTCCATCTACGACAACATTGCTTTTGGCGTACGTCTGTTTGAGAAACTCTCGCGTGCGGATATGGACGAGCGTGTGCAGTGGGCATTGACCAAGGCCGCATTGTGGAACGAAACCAAAGATAAATTACACCAGAGCGGGTACTCTCTCTCGGGTGGTCAGCAGCAGCGTCTGTGTATTGCGCGTGGTATCGCCATTCGCCCGGAAGTGCTTCTGCTTGATGAGCCATGTTCAGCGCTCGACCCTATTTCTACCGGGCGTATCGAAGAGCTGATCACTGAGCTGAAAGAGGATTACACCGTCGTTATCGTTACCCACAACATGCAGCAGGCTGCGCGTTGTTCCGATCACACGGCATTTATGTACCTGGGCGAGTTGATTGAGTTCAGCAACACGGACGATCTGTTCACCAAGCCCGCGAAGAAACAAACTGAAGATTACATCACCGGTCGTTACGGCTGATTCAGGAGCTTGTTGTGGATAACCTTAACCTTAATAAACATATTTCCGGCCAGTTCAATGCAGAGCTGGAAAGCATCCGTACCCAGGTGATGACCATGGGCGGCATGGTCGAGCAGCAGCTTTCTGATGCAATCACGGCGATGCACAACCAGGACAGCGAGCTGGCAAAACGCGTCATTGAAGGCGATAAGAACGTCAACATGATGGAAGTGGCGATCGACGAAGCCTGCGTGCGTATCATCGCCAAGCGTCAACCGACAGCGAGCGACCTGCGTCTGGTGATGGCGATTATCAAAACCATCGCTGAGCTGGAACGTATTGGCGACGTGGCGGACAAAATTTGCCGTACCGCGCTGGAGAAGTTCTCGCAACAGCACCAGCCGCTGCTGGTAAGCCTGGAATCACTGGGCCGCCACACCGTACAAATGCTGCATGACGTGCTGGATGCGTTTGCGCGTATGGATCTGGACGAAGCAGTGCGTATTTATCGCGAAGATAAGAAAGTTGACCAGGAATATGAAGGCATCGTGCGTCAGCTGATGACTTATATGATGGAAGACCCACGTACCATTCCAAGCGTGCTGACCGCGCTGTTCTGCGCACGTTCCATCGAACGTATCGGTGACCGCTGCCAGAATATCTGCGAATACATCTTCTACTTCGTGAAGGGACAAGACTTCCGTCACGTGGGCGGGGATGAGCTGGATAAGCTGCTGGCGGGCAAAGATCCGAAGGAATAAGCAGTTTGTTGCGTTCGCCGGGATCCCCCGGCGTCGCTATTGTAGGCCGGATAAGGTGTTACGCCGCATCCGGCATTCTGCGCCATTCGCCTGATGGCGCTTTGCTTATCGGGCCTACTGTTTATTCGACGATATTCCAACCCCGCGCTTTCCACAATTCCGGCAACTGTGCCAGATCGGTAAACGTCGTCACTTTTGGATGATCGATCGGTTTGTTATGCGGATCGGCGCAGAAGTAGAACACTTCCATCCCGGCGGCAATCCCCGCCTGCGCACCTGCGCTGGAATCATCAACCAGAATGCAGTTCTCAACATTAACATCCATCGCTTTCGCCGCATGGAACATCAGGGCCGGATCGGGCTTCCAACGCTGAATATCGTAGCCGCTGAACAGTAAATCAGGGAAATGGTGCAACATGCCCAGCTTACCCAGCGAATGCTGCATTTTGCTGACCGGACCGTTAGAGACCACACACATTGGTACGGCTATGCTGTCCAGTAGCGCATTGGCACCGGCAATCACCTCCAGTTCCGTATCGAACAGACGTGCGACCTCAGCGCGGTAAACCGGTTCTAAATCGGCTTTTGCCAGTTCGACACCGTGCTCTTCGTTGATAATGTCGATGATCTCGTACAGCTTTACCCCCTTGAAGCGTTTGAAAATTTCTTCAAGATCGAGCGTAATGCCAAACGCCTGGAACATGCTGACATACGCGCGAGAACAAATCACTTCACTGTCGACAAGGGTACCGTCACAGTCAAAAAATACGGCTTCTATCTGGGACATGTCATTTCCGTTTTAACAAGTTTAACGTTTTCGTAATGCATTATTGGGCGACGCAATCGTTGCCGTATAAGCAAAATCAATGAAAAAAGTTGCTCATAACCCAACCCTATTGTCGCATTTTGGTATAGGATAGCGACGAATTTTCCCTCCTTGTTCGGAAATTGATAATGAGTCAACAACACACAACCCAGGCTTCTGGCCAGGGGATGCTGGAACGCGTGTTCAAACTGCGCGAACATGGCACGACGGCACGGACCGAAGTGATCGCCGGTTTAACGACCTTCCTGACGATGGTGTATATCGTTTTTGTTAACCCGCAAATTCTTGGCGTGGCTGGCATGGATACCAGCGCTGTCTTTGTTACCACCTGCCTTATTGCTGCATTTGGTAGCATCCTGATGGGCCTGTTTGCCAACCTGCCGGTCGCACTTGCGCCTGCTATGGGCCTGAACGCATTCTTCGCTTTCGTGGTCGTTGGCGCGATGGGGCTGTCATGGCAGATTGGTATGGGCGCTATCTTCTGGGGCGCTGTTGGTCTGCTGCTGCTGACGATTTTCCGCGTTCGTTACTGGATGATTGCCAATATCCCGGTTAGCCTGCGTGTGGGGATCACCAGCGGTATTGGTCTGTTCATCGGCATGATGGGGCTGAAAAACGCCGGTGTTATCGTCGCCAACAAAGACACGCTGGTGTCTATCGGTAACCTGACGTCCCACAGCGTACTGCTCGGTATCCTGGGCTTCTTTATCATCGCGATTCTGGCGTCCCGTAACATTCACGCGGCGGTGCTGATTTCTATCATTGTAACCACGCTGCTGGGCTGGATGCTGGGCGATGTTCATTACAACGGTATCGTTTCTGCGCCACCGAGCGTGATGTCCGTTATCGGACATGTCGACCTGGCCGGTTCGTTTAACATTGGCCTGGCGGGTGTGATTTTCTCGTTCATGCTGGTTAACCTGTTCGACTCCTCCGGTACGCTGATTGGCGTTACGGATAAAGCCGGTCTGGCGGATGCGAAGGGCAAGTTCCCGCGCATGAAGCAAGCGCTGTATGTGGATAGCGTGTCGTCGGTTACCGGGGCGTTTATCGGGACTTCTTCCGTTACTGCGTATATCGAATCTTCTTCCGGGGTTTCGGTCGGTGGACGTACCGGTCTGACCGCCGTGGTCGTTGGTCTGCTGTTCCTGCTGGTTATCTTCCTGTCGCCGCTGGCGGGGATGGTACCGGGTTATGCAGCCGCTGGTGCGCTGATTTACGTTGGTGTCCTGATGACATCAAGCCTGTCGCGCGTGAAGTGGGATGACCTGACAGAAGCGGTTCCGGCGTTTATTACCGCCGTGATGATGCCCTTTAGCTTCTCAATTACCGAAGGTATTGCGCTGGGCTTTATTTCTTACTGCGTGATGAAGATTGGTACCGGACGTTTCCGCGATCTCAGCCCGTGCGTCATCATTGTCGCGCTGCTGTTTGTGCTGAAGATTGTGTTTATCGACGCGCACTAATCGCTGTTTATTTGCCCATATATCAACAAGCCCGGCATATCGCCGGGCTTTTTCTTTTACGCTTTCACGCGCTGAATGTAGTCGCCAAATGCGGTCAATTGACCGGTCAGATGGTCCAGCGTGCTTTGGTCGATCACTTCACCTGTCTGCGGGTCTACTTTGTTCTGAATGACGCCGCCCATAAATTCCGGCTTGTTCATTACCATGGCGTCGAGGAATACCAGGATCTGACGCAGATGATACTGGCAGCGCGCGCCGCCAATAGCGCCCATAGAACTGGTCTGGATCAGCACCGGCTTACCCGATAATGGCTGATCGGGCAGGCGGGACAGCCAGTCAATGGCGTTCTTCAGTCCGCCCGGAACAGAATAGTTATATTCAGGAGTGACGATGACGACACCGTCAGCCTTTCTGATTTGCTCAGCCAGTGCTTCTACGCTGGCCGGAAAACCCTCTTCCTGTTGGAGGTCGGCATCGTACAGAGGGATATCACCAATCGACGGCAGCGCGTTCACTTCCATTCCCGCTGGAGCAATCTTGGGCAGCGTACGGGCAACCATTCCATTAAACGAACCTTTGCGCAGACTTCCCAGTAACGTAACAACATTCAATGTTTCAGACATGGTGACTCCTGTTTCATCATGAAGGTTAAATCAAAGCGTATGGCTCTTCGCTGCACATAATTGAGAGAACCGGATCAGACGACCCGTTGGCTCATTGGCGCGAGTCTGGATATCAGGCAAAATTTTCCAGTCCTGTTTACCATCAAACTCCCAAACTTTGAGTTTTTCAATGGTTGGCGTAACCGCAACTGACCACACCAGTACATCTTCCGCATCGCAAATGGCTTCAACCTGCGCCACATGGGCACATTTCAGGCGCCCTGCGCCGGGTAAAAGCTGGAGCTCGCGCGGATCGTCATTGCACACATCGCCAGTGAGTTTGAGTACGCTCTGGCGCAATGTAATGAGCTGCGCGCGTGCTTCGTTGGGGTCGTTTTGGTTATTGATCCACAGGTTTTCGTTACTGGAGAAGCGCCACGTTTCCGTTGAATTTGGATTGTGAAACCCGCGGGTGGCCCGCTGAAGTTCCATATCCAGGCCGCACGTTCCTTCAGTTGTTAGCACAACGCCGACGATATTCCCGGCATAGGAAATCGAAAAACCCGGCAGGTTCTTATCGCGAAAAACGGGCTTACCTTTGGCCTGAGTAACAATTTCGGGCAGCGTGCTGGTGCCGTAAAGCATAAACATCAGTTCAGCGAGAAGACTTCGGGAAGCCAGGAAACGTGTCCGGCGATGAGCGGGTAGATCTCTTGCTTCGATATGACATGGAGAAGGGAGGCGAGCTGAAACCAGGTGTCCCTCCGTAAGAATCCCTCTGGCAAAATGTGTCGCCATTTGTCGCTCCGTGATTAATGGTCCGTGATTATTACCAGAGTAACATTTACACGGCTTCCGGGCAGGCTTTGCTGCCCAAAAACTAAGCGAAAATGGGAGACATTACGCGATATTTACATTTCTGTTGCCAGAATGGTCGATTTAGCAACACCAAAATGAAGGATCGTCAGGAGATATCGCGATAAAGCGCCTTGATCGTGTCTTTTAGCCAGACGATCTTAGGATTGTGGCTGTTGCGTTTATGCCAAAGAAGAGTGAACGGTACGCGCATTTTTTCCAGTTGCGCCGTATCAAATGGCATTGGCCGTGCAACGAGTGGAAGCTGGTGGAGTTGGTTATAACGCTGGCAATAGACCGGTGCGGTGGCTATCAGCGCGTGATCCGGCTGCGCGGCCATAAACAGCGATTGCTCAAAACCGGGCAGACATAACGCGATATTGCGTGCGCGTCCCATTTCTTGCAGGACTTCATCCAGCGCCCATGTATCGCTTTGCTCCCAGCTAATGCTGATGTGCGGATAGCGCAGAAAGGTGTCCAGATTCCACTCTTCCTGCAGTGCGGGATGATCTTCACGTAGCCAGACGCAGGGGAGATCGGAAAACAGCACTTCATGGTCGATCGACAATGGCAACAAACTCAGCAGTTCGCGCGAACGCGGATGACTTTCGCGCCCGGTAAAGCCAATATCCACTTCACCGCGGATAATGGCATCCAGCGAATCATAGTCCCAGTTGCGTATTTTGATTGTCGCCTGGGGATAGCGCTGATAAATCTGCTGGGAGAGCGCATTGAACATGATCATCACTAACGGCGTTTCGGCCGCCAGATCAAACTTCAGCCCGCGTGGAGACTCATGGTGCGGCTTATCGAGCAACTGATTGCCCATCTGCATCCATTCAGCAAGGCTCTGCTCCATGCTGACCATCAGCGGCGTCGGCGATAGCCCCAGCGGGGTGTTCACAAACAAGGGATCATCAAACCAGGTCCGCAGCTTCGACAGCGACTTACTGACCGCCGACGGTGTGACGTTCATCCGTTTGGCGGTTTTAGTGACGCTGCGTTCCTGCATCAACAGCTGCAGGCAGAGCAATAAATTAAGATCGAGACTGCTGAGGGATTTCTTCATGAGTTGGCGCGGACCGGTTAGGTGCAACAGTGATAATCAGCATGATACTCACTATGCTACAGCCAATCAGAATCCCGATCAGCATATTCAGCGCATCAAGGCCAAGAACCGCCGCCAGCCAAATCCACAGCGAGGAACCGCAAACCTGGGCAATACCTAATGCCGAGCTGGCGACGCCCGCGCGCAGCGAGAACGGCCCAAGCGCCTGGCTCATCGCAACACCGAAGCCGACCGAGAATCCGGCGCAGATTAACGTCAGCCCGAAAAGCGTTACTGCGTGTGAAGTGGCAAGGGTTAACACCACGCCGGCACACAGAAACAGCACCTGTGAGGTCAGCATCAGAACGCGAGGCTTAAATACGCTCAGAGCAAATGGCGTAGAGAAAGAGACCGCCATACTGATGCCTGCGGTCATGGCCATCGTGGTGGCGTACTCACCACGGTCGAAGCCCATCACTTCCATCAGCAGCACCGGAGACGTGTTCACGAAGGTCAGGATCACCGATACGCTGAGGGTGGTAATGGCCAGACGGCTTAAGAAAAAGCGGTTTACCAGTGATTCGGTCGTGTGGTTCTTTTCCGTCGTCGCCATAAGCGTTGCTGGGCGCGATTCTCGCAGGACAAACACCGACAGCAGGCAAACAGCCACACCCATTCCCATCATCGTGTAGAACAGGCTCTGCCACGGGTATTTGAGCATGATCAGATGCCCCATCACTGGAGCCAACACCGGCACAATACAGGTAATTCCGTTCAACAGCGACAGTACCTTCGCCCGGCGGCGATCGTCGAGCGTATCGCGCAGGATAGCGAAAGCCACCACGTAGCAACAGCCCGCACCTACGCCCTGAATAAAACGACCTATGAGGAATGGCGTACCGCTTTCGGCGAAAGAACATAGCGCAGAGGCGAAAATAAAGATGAGTGCGCCGACTATGGCGACCGGTTTGCGACCTGACTGGTCGGCAATTTTACCGGCGAACAGCATCGCCGTCGCCATTCCTGCCAGATAAACCGAAAACGCGATATGCAGTTGCGCCTCGCTGGCCTGTAAATCGGCAGCAATACGGGGCAGCCCCACCAGATACATATCAATACCGGCAGGATAAAGAAGAACCAGGGCGAAACTGCAGATTAGAAAGCGTGTCATAGCGACCTCATAAGAAATGTGGCGCTAAGCATACGGTCAGAGAGTCAACTGCACGAGTTGCCATTTGGACAACAGTGATTTCCACATGGGAAATAGTTGTTGCCGGATGGCGGCGTAAATGCCTTATCCGGCCTACGGGGCCTGTAGGCCCGGTTAGCATCGCGCCACCGGGCAACACAACGTTACTTACCAATACAGAAGCTGGAGAAAATCCGTCCCAGCAGATCGTCGGAGGTAAATTCTCCAGTGATCTCACTGAGGTTCTGCTGCGCCAGGCGTAGCTCCTCAGCCAGCAATTCTCCGGCCCATGCTCCGAGCAGTTGGGCTTTACCCTGCTCGAGATGCTCCGCCGCTTCTGCCAGCGCCTGCAGGTGACGACGACGCGCCAGGAAGCCGCCTTCCATATTGGTTTCAAAGCCCATGCTCTGTTTGAGATGATTACGCAGTACGTCAACGCCTTCACCGGTACGCGCAGAGAGGCGAACCAGTGAGTGGCCATTTACTTCGCTAAGGCCCAGCGTCTCACCGGTAATATCCGCTTTGTTACGCACCACGGTGATCGGCAGTTTGGCTGGCAGACGGGCAATAAAGTCTGGCCAGATATCTGCCGGGTCCACGGCGTCGGTGGTGGTGCCATCAACCATAAACAGTACACGGTCGGCCTGTTCAATTTCCTGCCAGGCACGTTCGATACCGATGCGTTCAACTTCGTCGCTGGCATCGCGCAAACCGGCGGTGTCGATGATGTGTAGCGGCATGCCGTCGATGTGAATATGCTCACGCAGCACGTCGCGAGTAGTCCCGGCGATATCGGTGACAATGGCCGCCTCACGGCCAGCCAGCGCGTTCAGCAGGCTTGATTTCCCGGCGTTTGGCCGACCGGCAATCACCACCTTCATCCCTTCGCGCAGCAGGCTGCCCTGACGCGCTTCCGCACGCACGGCATCAAGATCGCTGATAACGCTGTTGAGTTGCGCTTCAATCTTGCCGTCAGACAGGAAGTCGATTTCTTCATCCGGGAAGTCGATCGCAGCTTCAACATAGATGCGCAGGTGAGTGAGCGCTTCCACAAGATGATTTACCCGTGCGGAAAATGCGCCCTGCAACGAGTTCAGCGCCGAGCGAGCGGCTTGCTCTGAGCTGGCATCGATCAGGTCGGCAATCGCCTCGGCCTGGGCTAAATCGAGCTTATCATTGAGAAACGCTCGCTCGGAGAATTCACCCGGTCTGGCAATGCGCAGCCCGGGAATGGTCAGAATACGTTTGAGCAGCAGGTCAAGAATCACCGGACCTCCGTGGCCCTGAAGCTCTAAAACGTCTTCGCCGGTAAAGGAGTTTGGGCCGGGGAACCACAAGGCAATCCCCTGATCCAGCGCGCTGCCATCCGCGTCTTTAAACGGCAGATAATCGGCATAACGCGGTTTGGGCAGTTTCCCCAGTACGGTTTCTGCGACCTCACGCGCCTTCAGGCCGGAGATACGCAGGATACCCACGCCACCACGTCCCGGTGGGGTGGCCTGAGCGACGATGGTGTCGTTATGGCTCATGGTTTGTCTCTTCTTAATGCAATAAAAAAGGCGGTCTAATGACCGCCCTTTACTTTATGTTCCGTTTGCCGGATGGCGGCTTCGCCTAATCCGGCCTACACCGAATCAGGAGTTTTTCTTCTCGCGGCTATGCAGGCCACGTTTCTCCAGACCACGGTAAATCAGCTGCTGCTGAATAATGGTTACCAGGTTGCTGACGATATAGTACAGCACCAGACCTGACGGGAACCACAGGAAGAACACGGTGAAGATGACCGGCATGAAGGTCATGATCTTCTGCTGCATCGGGTCGGTTACGGTGGTCGGAGACATCTTCTGAATGAAGAACATCGTCACGCCCATCAGAATCGGCAGGATGTAGTACGGGTCCTGTGCAGACAGGTCATGGATCCACAGGGCGAACGGCGCATGACGCAGTTCAATGGAGCCCATCAGCATGTAGTACAACGCCAGGAAGATTGGCATCTGGATGATCAGCGGGAAGCAGCCGCCCAGCGGGTTTACCTTCTCAGCTTTGTACAGGGCCATCATTTCCTGGCTCTGACGCTGTTTGTCATCGCCCAGACGTTCACGCATAGCCTGAATCTTCGGCTGCAGCATACGCATCTTCGCCATGGAGGTGTACTGCGCTTTGGTCAGCGGGTACATGATGCCACGAACGATAAAGGTGATAACGATGATGGAGAAGCCCCAGTTACCCAGGAAGCTATGGATCCACTTCAGCAGTTTAAACAGCGGCTGAGAAATGAACCACAACCAGCCGTAATCCACGGTCAGATCCAGGTGCGGTGCAACGGCCGCCATTTTATCCTGAATTTCCGGGCCGACCCACAGGGTGCTGGTCATCGCGCCAGTCTGGCCAGGCTGTACCAGTACCGGCTGTGATTTATAGCCGATAGCGGCAATGCCGTTACCCAGGTTAGCGGTATAGAAGTTGTTGGTGCCGTCGTTACGCGGAACCCATGCCGTTGCGAAATACTGTTGCAGCATTGCGACCCAGCCATCTTTAGCATTGACGTTCAGGTTTTCGTTTTCAGCAATGGTGTCGAATTTGTATTTCTCATACTTCTCATCCGGCGTGGAGTACGCCGCGCCACGGAAGGTGTGCAGCGCAAAGTTGCTGCTACCGGTGTCGCGATGAGATGGCAGATTGATGGATTGCTTCAACTGACCAAAGGTGGAGATTTCCAGCGGTTTTTCGCCGGCGTTCTGCACGCTGTAGTTAACGTTGACAGCATATTCACCACGCTTAAGAACAAACGTTTTAGTGAATGTGTTACCCGCTGCGTCAGTATAGGTCATCGGGATCTGCAGTTCGTTCTGACCGTCAGCCAGTACAAACGCGTCTTTATCGACGTTGTACAGCGGACGTGGGCCGTTAGCCGGGTTATCCGGGCCGTCACGACCTGTCAGGCCACTCTGTGCCTGGTAGATGAACTGTGGCGTGGTTTCCAGTAACTGGAACGGTTCGGTAGAACCGAGTTCTTTCGGGTAAGCTGGCAGTGAAGCCTGTTCCACATCACCACCACGGGTGTTGATGGTCAGATCAAGCACGTCAGTTTTAACCGTAATCAGTTTCCCCTGGCCACTGGCCGGTACGCCCTGGTCTGCGGCGCTACCCGCTGCGGTGGTCGTTGTCTGCGTGGTCTGTTGGGCCTGAGGTTGCGGGTTTTTATCCTGCTCCCAGGCTTGCCAGATCATGAAAGACACGAACAGCAAAGCGATGACTAAAAGATTGCGTTGCGAATCCATCGTTAGTGTTCTCTGGTATCAAATGGTCCGGGCGGGACGGGATCGTCACCACCAGGGTGTAAAGGGTGGCATTTTAATACGCGTTTCACCGTCAACCAACTGCCTTTTATCACTCCAAACCTGCGCAATGCCTCAATTCCGTAGCTCGAACAGGTTGGAGTGAAACGGCAATGCGGCCCAAGCAGCGGACTGATCAGGCGTTGATAGACCCGAATGAGGGCTATCAGGACCCGCGAGCCAGGCGACAATGGCGACGCCATAATTTTTCCAACGCTTCCGAGAGAGCACGGTTATCGAGGTCAGCAACCCCTTTTTTCGCCACCACCACGAAATCCATTGCTGGAAGCTCGTGCTGACGTAAACGGAAGCTTTCACGCGTCAGACGTTTAATCCGATTGCGTTCATGCGCACGTTTAACATTTTTCTTGGCGACTGTAAGACCGATACGGGGATGCCCCAGCGAATTCAGGCGGCCGAGGATGGTGATTTGCGGCGTGCCAGCCCGTTGTGGCTGCTGGAAGACGAATGTGAAATGAGTGGGAGTTAACAAACGTAACTCCCTGGGAAATGCGAGCTTAACCACTCAGGGGCTAGCTTTTATTACTTAGAAACGGTCAGACGAGAACGGCCTTTAGCACGACGACGTGCCAGAACCTGACGACCATTTTTATTAGCCATACGAGCACGGAAGCCGTGAGAACGGTTGCGCTTCAGTACAGACGGTTGAAAAGTGCGTTTCATGGCGATTTCTACCTAAACTTGAATAAATTCACTGACTTTTGCGTATACCCGAACGAATTTCGAACGACTTACGCCACAGTGTGGGTGATTAAAGAGGCCGGATTGTAATAATTGTACACTCCGGAGTCAATTCTCTTTCCTTATTTCCCGCTTTTTTCCGCATGGTTTCGCGTAAAAAACAGGCAGCGTTGACGCCGTAAGGCGACCGTTACTCGCTGGGGGTAAGAATTATACGGGCTGGTGGATAAAGCGCAAGGATCGCACGGGATCTTTATTAGATCGTTTAAGCAGTAAAGCATCTTTACTCATTAATTTTTTCAATATGCGCGCTAAAACCTGCAGCACTTCTCCAGGATCGTTTACACTTAGCCGATTCTGGATCATCCTGTGGATAAATCGGGAAGAATCTGTGAGAAACAGAAGATCTCTTTCTCAGTTTACGCTATGATCCGCGGTCCTGATCGTTTCAATGGATCCTGATCGGGTAAAAATTGCAGATAGCAATTCGCACGTCACCCTTTGCATAGGGTCTTGTCGATGTGCGTCAACAATCATGAATGTTTCAGCCTTTGTCATTTATCGACTTTTGTTCGAGTGGAGTCCGCCGTGTCACTTTCGCTTTGGCAGCAGTGTCTTGCCCGATTGCAGGATGAGTTACCAGCCACAGAGTTCAGTATGTGGATACGCCCGTTGCAGGCGGAACTGAGCGATAACACGCTGGCTTTGTATGCGCCAAACCGTTTCGTGCTCGATTGGGTAAGGGATAAATACCTTAATAATATTAATGGATTACTCAATAATTTCTGTGGAGCGGATGCCCCACAGCTGCGCTTTGAAGTCGGCACTAAACCCGTCACGCAAACGCTGAAAACGCCGGTCAACAATGTTGTTGCGCCCGCCCACGTGGCTCAGCAAGTGCAACCGCAACGTGCTGCTCCGGCGGCGCGTCCAGGCTGGGATAACGTCCCGGCTCCGGCAGAACCTACCTATCGTTCTAACGTCAACGTCAAACACACGTTTGATAACTTCGTTGAAGGTAAATCTAACCAACTGGCGCGCGCGGCGGCACGTCAGGTGGCGGACAATCCTGGCGGCGCCTACAATCCGTTATTCCTTTATGGCGGTACGGGTCTGGGTAAAACCCACCTGTTGCACGCTGTCGGTAACGGCATTATGGCGCGTAAGCCAAACGCCAAAGTGGTGTATATGCACTCCGAGCGTTTTGTGCAGGACATGGTCAAAGCCCTGCAAAACAACGCGATCGAAGAGTTTAAACGCTACTACCGTTCCGTTGACGCGCTGCTGATTGACGATATCCAATTCTTCGCGAATAAAGAGCGATCGCAGGAAGAGTTTTTCCACACCTTTAACGCCCTGCTGGAAGGCAATCAGCAGATCATCCTGACCTCGGATCGCTATCCGAAGGAGATCAACGGCGTTGAAGATCGTCTGAAATCCCGCTTTGGCTGGGGACTGACTGTCGCGATCGAACCGCCTGAACTGGAAACGCGTGTTGCGATCCTGATGAAAAAAGCCGATGAAAACGACATTCGTCTGCCGGGTGAAGTCGCGTTCTTTATTGCCAAGCGTCTACGCTCTAACGTACGTGAGCTGGAAGGCGCACTGAACCGCGTGATCGCCAACGCCAATTTTACCGGCCGGGCGATTACTATCGATTTCGTGCGTGAAGCGCTGCGCGATCTGCTGGCTTTGCAGGAAAAGCTGGTCACCATCGACAATATCCAGAAGACGGTGGCGGAGTATTACAAAATCAAAATTGCGGATCTGCTTTCTAAGCGTCGATCTCGCTCGGTAGCTCGTCCGCGCCAGATGGCGATGGCGCTGGCAAAAGAGCTCACTAACCACAGTCTGCCGGAAATTGGCGACGCGTTTGGTGGGCGTGACCATACTACCGTGCTTCATGCCTGCCGCAAGATTGAGCAGTTGCGTGAAGAAAGCCATGATATTAAAGAAGATTTCTCCAATTTAATCAGAACATTATCTTCGTGACGCTATGAAATTTACCGTTGAACGTGAACATTTATTAAAACCGCTTCAGCAGGTCAGCGGCCCGCTGGGTGGACGTCCTACACTGCCTATTCTCGGAAACCTGCTGCTGCAGGTTGCTGACGGCACGCTTTCGCTGACCGGTACCGATCTCGAAATGGAGATGGTGGCGCGCGTGGCGCTGATCCAGCCTCATGAACCTGGCGCGACCACCGTTCCGGCGCGTAAATTCTTCGATATTTGCCGTGGATTGCCGGAAGGCGCGGAAATTGCCGTTCAACTGGAAGGCGACCGTATGCTGGTGCGTTCTGGTCGCAGCCGTTTCTCGCTGTCTACGCTGCCTGCTGCCGACTTCCCGAATCTGGACGACTGGCAGAGCGAAGTCGAATTCACCCTGCCGCAGGCGACGATGAAGCGCCTGATTGAAGCCACGCAGTTTTCGATGGCGCATCAGGACGTACGTTACTACTTAAACGGCATGCTGTTTGAAACCGAAGGGGAAGAGCTGCGTACCGTGGCGACCGACGGTCACCGTCTGGCGGTTTGTTCAATGCCTGTCGGTCAGCCGTTGCCAAGCCATTCGGTGATCGTACCGCGTAAAGGTGTGATTGAACTGATGCGTATGCTCGACGGCGGCGATAACCCGCTGCGCGTGCAGATTGGCAGCAACAACATTCGTGCGCACGTTGGTGACTTCATCTTCACCTCTAAGCTGGTTGATGGCCGTTTCCCGGATTATCGCCGCGTATTGCCGAAGAATCCGGACAAGCATCTGGAAGCCGGTTGCGATATCCTCAAACAGGCGTTTGCGCGTGCGGCGATCCTCTCGAACGAGAAATTCCGCGGCGTGCGTCTGTATGTCAGCGAAAACCAGCTCAAAATCACCGCCAACAACCCGGAGCAGGAAGAAGCAGAAGAAATTCTGGATGTCTCCTATCCTGGTACAGAACTGGAAATCGGCTTTAACGTGAGCTACGTACTGGACGTTCTGAACGCGCTGAAGTGCGAGAACGTGCGTATTCTGCTGACCGATTCCGTATCGAGCGTACAGATTGAAGATGCAGCGTCACAATCTGCAGCCTATGTCGTCATGCCTATGCGCTTGTAAAGAATATCGGGCTATCTTACTTGTTATTCTGGCTCCGGGCAGTGCTCGCAATCCTCACGTACTTCAGTACGCTCCGGTTGCTGTGCGCTGGCCGTAACCAGACTAACTGCGACGATAACGCCCTGGTTATGAGTTGATATGTCGCTATCCCGACTCCTGATTAAAGATTTCCGAAATATTGAAAATGCGGATCTCGCTTTATCCCCTGGCTTTAACTTCCTGGTTGGCGCGAACGGCAGCGGCAAAACCAGCGTCCTGGAAGCCATCTATACGCTCGGCCATGGCCGGGCGTTTCGCAGTTTGCAGATTGGCCGCGTGATTCGCCACGAGCAGGAGTCGTTTGTTTTACACGGGCGTTTGCAGGGTGAAGAACGTGAGACGTCGATTGGCCTGACGAAAGACAAACTGGGCGACAGCAAAGTGCGCATTGACGGCACTGACGGGCACAAGGTCGCAGAACTGGCGCACCTGATGCCGATGCAGCTGATCACGCCTGAGGGGTTTACTTTACTCAACGGCGGCCCCAAATACAGAAGAGCATTCCTTGACTGGGGATGCTTTCACAATGAAGTCGGATTTTTCACCGCCTGGAGCAACCTGAAGCGACTGCTCAAGCAGCGCAATGCAGCGCTGCGCCAGGTGAGTCGTTATGAGCAACTGCGCCCGTGGGATAGAGAACTTATCCCGCTGGCGGAACAAATCAGCACCTGGCGCGCGGAGTACAGCGCCGGTATCGCGCAGGATATGGCGGATACCTGCCAGCAGTTTCTTCCCGAGTTTTCGCTCTCCTTCTCATTCCAGCGCGGCTGGGAGAAAGAGACTGATTATGCCGAAGTGCTGGAACGCAGTTTTGAACGCGATCGCATGTTGACCTACACTGCGCACGGCCCGCATAAGGCGGATTTCCGCATTCGCGCCGACGGTGCGCCGGTGGAAGATACGTTGTCGCGTGGGCAGCTAAAGCTGCTGATGTGCGCCTTACGTCTGGCGCAAGGGGAGTTCCTGACCCGTGAAAGCGGGCGGCGCTGCCTGTACCTGATAGATGATTTTGCCTCTGAACTGGATGACGCGCGTCGCGGACTGCTGGCCAGCCGCTTAAAAGCCACGCAATCTCAGGTCTTTGTCAGCGCAATAAGCGCTGAACACGTTATAGACATGTCCGATGAAAATTCGAAGATGTTTACCGTGGAAAAGGGTAAAATAACGGATTAACCCAAGATAAAATGAGCGAGAAACGTTGATGTCGAATTCTTATGACTCCTCCAGTATCAAAGTCCTGAAAGGACTGGATGCGGTGCGTAAGCGCCCGGGTATGTATATCGGCGACACGGATGACGGCACCGGTCTGCACCACATGGTATTCGAGGTGGTAGATAACGCTATCGACGAAGCGCTCGCGGGTCACTGTAAAGATATCGTGGTAACGATTCACGCTGACAACTCCGTGTCCGTTACCGATGATGGCCGTGGTATCCCAACCGGTATTCACCCGGAAGAGGGCGTTTCGGCAGCGGAAGTTATCATGACCGTTTTGCACGCAGGCGGTAAATTCGATGATAACTCCTATAAAGTTTCCGGCGGTCTGCACGGCGTGGGTGTTTCCGTCGTTAACGCCCTGTCACAGAAGCTGGAACTGGTGATTCGTCGTGAAGGCAAAGTGCATCAGCAAACTTACGTGCACGGTGTGCCGCAGGCGCCGCTGGCAGTAACCGGCGAAACAGAATTGACCGGGACTCAGGTCCGTTTCTGGCCAAGCCACGAAACCTTTACCAATGTTGTTGAATTTGAATACGACATTCTGGCGAAACGTCTGCGTGAGCTGTCATTCCTGAACTCCGGCGTCTCTATTCGTCTGCGCGACAAGCGTGACGGCAAAGAAGACCATTTCCACTACGAAGGTGGCATCAAGGCGTTTGTTGAATACCTCAACAAAAACAAAACGCCGATCCACCCGAATATTTTCTACTTCTCCACCGAAAAAGACGGTATCGGCGTTGAAGTTGCGCTGCAGTGGAACGATGGTTTCCAGGAAAACATCTACTGCTTCACCAACAACATTCCACAGCGTGACGGCGGTACTCACCTTGCAGGCTTCCGTGCGGCGATGACCCGTACCCTGAACGCCTACATGGACAAAGAAGGCTACAGCAAAAAAGCGAAAGTCAGCGCTACTGGTGACGATGCCCGTGAAGGCCTGATTGCCGTTGTTTCCGTGAAAGTACCGGATCCGAAGTTCTCCTCACAGACCAAAGACAAGCTGGTCTCCTCTGAGGTGAAATCGGCGGTAGAACAGCAGATGAACGAACTGCTGAGCGAATATCTGCTGGAAAACCCGTCTGACGCGAAAATCGTTGTCGGCAAAATTATTGATGCTGCGCGTGCTCGTGAAGCTGCACGTCGTGCGCGTGAAATGACCCGTCGTAAAGGCGCGCTGGACTTAGCGGGCCTGCCGGGCAAGCTGGCGGACTGTCAGGAACGCGACCCGGCGCTGTCCGAACTGTACCTTGTGGAAGGGGACTCCGCGGGCGGTTCTGCTAAGCAGGGCCGTAACCGTAAAAACCAGGCGATTCTGCCGCTGAAGGGTAAAATCCTCAACGTCGAGAAAGCGCGCTTTGACAAGATGCTCTCCTCTCAGGAAGTCGCGACGCTGATCACCGCGCTCGGCTGTGGCATCGGTCGTGACGAGTACAACCCGGACAAACTGCGTTATCACAGCATCATCATCATGACCGATGCCGACGTCGATGGCTCGCACATTCGTACGCTGCTGTTGACCTTCTTCTATCGTCAGATGCCGGAAATCGTTGAACGCGGCCACGTTTACATTGCACAGCCACCGCTGTACAAAGTGAAAAAAGGCAAGCAGGAACAGTACATTAAAGATGACGAAGCGATGGATCAGTATCAGATCTCTATCGCTCTGGATGGCGCAACGCTGCACATCAATGCCAACGCACCAGCCCTTTCAGGTGAGTCGTTAGAGAAACTGGTTTCTGAATACAACGCGACACAGAAAATGATTGGCCGTATGGAACGTCGTTTCCCGAAAGCGCTGCTGAAAGAGCTGGTTTATCAACCGACGCTGCCAGAATCCGATCTGGCTGATGAAGCGAAAGTTACGGCCTGGGTTTCCCAGTTGGTTAACGTGCTTAATGAAAACGAAATGCACGGCAGCACCTGGAATAGCTTCGTGCGTAAAGACGCTGAACTGAACCTGTTCGAACCGGTGATCCGGGTGCGTACCCACGGTGTCGATACTGACTATCCATTGGAACATGAATTTGTGACCGGTGGCGAGTACCATCGTATTTGTACGCTTGGCGAGAAGCTGCGTGGGCTGATCGAAGACGATGCGTTTATCGAACGTGGCGAGCGTCGCCAGCCGGTTGCCAGCTTTGAGCAGGCGCTGGAATGGCTGCAGAAAGAGTCTCGTCGTGGCCTCGCTATCCAGCGTTATAAAGGTCTGGGCGAGATGAACCCGGAACAGCTGTGGGAAACCACCATGGATCCGGAAAGCCGTCGTATGCTGCGCGTTACCGTGAAGGATGCGATTGCTGCCGACCAGCTGTTCACCACGCTGATGGGCGATGCCGTTGAACCGCGTCGCGCATTTATCGAAGAGAACGCCCTGAAAGCGGCGAACATCGATATTTAAGCCAATCTGTAGGCCGGATAAGGCGGTTTACGCCGCCATCCGGCAAGACGTTGTATTGTGCCTGATGGCGCGTTGCTTATCAGGCCTACAAACGACAACCAATCTACAAAAAGGGGAATCTCGATTCCCCTTTCTATCCCCCTTTTCGTAGCTGTTTTTTGAGCGGAATCGCGTTAGCATGAGGACGGACTCATTTAATCCGGGGAACTCATGGCTATCAAACTTATTGCTATCGACATGGATGGCACACTTCTGCTACCCGATCACACCATTTCACCAGCGGTCAAAACGGCGATTGCCGCGGCACGCGCGCGTGGCGTGAATGTGGTGCTGACCACGGGACGCCCGTATGCCGGCGTTCACAGCTATCTGAAAGAACTACATATGGAACAACCCGGTGACTACTGCATTACCTACAACGGTGCGCTGGTGCAGAAAGCAGGGGATGGCAGTACCGTGGCGCAAACCGCGCTGAGCTATGATGATTATCGTTACCTGGAGCAGCTCTCCCGGGAAGTTGGCTCGCATTTCCACGCCCTCGATCGCAATACGCTGTATACCGCGAACCGTGATATCAGCTACTACACGGTACACGAATCGTTTGTTGCGACGATTCCGTTGGTGTTCTGCGAAGCCGAGAAAATGGATCCTGCAACCCAGTTCCTGAAAGTGATGATGATTGACGAGCCGGAGATCCTCGATAAAGCTATCTCTCGTCTACCTGCGGAAGTAAAAGAGAAGTACACCGTGCTGAAAAGTGCGCCGTATTTCCTCGAAATCCTCGATAAACGCGTCAATAAAGGGACGGGCGTAAAATCGCTGGCCGATGCGTTAGGCATTAAAGCCGAAGAGGTGATGGCGATTGGCGATCAGGAAAACGACATTGCGATGATTGAATACGCAGGCGTGGGCGTTGCCATGGATAACGCTATTCCATCAGTCAAAGAAATCGCCAACTTCGTGACGAAATCTAACCTTGAAGATGGCGTCGCCTGGGCGATAGAGAAATACGTCCTTTCCTGATGCGTGTTATGCCTGGCCTCGGCTGGGCATTAACATTAAAATGTTATAAAACATATATTTATATTATCAGATGTGAAACCGCACATTAATACCTCCACATAGTACGTAACTTCTATACTCTCCCTTCTTCTTTTATATCTGGGCAATTCCTGCCTGCTACTAAACTTTCTTATGACAAACACAAGCATCCGCGTGGTGTTGATAACGTCTTCCTGTCTGGTTTTTCATGCCAGTGCCGCGACGGATTCCAGCTCAACTATTACACCTCTCTTTGGCTATCAGGATGACGGTCTGTCTGCGCCTGTACCGGAAAAAACGACGGTTAAACCTGCCGAAAACCACACCATTTTGCCCTTTTTAGGCGATGAAGCGCGTAAGCGCGGATATGAACTACCGGCACCGTTTGGCGTGAATATTAACTACATGAATATCCGACAAAATATTAATGTGGATAGTATTAACTTCAACGGTCTTTCCCTCGGTGGCCGCTCACTGGATAACGCGTTTAAAATTAGCGTCGGCAATACGCGTGAACGCAGTAAAACCGAAACGCTGAAGCTGGATGCCTGGCTGCTGCCGTTTATGAATGTCTATGGCTTGATTGGCTATACCGATGGCCACTCCGTTTCGCAAATAGGCGTCGGGATAAAAGGCCCCCTTAAAGACCGCACACCAAGCAGTTTGCAGAATCTGGCGTTTCAGCTCGACTTTAAAGGCACCACCTACGGCGTAGGGACGACGCTGGTTGGCGGTGTAGGCAACTGGTTTACTGCTTTTGATGCCAACTACACCCAGACGCGGTTCGATATTCTGGATGGGAGTATTGACGCCTTAACCCTTTCTCCGCGCATCGGTTATCGCTTTACCACCCCCGGTGTGGATGCGCTGCACCTGCCATCCGGAAAGTTGAATCTATGGGTTGGCAGTATGTACCAGGACGTGCAGCAAGAATTTAGCGGTAGCCTTAACGACCTCACCATGCCGTCTGAAACGCTGCAAAGACTCGTTGATATTGCCAACAAAGACGGTAATGGTCGCTTTGACGTTAAACAGCATCTCCAATCCCCCTGGAACGTGCTGGTGGGCGCACAGTATGAAATTACCCGGAACTTCAACGTCACGACCGAAATCGGCTTTGCTGAACGTAACAGTTTCTTCATGGCGGGAGAGTATCGCTTTTGAGCCGTCTTACCCTCTTCCTGCTGTTCAACCTGCTCTCCTGTACAGTGCGGGCAGCGTTGCCGAGCCGAGGCGAAGTTGACGGTTGGCTAAATAAGTTGGGTGCCAGTGATAGCTTTGACGCCAGCAAAGGCATTGACTGGGGCGTAATGCCGGGACCGTTTTATACCCCGGAGCTGGGGTTAGGGATCGGTACAGCGGTGGTGGGGATGTATCGCCCTGACCCGAATGATACGGTAAGCCAAAACTCGACGCTGACGCTCAGCGGCTATTTTAGCTCAACTGGCGCATTCGGTATCACGATGCAAAATTACGCATTTTTTGCCGACGATCGGTGGCGATTCTTTCTCAATGGCGCATTAACGGATACTCCAACCTACTACTGGGGGCAAGGTTTTAGCGCTGGGGATAAAGATAACCAAAAACAGCAATACACCGCTCAGGTTCTGGAGTTGCGTCCAACGTTGTATCGCCAGTTGGCACCCAATGTTTATCTGGGGCTTGGCTGGTCGCTGAACGCCCAGCACGCTACCCAAATGGACGATAACGATCCGCCCAACATTGAGCATACCGGGCAGGGGGCGTCGGTTCTCAGCTCCGGAAGTAGTGTCGAACTCAGCTGGGACGATCGTGATTTCGTTCCCAACCCGCGTAAAGGACAGTATGCCGATGTGCGCTATACCCGATTCACACCAGAGGTGGGAAGCGATACGCGATTTGATGAATATCAACTGCACTACAGCCGCTATCACTCGCTGGACGAGAACAATGTGCTTGCCTGGGAGATGGACGGCGCGTTTACCCAGGGCGATGTGCCGTGGAGCATGATGCCGCTGCTTGGCAGCAATCAGCGTATGCGCGGTTATTACGAAGGGCGCTACCGGGATAAAAACGCCGTCAGCGGGCAACTGGAGTATCGGCGGAAACTTGACTGGCGGCATGGTGTGGTTGGTTGGCTCGGTGCGGGCACGATGGGACCCTCTTTTCATGCGCTGGACGATGGACGCTGGTTACCGTCCGCCGGTGTGGGCTACCGCTTTGAATTTAAGCCCCGGGTGAATGTGCGTCTTGATTATGGGATTGGCAAAGGGAGCAGCGGTTTTTATTTTCAGGTTGGAGAGGCATTTTGATCAATAAGGTGGTGTTAATAGCGCTCTTATGGCTGGCAACGGCGATAGCCCGTGCGGCAATACCTGTAACTTTGCAGCTCGTTTCTACAGAGGATAAGGCCCAGGGTACTGCCTGGCCGGTAGTTTCGCCCCTCCCTGCACCTCAGGGATTACGTCCGTGCTGCGCGTTTGGCTACGACCTGCACGCACAGGTACTGCATATGCCGGTGCCATTTTATGAACTTGATAATGTTGTCACGATCGATAGCATCGGCGAGCACCGCTATAACGATAGCCTACTGTTAGGGCTAGCGAATCTGGCAGGGATCGGGCATGAGAATAACGGCATAGTGTATACCGCTCGCGGTGGCTTCATTGATACCGCACATGTCCGTGATACCGCAGACATGACGGCCTGGCTCTTTAGCCATCTTCTTCCACGGCTTGGTCAATCATTTACGCTGCGTCTGGATGATGAGCTTGCGCAACGGCATGTCGTATTTAACGCTTTCACACCCCCCACAGAGCCTGCTGATCGTTATGCGCTGGCGGCATGGATGGCCGCGCATCTGGCGTTTCAGCTCGCTGCCTGGCATGAAATTGCGCAATGGTATGGTTTTGAGTCTGTTCCAGGATTTTCGGAGGAGGTTTCTGCATTTTCCCCGGAAGATCTCTACTCAAATTTGTTGGGTGCCAGAATTGCGGTATCGCTGATCCTCAATGGGCAACTGGCAACAACGGAAATGTACGATGTGGCGATGAACAACGCGCTGCGCCAGGCGTTGATGCAATTGGGGGCAAAACCGGAAAAAATCACCCGCTTTCAGTTTGATATGCTGGATGGCAAATGGTGGAATAGCCAGCGCCGGGTACCAGAGAAATATTTGGTTCTGCACAGAAACTATGATGTGAGTGACTCGCGTTTACCGACGTCGGTACCGGGTGAACAAGCCTCGCCATTGAGACTGATGTTGCCACATCACTGGCGAGAATATTCCCTTGATGCGTTGGCACAACTCGAACTTTGGCCTGGCCGTACAATGGAGCGGCTGCCTACGCCAGGTTCCTGGTACACCGTCGCCAACTTTCCCGCGCTGGCTACAGTGGCACAAGGCCGTGACAGTGAGGTGAACTCAGTCCCTTAAAAAAACGCGCCATAATGTCATAGCCATACTACGTTTTCTCTCACGTTTTTCTTTCGCTGGCGGGCGGCTTTCTGATTTTGCCAAGGGAATATGCGCAACGCCGCTGCGCATAATCCATTTACGGGAAAATGCCGACGTCAGGGCCCGGCTTTTCAGGATTTTGCCATACAGTTTGAGACGTAACTTGTGGGTGGCTTTACGGTAAGCGTGATTCATATCTGGCGTATCCCGCAGCAGTACCGATTTGAGGATCTCCGCGCTGTCCAGCGCATAGCTAATCCCTTCCAGCGAGCTGGCGCTGATAAAACCGGCCGCTTCACCAATCAAAAATGCGTTGTCCTCGCCGCAGACGAAGTCTTTCCAGCGTGAGGGGAATAGCACCGTACATTTTTCACTTTTCACCGGTTTGCCGAACTGGAAATGGAACGCTTCCAGCTTCTCTTTCAGCGCGTCAAAGCGTGCCTGTCCGTCCTTCATGGGGTAGGCGCCACCAAAGATAAAATAGCCATCTTTGCTGATACTCCAGGAATAACAGTCAGTTGCATCGTTATCAAAAATACAGGAATAGAACGGTACGGGATGCTTTTCCGCAAACCATTGTTGAATAGCGACATATTTACGGATTTGGTGCTGTGGATAGAGATGACGGCGCACCAGTGAGTTCGCACCGTCTGCCCCCACCAGATAACGTGCAGTGATCTGCTGCTCCCAACCGTCGGCGCGGAAGATAACATGCCATTTATCGCCCTCGCGCCAGATTTTCCGACACAGGCTGTCGTGATACACCTGCACATCATCAGGGATGAGAGATTTAAGCCATAAATCAAAAGCATGGCGGTTGATATTAATGTAGCTGCGCTGGTAGTTACGCGTCAAAGAAGCGGCAACATCAACCGTTTTAACGCTAAAAATCTGCGGGTTGGCGATAACATCAACGGGTAAGGTTATCCCGTCGCGGATAAACGAACGCTGGGCGTCCGGGGCCAGCAGACCGCCGCAGGGTTTAGTGAAACCTTCGTTGCCGCACTGGCGTTTTTTATCCAACGCAATCACGCGCATTTTTCCGCTCAACTGTCGCGCCAGCGCTGCGCCTGCCGGACCTAAACCGATAATCGCTACGTCAAAATGTTCCATCTTTCTGTCCGCAAAAATGAAGATGGCGATACGCTAAAGCCTGAAAGTGAAGTGCTTGTGAAGTATGATTGTTTTAATCGTCTTGTATCAGGGCATCCCATGAAGCAAATCACCTTTACGCCGCGTAATCATCAGCTTACCAATATCAATACCTGGACACCGGACAGCCAGTGGCTGGTCTTTGATGTGCGCCCTTCCGGCGCCTCTTTTACCGGTGAAACAATTGAGCGCGTCAATATCCATACTGGCGAGCTGGAGGTGATTTACCGGGCTACTCAGGGATCGCACGTTGGTGTGGTGACCGTTCATCCAAAGTTGGAAAAATATGTCTTCATTCACGGGCCTGAAAATCCTGATGAAACATGGCATTACGACTTCCATCATCGTCGTGGGGTGATTGTCACGCAGGCTAGGGTGGAGAATCTGGATGCAATGGATATTACTGCGCCCTATACGCCAGGTGCGCTGCGCGGCGGGAGTCATGTGCATGTCTTTAGCCCGAACGGTGAGTTTGTCAGTTTCACCTATAACGACCATGTACTGCATGAGCGCTCTCCGGCGCTCGATTTACGCAACGTCGGTGTGGCTGCACCGTATGGTCCGGTGAAGGTCTCCGCGCAGCATCCGCGTGAATACAGTGGCAGCCATTGGTGCGTGCTGGTGAGCCAGACGACACCAACGCCAAAACCGGGTAGCGATGAGATTAACCGCGCCTATGAAGAGGGCTGGGTTGGAGAAAACAGGCTGGCGTTTATCGGTGATACGCTATCAGCCACTGGCGAGAAAGTACCGGAGCTGTTTATTGTTGATTTGCCACAGGATGAAAGTGGCTGGAAACAGCCGGGGGACGCGCCTCTGGAGGGGACTGACATGACCATGCCTGCGCCACCATCCGGTATTCGCCAACGCCGTCTGACGTTTACCCATGAGCGCGCCTTCCCGGGGCTGGTGAATCAGCCTCGCCACTGGGTACGCAGTAATCCAAAGGCATCAGAGATTGCGTTTTTAATGCGTGATGACAACGGTATTGTACAGCTTTGGCTGATTTCCCCACAGGGTGGAGCGCCGCGTCAGCTTACCCAGTGCGCTACGAATATTCAGTCAGCCTTTAACTGGCACCCATCGGGGAAATGGCTGGGATTTGTACTGGAGAACAGAATTGCCTGTTGTGATGTTCAAACGGGCGAGATTGATTTTTTAACGGAACGTCATGATAACCCGCCGTCGGCCGATGCGATCGTCTTCTCCCCTGATGGTCGACAGGTTGCGTGGATGGAAGACGTCGAGGGTTTCCGCCAGCTGTGGGTGACTGAAACCGGGCGTTAATTTATGGAGCAGACATTTCTGCCGGGGGAATAACGGCGTTCGTGGCCTGGGTTCTCTCCTCGCTCTTTTCTACGCGGGATCTCACCGAGTTATCTTTGCGAAAGAGATCCCAAGGTAGCAATACCGTATCGAGCACCGCGGTAAAAGGCATATCCAGAATCGCCAGCGACTTGGTTCCCCAGTTTGTATCACTTTCGCTAATCATTGTGGCACTGGCTCGCGTGCCAGGATACGTCCCTTCTTTACCACCTGTATGCGACATGATGCTGGAACAACCGCTTACAAACGCCATCCCACTACACATCGTCAGTGTTACCAACATTTTTTTAATCATCATTTATTCATCTGTATTTATCGTGTTTGCATGGTGAGTTAAAGCGATCCGTTGCGAAAATAACATCACCATTTCGTCGCACTGTGGCGGCCATCGCGATTTAACGAGAACAACTGCTCCCCCCAGTGTATGCAATAGACAACAAACTGCAAAAAAAGTGAGATGAATACGCTTGAAAAGTTTGTATTAAGACCCATTTTTAGAGTGTAGACAAATGAAGGGCATGCCTGATGGGTGTCCTGGCTACCTGACCTGTCCATGATGGAAGGTCAATATTCTCGCTGATTTCAGGAGCTATTGATTATGCGTAACTTTGATTTATCCCCGCTGTACCGTTCTGCTATTGGTTTTGACCGTCTGTTTAACCTGCTGGAAAACAATCAGGGCCAGAGCAATGGCGGCTACCCTCCGTACAACGTTGAGCTGGTAGACGAAAACCATTACCGCATTGCAATTGCCGTTGCCGGTTTTGCTGAAAGCGAACTGGAAATTACTGCCCAGGACAATCTGCTGGTGGTAAAAGGCGCCCATGCGGACGATCAAAAAGAACGTACTTACCTGTATCAGGGTATTGCCGAGCGCAACTTTGAACGCAAGTTCCAGTTAGCGGAGAACATTCATGTTCGCGGCGCAAACCTGGTAAATGGTCTGCTGTATATCGATCTTGAGCGCGTGATTCCTGAAGCGAACAAACCGCGCCGCATCGAAATTAACTAATTCTGTAGGCCGCTTCAGGCGGCCTTGCTAAGTCATCGGCTTGCCGTCAGGGAGCCGAAAGGTACCTACTCGCTTCTTAGAAGGAGATTATTATGCGTAACTACGATTTATCCCCACTGCTGCGTCAATGGATCGGTTTTGACAAACTGGCCAATGCCTTGCAAAACACCGGTGAAAGCCAGAGCTTCCCGCCTTATAACATCGAAAAGAGCGATGATAACCACTACCGCATTACCCTTGCGTTAGCCGGTTTCCGCCAGGAAGATCTGGATATTCAACTGGAAGGCACGCGCCTGACCGTGAAAGGTACGCCGCAGCAGCCGGAAAAAGAGACCAAATGGTTGCATCAGGGGCTGGTCACTCAGCCGTTCAGCCTGAGCTTTACGCTGGCTGAAAATATGGAGGTCTCCGGCGCAAGCTTCACTAACGGCTTGCTGCATATTGATTTGACCCGGAATGAACCTGAAACCATTGCTCCACAACGTATCGCCATCAGCGAACGTCCTGCATTAGATAGTTAAATAGCTCCATGCCTTTGCCCCGCCAGAAATGACGGGGCTTTTTTGTGCTTTACCACCCATACATTGCGACTGTACTCTGCGAGAATCCATTTACTTAATGATGTTATTCACAGGGAACAGGATATGAGTGATATAGCATTGACGGTCAGCGTTCTGGCATTAGTGGCAGTTGTCGGGTTATGGATCGGCAACATAAAAATACGTGGCGTGGGTTTTGGCATTGGAGGCGTGCTGTTCGGCGGTATTATCGTCGGGCATTTTGTCGATCAGGCAGGGATGACCCTGAGCGGCGACATGCTGCATTTTATTCAGGAATTTGGCCTGATTCTTTTCGTCTACACCATTGGTATTCAGGTGGGGCCGGGCTTTTTTGCTTCTCTGCGCGTTTCGGGCCTGCGGCTGAATCTGTTTGCTGTGCTGATTGTCATCATGGGTGGCCTGGTCACCGCGATCCTGCATAAGATTTTTGCCATTCCTCTCCCTGTGGTGCTGGGAATATTCTCTGGAGCGGTCACCAATACCCCGGCGTTAGGTGCGGGGCAGCAAATTCTGCGAGATTTAGGTACGCCTGGCGACGTAGTTGACCAGATGGGGATGAGCTATGCCATGGCTTATCCTTTCGGCATCTGCGGAATTTTACTGACCATGTGGCTGATGCGCCTTATTTTCCGCGTTAACGTCGATGCTGAAGCCCAGCAGCATGAATCCACGCTGACCAACGGGCACGCACTGATTCAGACGATGAACATCCGCGTGGAAAACCCAAACATCAACAATATGGCGATTCAAGATGTCCCGATTCTGAACAGCGACAAAATCATCTGCTCGCGTCTGAAACGTGACGAGACATTGATGGTGCCGTCGCCAGGGACGGTTATCCAGATGGGCGACCTGCTACACCTGGTCGGACAGCCTGCTGACCTGCATAACGCGCAGGTGGTGATTGGGCAGGAGGTAGACACATCGCTGTCTACGCGAGGTACCGATTTACGCGTCGAACGCGTGGTGGTGACTAACGAGCAGGTGCTGGGTAAACGTATCCGCGACCTGCACTTTAAAGAACGTTACGACGTGGTGATTTCCCGCCTGAACCGTGCGGGTGTTGAGCTGGTAGCCAGCAGTGACGCCAGCCTGCAATTCGGGGATATCCTCAATCTGGTGGGACGTCCTTCGTCCATTGATGCCGTTGCCAATGTTGTGGGTAACGCGCAGCAAAAACTGCAGCAGGTGCAGATGCTGCCGGTATTTATCGGTATCGGGCTGGGTGTTCTACTGGGTTCAATCCCGCTGTTCATCCCGGGGTTCCCGGTGGCGTTGAAACTGGGGTTGGCCGGCGGGCCGCTGATTATGGCCCTGATCCTGGGGCGTATTGGTAGCATCGGTAAGCTGTACTGGTTTATGCCTCCCAGCGCTAACCTGGCGTTGCGAGAGTTGGGTATCGTGCTGTTTCTTGCGGTGGTGGGACTGAAGTCAGGCGGTGATTTTGTCGATACCCTAACACAGGGAGATGGTCTGAGCTGGGTGGGCTACGGTATTTTCATTACCGCGATTCCGCTCATTACCGTGGGCTTGCTGGCGCGAATCTTTGCCAAAATGAACTATCTGACGCTGTGCGGCATGTTGGCTGGCTCAATGACCGATCCCCCGGCTCTGGCGTTTGCTAATAACCTGCATGCCACCAGCGGGGCGGCTGCGCTCTCCTACGCAACCGTTTATCCGCTGGTCATGTTCTTGAGGATTATCACCCCGCAACTGTTGGCGGTGCTCTTCTGGGGATTAGGTTAAAACTGACTTATCCGGCCTGCATCTCCTGTAGGCCGGATAAAACGCAACTCTCCATCCGGCATTACAAACACCCTCTCTCTTTCCCATTGTCTCATCACCCGACTCGCCCTCTCGTTTGAGAATCAGGTTCATACTCCTTAACTGTTCCGGTATAACGACCAGACAACAATATTTAAGGAGCTGTCATGAAGATTTCTCGCCTTGGAGAAGCACCGGATTATCGCTTCTCGCTGGCAAATGAGCGTACTTTTCTGGCGTGGATCCGCACCGCGCTCGGATTTCTGGCGGCGGGGGTTGGCCTTGATCAACTGGCCCCGGATTTTGCCACGCCGGTCATCCGTGAGGCGCTTGCCTTGTTGCTGTGTCTGTTTGCCGGCGGTCTGGCGATCTACGGCTACCTGCGCTGGCTACGTAACGAAAAGGCGATGCGACTGAAAGAGGACTTGCCCTACACCCACAGCCTGCTGATTATCAGCGTCATGCTGACTATTGTGGCGGTGATTGTCATGACGCTGGTGCTGTATGCCGGATAGCCGCAAATCCCGACGCATCGCTGACCCGGGGTTACAACCGGAGCGGACTTCACTGGCCTGGTTTCGCACGTTGTTGGGCTATGGCGCGTTAATGGCGCTGGCGATTAAGCACAACTGGCACCAGGCGGGAGTGTTGTTCTGGATATCGGTAGTTGTGCTGGCGATAGTGGCGATTATCCTCTGGCACTACACCCGCAGCCGTAATCTGATGGATGTGAGTCATAGCGATTTTTCTGAATCTCGCGCGGTGCGTGACAAATTTATGATCTCCCTCGCGGTGTTATCCCTCGCAATGCTGTTTGCTGTAACGCATGTTCGCCAACTTATCGTATTTATCGGGAATTTTGCATGACAGGATGTGAGAACATGGATGTTAGTGATGATGTTTTAAACGTGGTGATTGACCATCAGAAGTGTTTACAACCGGTTGAAGTGTACCGTGGTTTGCAACAAGGAAATGTTCGCCTGGTACAATTTATTCCGCTGGTTAAGCACGATGGTTCAGGTCATCTGACAGACGAATCGGTTACGTCTGAGGCATGGGGCCGATTTTTAATTACGATATTTGATATCTGGGTACGTGAAGATATTAATCAGATATCTATCCAGCTTTTCGATAAAACGCTTCGCCAGTGGTGTGGTCTGACGGCACAGATTGAACGACAGACCATGTCATCAATGAATACGCGTTGCCAGACATGCTCATTGTTTCAATATTACCACGGTGATTGTCCTGCGTACTGCGAGGAAAATGGAAAGGGCGTGCTGTGTGCAGGCTATCAGGCTTTCTTCAGCCATACCGCGCCGCATATGCGCGTGATGCGTGACCTGCTTAAGCAGCATCGCTCACCGATGGAGCTGATGGCGATGCTGCGTTAAGCTCAGCTGTATTTAACGTCCTTTGGCCAGATACTGCGCCATTTCATCTTCCGGGACCATTCCACCGCCGGTCGCCCACACCAGGTGGGTGGCGTTATTGAGCTGATCCGCGCTGAAGCCGTGCATGTGCTGATAGTCAGCAGAGGCGCAAACGTGTTGCGGACCGGCCATCCCTGCCAGCGCTGACGGTTCGAGGCGAATACCTTCTTCCTGCGCCAGCCAGCCCAGCATATCGTACATCGTCTGATCGTCCAGAGTGTACAGACCGTCGAGCAGACGTTCCATTGCCCGGCCAACAAAGCCAGACGCACGGCCGACAGCCAGCCCATCAGCCGCCGTCAGGTTGTCGATGCCAATATCCTGCACGGAAATCGTATCGTGCAGTCCGGTATAAATCCCCAGCAGCATGCACGGTGAATGGGTTGGTTCTGCGAAGAAGCAGTGCACGTTATCGCCAAACGCCAGCTTCAGGCCAAACGCCACGCCGCCAGGGCCACCGCCGACGCCGCATGGTAGGTAAACAAACAGTGGATGGTCTGCATCCACCACGCGCCCCTGCTGGGCAAACTGCGCCTTTAAGCGCTGTCCGGCCACCGCATAGCCTAAAAACAGCGTGCGGGAATTTTCATCATCGATAAAGAAGCAGTTTGGATCGGACTCCGCCGCCTTACGGCCCTGTTCAACCGCCACGCCGTAATCTTCTTCATACTCCACGACCGTCACACCGTGACTGCGCAGTTTGGCTTTTTTCCATGCGCGGGCGTCGGCCGACATATGCACCGTCACCTTAAAGCCGATACGGGCGCTCATAATGCCAATCGACATGCCGAGATTACCGGTGGAGCCTACTGCGATGCTGTACTGGCTAAAGAACTGTTTGAATTCGGGCGAAAGCAGAACGCTGTAATCGTCTTGTGTGGTCAGCAGACCGGCTTCCAGCGCCAGTTTTTCCGCGTGGGTCAGTACTTCATAAATGCCACCACGGGCTTTAATCGAGCCAGAAATTGGCAGGTGACTGTCTTTCTTCAGCAGAATTTCGCCATTGATGCGCTGCCCGTACTCTTTCTCCAGCCGCTTTTGCATGGCCGGAATCGCGGCCAGCTCAGATTCAATAATGCCGCCGGTGGCCGCGGTTTCCGGGAATGCCTTTGCCAGGTACGGCGCAAAGCGCGTCAGACGGGCGTGAGCATCCTGAACATCGTGTTCAGTCAGGCCAACATACGGTAAACCTTCCGCAAGAGAGGTGGTGCCAGGGTTAAACCAGGTTGTCTCCTTGAGAGCAACCAGATCTTCCACTAAAGGATACTGGGCGATAAGTGTTTGAATGTTTTCCATAGTCAGTCTCTTTGCGCTTAGATAATAAAGGAAAGCAGGAATGTGCAAGCCAGTGCAATCACGGACGCGATAAATGTCGCGGTCGTATAGTATTTAAACGTTTCATTCAGGGTGGCACCGCAGTATTGCTTCACCAGCCAGAAGAGGGAATCGGTAACGATCGTGCAGCCAATAGCGCCGGAACCGATAGCAATGGCGATGATCTCCGGGCTGACGTTGGGATAGAGCGGCAGCATCGGTGCAACGATTGCCGTGGCGCCCATCATTGCCACCGTGGCGGAACCCACCGCAGCATGCAGGATTAACGCCACCAGCCACGCCAGCAGAATCGGGTGCATATGCATGTTCGAGAGGATCAGCGCAAGAGTATCCGCCAGCCCACTGCTCTTGAGGATAGCGTTGAATGCGCCGCCTGCGCCGATAATCAACAGAATGTTAGCTATGGAGCCAAAACCGTTTTCAGTGTGGGTCAGCAACGTACCCATACCGATGTGCTGACGCAGGCCGAGAATGTAATAGGCAACGAAAACGGCAATAAACATCGCGGTGATCGGGTTACCAATAAACTCCAGCAGCGTATATACCGTGCTGCCTTTCGCCATGTTCAGCTCAGCGACGGTTTTTACCAGCATCAGGCCAATCGGCAGCAGAACGGTAAACAGCGTAGCACCCAGCGACGGCAGCGTACTTTCGTCACGCACTTTAAGGTCAGAAAACTCAGCCGGAACCGGTTTAAACGGCAGACGGTTACCCAGGAATTTCAGGTACAGAGGACCGCCGATCAGCGAGGCCATCAAGCCGACCAGTAAGCCGTAGACAATCACGGTGCCAATGTCTGCGCCCAGCTTGTTCGCCACGAACAGGGCAGCCGGATGCGGTGGTACCACGCAGTGCACCGCCATCAGCGCCGTACACAGCGGAATCGCCAGCTTCAGTAATGAAGTATTGGTTTTCTTGGCAATTGAAAAGGCCAGTGGAATCAACAGCACCACGCCGACTTCAACAAACAGCGTGATCCCGCAAATCAGCCCAACCAGAACCATAATGACGTCGGCGGATAGCCAGCGGCAGCGCTGCAGCGTCAGGCCAATGCGTTCGGCTGCGCCGGACACTTCCATCATTTTGCCCAGAATGGTCCCAAGGCCGATAACCGCGGCGAGGAAGCCCAGCGTACCGCCGATGCCACTCTCAATGGCATTGACCATATCCAACGGCCCCATGCCCATCATCGTACCCACGAAGAAGCTGGCTAACAGCAGCGCCAGAAACGGGTGGAATTTGAACTTCACGATGGTCAAAACGATTAACACGATGCTTATCAGCAGCGTGCTCACAACCCAGATTTGAGAGTGCATAACTCACCTTGCCCTGTGATTAATATAGGGTTATTGGACAAAAATAAGGCATGGTCTGACAAACGATATAAATCCCCATTCACATGAGCCAGATTGCATCAAATGAGTGATTTATGTCTAATTGCGCTTTGTTTATGCGATATGGTTCACTCTGATTCACCTTTGAGCTGATTTTTACAGCGAACTTTTTTACACTCCAGCGTATGAATCAGAAGGAAAGGAGGTGAGAATGGATCCCCTACGCGAAGTCAGAAACCGGCTGCTCAACGGCTGGCAGCTGTCAAAGCTGTATACTTTTGAAGTGGCGGCCCGGCATCAGTCGTTTGCGCTGGCGGCAGACGAGCTGTCATTGAGCCCCAGCGCCGTCAGCCATCGCATAAATCAGCTTGAAGATGAGCTTGGTATCCAATTATTTGTTCGTTCTCATCGCAAAGTGGAACTCACTCATGAGGGCAAACGGGTATTTTGGGCGCTGAAGTCGTCGCTGGACACGCTCAACCAGGAGATTCTTGATATTAAGAATCAGGAGCTCTCGGGGACGCTCACCGTCTACTCACGGCCTTCTATCGCCCAGTGCTGGCTGGTTCCGGCGCTCGGCGACTTTACCCGTCGCTACCCGTCAATTTCGCTAACCATGTTGACCGGGAACGACAACGTCAATCTACAGCGTGCGGGTATCGATCTCGCCATCTATTTTGACGATGCACCCTCCGCGCAACTCACGCATCACTTCCTGATGGATGAAGAGATCCTGCCGGTGTGCAGCCCGGACTACGCCCGCCGCCATGACCTTACCGGTTCGCTGGTGAATTTGCCGCACTGTACGTTGCTGCACGACAGGCAGGCCTGGAGTAACGATTCCGGGACCGATGAATGGCACAGTTGGGCGCAGCATTTTGCGGCGAATTTGCCGACATCGTCGGGGATTGGTTTTGATCGTTCGGATTTAGCAGTAATTGCGGCAATGAACCATATCGGCGTGGCGATGGGCCGAAAACGGCTGGTGCAAAAACGCCTCGACAGCGGAGAATTGATTGCGCCTTTTGGCGATATGGCACTGAAATGTCATCAGCATTACTACATCACCACGCTGCCCGGCAGGCAGTGGCCGAAAATCGAGGCGTTTATTGGCTGGCTACAGGAGCAGGTTAAATAAGCGGGTCGCGAATATTTTTTACGCTTTCGCTCTACACGGAAAGTGAAAAAGCGTGCTAAATACGTGATATCACTCCTGATGATTTGCGTAAGGACGACCGTGTTAAAGCCGATTGTTTCCCTTTTACTGTTGGCCAGCGCCACCGTGTGTGCCGCGCAACCTGCGTTGACGGCGGCGCAGTATGTGCAGCAGCTTGGGGTTGGGATGGACGTAGATTGGGCGCGTACCGATCGGGGCATCCGTGAATTCGATCCGCTGGTGGTGCGGGATTATAAGGCGAAAGGGTTGACCCACGTGCGCATTCGCGTGGCGGGTGAGCCTACGGAGGCGCGGCTCATTCATCTGCGCAAGCTGGTGGAAGCCTGCGAGCAGTATGGCGTGATCCCGATAATCGCCTATCAGGCTGACGAGTATAAAAAAGACCCCAGTGCCAGTAACGAAAAAGAGGTGGTTAACTGGTGGGTGGCGGTGGCGCATTACTTTGGCCAAAGCTCGCCGTTGCTGGGTTTCGACCTGATTTATGAACCTGCCGATAAGCTCAACCATAATCAGGCGTCGCTCAATAGGGTGTATGACAAAACCATCCGTACCATCCATGCCATCGATCCACAGCGAATGATATTTATCGCGCCGAAACTGCATGCCGCTCCTGAAGATTTGCCCAACCTAAAGTTGCCGCCGCAAAGTCAGAATACCGTGCTGGCACAATGGCATATTTTCCCGTGGGGGCCGCTGAAAAATAACGGTAAATACCCGTGGACCTCAGGGACAGCGGCAGAAAAGGCCGCCATTCGCGCCCGTATCAATACCGCCATTCACTGGCAGCAGAAAACCGGTCATGTTAGTTGGGTAGGAGGCTGGTCGCCGGGAGAAACCATCAGGAATGCGCCTTCTGCCTCGCAAATGGCGTTTGCCCGCTTTATGGCTTGCGAGCTGAAGAAAGCGAAAATTCCCTATGCTATCAATGCGGATACGCAGTTCTATGATGGTGAGGAAGGGGCATGGAGACCGGCGCTGGAGCCGTTGTTGAATACCATGATTGCCCCTGAGTGTGAAAAGCCCGGCGAGAAGCCGGGCCATCATACGCTTAAACCGCCTGTCCCTGATGCGACACGCGTGACGCCAGCGGAAGCCAGCAAACAAAAATCAACAGCCCCATAAGGGTCATCAGCAGGCCCAGACTGGCTTGCCCGGTCTGCGGCAGCATGGCAGAGAACCACGCCAGCACGCCGGAACCAATGTTCTGTAATCCACCAACCAGCGCACCAGCAGTACCGGCCAGGAACGGGAAAGGCTCCATTGCGCCGCTGGTTGCCAGCGGAAACAGCATCCCGGCGCCGAAGAAAAACAGTGCGGCGGGAACCAGTAGCGTCCAGACGTTCATCACGTCGAACAGACCAGGGATCCACATCATCAAACCGGCGACCAGACAGCAGATAACTGACTGCCACATTAGCGTCGAGAAACGCTTATTCGGGCGACCGGCGAACCAGGCACCAAAAAACGCCGCCGGAATGGGCAGAATAAACAGGATACTGACCACCATGCTGCTTAAGCCGAGACGCGCGCCTAACAACACCCCGGAACAGGCTTCGAAGACCGCAACGCCCGCCAGGCCGCCGATCAGCATCAGCACGTAACAGGTGAAAGAGCTGTTGCCAAACAGCGTTTTGTAGCTGGCGATAAGCCGTGGACGCGGCGCACCTGCGGGGCGCGTTTCCGGCATCCAGCGCGCCATGCTAAACGTAACGCCTGCGCACAGCACCAGCAGGAAGATGTAACAGGCACGCCAGTTCCACAGGGTATCCAGCATACCGCCAATCAATGGTGCCAGCAGTGGGCTGACTAGAATCCCCATGTTTAACAGGCTATTAGCGTGGCGTAACTGCGTGCCTTCATACAAATCGCGCGGTAACGTTCGCGCCATCACGCCGCCGACGCCCGTTCCCATCCCCTGGATTGCGCTGGCGATAATCAATACCGTCAGGCTGTGGGTGGTTATGGCGACCAGCGTAGCCAGCATAAAAATGGACATCCCGGCGAGGATCACCGGGCGGCGGCCAACGCGATCGGAAAGTGGGCCGTAAATCAGTTGTGACAGGCCGTAGGTCAACAGATAGGCGGCCATCACGCTTTGCACCGCCCCTTCGCGAACGTTCAGTTCACGCGCCATATCAGCAATCGCGGGGATATAAATGGTTTGCGCCATCTGACCTACCGCCACCAGTAATACCAACATCAACAACAAATTGACGCTTCTATGCCTTTTCATTTCGCTGATTACTTTTCAAAAAGTGAAAAAATAAGAATAAGGTGCTGCACTTTCCCGTAAATGCGCGTGGAATCTACCACAACAGAAAAAGAAGGCCAGATAGTGGGCTGGAATGTTTAAACGATGAACGGCAGGAAATGTAAACAAAAAGCGGCAACAAATGTTGCCGGATTGCATCGGGTTTACAGAGGTCATGATAAGCGTAGCAAAACTGCGCCTATGGCAATGCCTCCAGCCGCAACAAGACGTATTCCGGCAACCTTCTCTTTCAGTAGCAGCCACGCGAGCAGCGCGCCAAACAGGATGGAAGTTTCACGCAGCGCAGCGACTACCGCCAACGGAGCCTGAGTCATGGCCCACAGCGCCAGACCGTAAGAACCCATTGTGCCAATCCCGCCAAGAATACCTTTCTTCCACTGCTGTACCAGATAGCGCGACGCTTCCCGGCGTCGGGCAATCATCGCCCAGCCCAGCAGGCAGGAGCCGTTCAGAAAGAAGGTCCACAGCGTATAACCCAGCGCGGTTTCTGATAAACGTACGCCGGTGCCATCAACCAGCGTATATCCGGCGATAAAGCAGGCGTTAATGAGCGCCAGCACGATCCCGCGTTGCGAGCTGCTGCGTCCGTTAAACGCCATGCCGAGGATCGCCAGACAGATCGTGGCAATCCCCACCCAGGCTAGAACAGAGAGGCTATCGCCAAGAAACAGGACGCTGATAATTGCGACCAGCAGCGGCGCTGTGCCGCGCATTAACGGATAGGTCTGGCTCATATCCGAAACCTGATAGGTTTTGGCGACCAGGACGGTATATACAATTTGCAACGCAGTTGAGACAGCTAAAAATGGCAGGCTGGCGGCGGAAGGTTGCGGCGCAAAGGGTAAGAAAATCAATGCCATAATTGCGGCAGAACCGCTGACACCGATCGCTGAGTACAGTTTATCGTTTCCAGCTTTAACAATGGCATTCCAGCTGGCATGCAGCAGCGCGGCGAACAGCAAAATGCAGAAAACAGAAAGCGTCATGGTGGAATTCTTCCCTGAGAATGTCATAAAAACGTAACATATTGGCGCGACACAAGCACCAGGGAGAAGGTGAAAGGGGAGCGGAGTGTTACCCGCCCCCCTTAGGTGCGACTTGAATCCGAATTACTTAACGTATTTCAGAACGGCATCAAGTAGTTGCAGTGCTGCAACAATGAGTTTGAGGATAAGAATAGCGATATCCACGAGGCTCATACGCTCTCCTTTTGGTACAAGGAGCACGGTGCTGACGTACCTCGCCGCTGCCTGTTGCCAGCACCTTTGTTGACATAACACAGTGTGCTCACACGGGGGTTAAGGCGCTGACGGCACCACCCGTTTCAGCCAGGACTTTGATGCGCCGGTTTACGATGCGGCCCCCGCATAACACATTGCGTACCGAGACATTATAGATAAATACTGTATAAATTAACAGTATTTTATGGACGTTACGCTATTCATGTTCCATACTCAAAACCATCAAAATTCGTGCCGAAATTGCGTGTTCTTCGCAGAACGCGTATACTTTTTTCGTTGACATAACACAGTGTGTTCGGCGGCTACCAACCGCACAGCACTGAAAAAAACCTCGCTCCGGCGGGGTTTTTTGTTTTTCAGCAATGCACAACGAAATGTGATCGTTGACGCATTTTTATGCAGATGAAAATTTTTCCATTGTCACGCTGAAAAACCTGTGTTTGTATAAATCCAGTTAATCAACAAACAGACAGGTCCCTAATGAACCCTTCCATGCTGACTGCGACCCTACTAAAAACTGCGCCATCTCGCGCAGCGGTCGTCGTGCGTGTGGTGGTGGTCGTCGGCAATGCGCCGTAGGGTCCGAATCAACACACGATTCCAAAACCCCGCCGGCGCAAACCGGGCGGGGTTTTTCGTTTCAGAGACCTGCCCGGAGCAAAGGCCCAGAATAAAAGGACTGGAGCATGGCAAGTTCGGGCATAACATCCAAGCGTACGCGTTTTACGGGCGCAGAATTCATCGTTCATTTCCTGGAACGCCAGGGGATTCAGGTTGTTACCGGTATTCCCGGCGGATCGATTCTTCCCGTCTATGACGCCTTAAGTCAAAGCACGCAAATCCGTCATATCCTGGCGCGCCACGAGCAAGGAGCAGGGTTTATCGCGCAGGGAATGGCGAGAACCGATGGCAAACCCGCCGTTTGTATGGCCTGCAGCGGACCGGGCGCAACCAATCTGGTGACCGCCATTGCCGATGCGCGTCTGGATTCCATCCCGCTGGTGTGTATCACCGGGCAGGTTCCGGCTTCAATGATCGGCACCGACGCCTTCCAGGAAGTCGACACCTACGGCATCTCTATCCCCATCACTAAGCACAACTATCTGGTCCGCCATATCAGTGAATTACCGCAGGTCATGAGCGATGCGTTCCGCATTGCGCAGTCCGGACGTCCAGGCCCGGTGTGGATAGACATTCCTAAGGATATTCAAACCGCCGTTTTTGACATTGAAGAGATGCCGGAGCCTGCACAGAAAATGGAGGCACCAGCGTTCAGCCAGGACAGCATTCGCGATGCCGCAGCCATGATTAACGCCGCACAGCGTCCGGTGCTGTACCTCGGCGGCGGCGTGATTAACGCACCTGAGCGCGTACGTGAACTGGCGGAAAAAGCGATGCTGCCCACCACTATGACCTTAATGGCGCTCGGTATGTTGCCGAAAGCGCATCCGCTGTCGTTAGGCATGCTGGGCATGCACGGCGCGCGTAGCACTAACTTTATTCTGCAAGAAGCGGATTTATTGATTGTTCTGGGCGCACGTTTTGATGACCGGGCGATTGGTAAAACGGAGCAGTTCTGCCCGAACGCCAAAATCATTCACGTGGATATCGACCGCGCGGAGCTGGGTAAAATCAAACAACCGCACGTGGCGATTCAGGCGGATGTCGATGAGGTTCTGGCACAATTGATCCCATTAATTGACGCGCAGCCGCGAGAGTCGTGGCATCAGACGGTGGCCGATTTACAACGTGAATTCCCTTGCACTATTCCGCAGGAAAGCGACCCGCTCAGCCACTATGGATTGATCAACGCCGTGGCTGCCTGCGTAGACGATAGCGCCATTATCACCACCGACGTAGGCCAGCATCAGATGTGGGCGGCACAAGCTTATCCGCTGAACCGTCCGCGTCAGTGGCTGACCTCCGGCGGTCTGGGAACTATGGGCTTTGGCCTGCCAGCGGCAATTGGTGCAGCGCTGGCCAATCCAGACAAGAAAGTGCTGTGCTTCTCCGGCGACGGCAGCCTGATGATGAATATTCAGGAAATGGCGACAGCCAGCGAAAATCAGCTGGATATTAAAATCATCCTGATGAATAACGAAGCGTTGGGTCTTGTATATCAGCAGCAGAGTCTGTTCTATAAGCAGGGTGTTTTTGCCGCGACCTATCCGGGGATGATTAACTTTATGCAGATAGCCGCCGGGTTTGGTCTCGAAACCTGCGATCTGAATAACGAAGCGGACCCACAGGCAGCGTTGCAGGAGATTATTAATCGCCCTGGGCCTGCGCTGATCCACGTGCGCATCGATGCCGAACAAAAAGTGTACCCGATGGTGCCGCCGGGTGCGGCAAACACAGAAATGGTGGGGGAATAAGCCATGCAACAGCAGACACATGACAACGTAATCCTGGAACTCACCGTACGCAACCATCCGGGCGTAATGACTCACGTTTGCGGGCTGTTCGCCCGCCGCGCGTTCAACGTAGAAGGCATTCTCTGTCTACCGATTCAGGACAGCGATAAGAGCCGCATCTGGCTACTGGTCAACGACGATCAACGTCTTGAGCAGATGATAAGCCAGATCGACAAGCTGGAAGATGTGGTGAAAGTGGCCCGCAACCAGTCCGATCCGTCGATGTTTAACAAAATTACCGTGTTCTTTGAGTGAGTTAGTCGCCGTCTGAATCCGGGGTGATCACTTTGACAGAGCCGTTCCGGCAGTGGGTTGCGTAATCTGCCGGTAACGGACGGTCGCTTATCAGTACGTCAAAGGTGGAGAGTGGACCAATGCTGGCGGGGGCGACCTCATCGAACAGGGCGTGGCGCGTCAGCAGAATTTTGCGTAATCCGCGTTCCATCGCTTTGCGTTTTGTGGCCAGATCGTCCGGATTGAACCAGCTAACGCCGAAATGCTCATGGACTCCGCTGGCGGAGATAAAGACTTTCCGTGGGTTGAGTGCATCCAGCGGGGAGGGATTGCTGGTGTCGTAAAAGGCGTCACTTTTCGCCCGGTAGGTCCCCCCGCAAAGAATCGCTGTGGCGTTGGGCTTTTCATTTAGCGCTACGAACACCCGGTGCGAGTAGCAAATCCCGGTAAAGGAAATATCGTCCGGGATCATGCTGACCACCAACGGCATTTCCGCACCATTATCAAAAAAGACCAGATCATTTTCACTCACCAGTCCCGCAGCCAGAATGGCAACCGGTAAATCGTCGCGGTGATACTGTTTTTGCGCGGGGAGTGGCGCGTTAACGATGGCAGCAGGTTTGTTCACCATCACAATGTAACCACCGAGCAGCGTGAGTGGTAACGGTTCGTCATCCTGACTGAGATCCCGACGAATAGTCATCACGGAAACTTCCAGCATTCGTGCCGCCTCTTTCAGATGGATTCGGTCGGTCTTCTTCAACAATTCCATCAGACGTCGAATACGTTCTTTTTGCTTAGTTTCCATGTGCTTCTCCACGAATCATGTTCCCATGTTCCTTCAGTAACATTTTTGTGTTTCTGAGAACATGACATTGCCGCATTACTATACGTCTGACTAACCGGAAATAAAAGCGTGTTTTTTCACGTTTTATTGATTATAACCAGTTAATTTTCAGTCAATTGTAAGCAACTTCATCATTTGTATTGTGATGTGGGTGTAACATTTAGTGCAATAAATAAACAATAAAATGATCTTCCAATCGCGATCCTAGTCACAAATGATACGAAAGTAACATGATAATGTTATTTTAATATCATTGTTGTGTGATTGTTTCTGAGAGGTAGTAAAATGGATATCGCGGTTATTGGCTCCAACATGGTGGATCTCATCACCTACATCAACCAGATGCCCAAAGAAGGGGAAACGCTGGAAGCACCGGCGTTCAAAATTGGCTGCGGGGGCAAAGGCGCAAATCAGGCCGTTGCGGCCGCTAAGCTCAATTCCAAAGTGCTGATGCTGACAAAAGTCGGTGATGATATTTTTGCGGATAACACTATTCGCAATCTCGAATCCTGGGGAATTAATACCACCTATGTCGAAAAGGTACCCTGCACCAGCAGCGGTGTCGCACCGATCTTTGTTAATGCGAACTCCAGCAACAGTATTCTGATTATTAAAGGAGCGAACAAATTTCTCTCCCCGGAAGATATCGATCGTGCGGCGGAAGATCTGAAAAAATGTCAGCTTATTGTCCTGCAACTGGAAGTGCAGCTGGAAACTGTTTATCACGCGATTGAATTTGGCAAAAAACACGGTATTGAAGTGTTACTAAATCCCGCCCCTGCATTACGGGAATTAGATATGTCTTATGCCTGTAAATGTGATTTTTTTGTGCCGAATGAAACCGAGTTGGAAATATTAACCGGTATGCCAGTGGATACTTATGACCATATTCGCGCAGCAGCACGTTCTCTGGTTGATAAAGGTCTGAACAATATTATCGTCACCATGGGTGAGAAAGGTGCGCTGTGGATGACGCGTGACCAGGAAGTCCATGTTCCAGCGTTTAAAGTGAACGCTGTCGATACCAGTGGTGCAGGCGACGCTTTCATCGGTTGTTTTGCTCACTATTACGTTCAAAGCGGTGATGTGGAAGCCGCCATGAAAAAAGCCGCTCTCTTCGCTGCTTTCAGCGTTACCGGGAAAGGCACTCAATCATCTTATCCAAGCATCGAACAATTTAATGAGTTTCTTACCTTAAACGAATAATACTCCTGCACTGTAAAAGGTAGCACTATGAACGATAAAAACATCATTCAGATGCCTGACGGCTATTTGAATAAGACCCCTCTGTTCCAGTTTATTTTGTTATCCTGTTTATTCCCGTTATGGGGATGCGCAGCCGCATTAAATGATATTCTGATTACGCAATTCAAAAGCGTATTTTCACTCAGCAACTTTGCCTCGGCATTAGTTCAGAGTGCCTTTTATGGCGGTTATTTTTTAATTGCGATTCCGGCATCTCTGGTGATTAAAAAGACCAGTTATAAAGTCGCCATCTTAATGGGGCTGACCCTTTATATCGTTGGGTGTACGCTCTTTTTCCCAGCATCGCACATGGCCACCTACACCATGTTCCTTGCGGCGATTTTCGCGATTGCGATTGGTCTGAGCTTTCTGGAAACAGCAGCCAACACCTACAGCTCAATGATCGGCCCAAAAGCGTATGCCACTTTACGCCTGAACATCAGTCAGACTTTTTATCCTATTGGTGCGGCTGCTGGCATTCTGCTGGGTAAATATCTGGTCTTCTCTGAAGGCGAAAGCCTGGAAAAACAGATGGCCGGGATGAACGCTGAGCAGATCCATAACTTTAAAGTGTTGATGCTGGAAAATACCCTTGAGCCATACAAGTACATGATTATGGTACTGGTTGTGGTGATGGTGTTATTCCTCCTGACTCGCTTCCCGACCTGTAAAGTCGCGCAAACCACGAGTCATAAACGCCCGTCAGCGATGGATACACTGCGTTATCTGGCCAGCAATGCCCGTTTCCGTCGTGGAATTGTGGCGCAATTTCTTTATGTGGGGATGCAGGTCGCGGTGTGGTCATTCACCATCCGTCTGGCACTGGAATTAGGTGATATCAACGAGCGCGACGCCTCAACCTTCATGGTCTATAGCTTCGCCTGCTTCTTTATCGGCAAGTTTATCGCCAACATTTTGATGACGCGCTTCAATCCGGAAAAAGTGCTGATTCTCTATTCCATTATTGGTGCGCTGTTCCTCGTCTATGTTGCACTGGCGCCAAGCTTCAGCGCTGTGTATGTCGCAGTGCTGGTGAGTGTCCTGTTTGGACCCTGCTGGGCGACAATCTATGCTGGTACGCTTGATACCGTGGATAACGAACATACCGAAATGGCAGGTGCTGTCATTGTCATGGCGATTGTCGGTGCGGCGGTGGTTCCTGCGATTCAGGGCTATGTGGCCGATATGTTCCATTCATTGCAACTCTCGTTCTTGGTTTCCATGCTCTGTTTCGTGTACGTCGGGATCTACTTCTGGCGTGAAAGCAAAGTGCGCAACAACCTGGCTGAAGCGACCGTTTCCTGAGGAGAGCGATCATGACAACACGTATAACGCTGTGGCGAGAACTCTTTGCAGAGCATCCGCGAATCTTACTGAAGAATAACGACTTTACGGTTACCGCATTTCGTTACGCCAGCGGAGTGGAAGGGCTGAAGGTAGAAAACAGTCGTGGACATCTGGTTATTCTGCCCTGGATGGGGCAGATGATCTGGGATGCTCAGATTGATGGCCATGACCTGACCATGCGCAACATGTTCAGTCAGCCGAAACCGGCGGCGGAAGTGGTGGCGACCTACGGCTGTTTTGCCTTCCACTCAGGTCTGTTGGCAAATGGCTGCCCATCACCAGAGGATTCACATCCTTTGCACGGTGAAATGGCTTGTGCCGCGATGGATGAAGCCTGGCTGGAGCTGGAGGGTGAGAATTTGCGCGTGGCTGGACGCTATGAGTATGTGATGGGGTTCGGTCATCATTATCAGGCGCATCCTGCGGTGGTAATGCACAAAGCGAGCGCGCTGTTTGATATTCAGATGGCGGTTACCAACCTCGCCTCAGTGGCAATGCCGTTGCAGTACATGTGCCATATGAACTATGCCTACGTACCGGAAGCTACCTTCAGCCAGAATATTCCGGATGAGGCCATGAAGCTGCGTGAGTCGATACCCGCGCATGTTAAGCCGACTGAGCAGTGGCTGGCGTTTAATCAGCGGATTGTTCAGGGCGAGGCTTCTCTGGCGCGGCTCAATGAACCGCATTTTTACGATCCGGAAATTGTCTTCTTTGCTGACCAACTGGACAGGTACACAGATAAGCCAGAATTTAGCATGATCGCGCCTGATGGCACCACGTTCGTTACGCGTTTCTCCAGCACGGAGCTGAATTATGTGACGCGTTGGATCCTCTATAACGGCGATCAGCAGGTTGCGGCATTCGCCTTGCCTGCAACCTGTCGACCTGAAGGATTCCTGGCAGCACAACGCAATGGCACCTTGATTGAAATAGAACCGCAGCACACCCGGACATTTACAGTCACAACTGGCATAGCCTGATCGCTCAAGGCTTGAACACCAAAGCACTTATCGTTAAGGTAAGCGCTTTTGCTGGGTGGCGGCATTAATGCCTTATCCGGCCTACAACGGCACCCGCCCGTAGGCCTGATAAGCGTAGCGCCATCAGGCATGCCTTAGCGCCAGGATGAACCCATGATTACCGTTGCCCTTATTGACGACCACCTCATCGTCCGCTCCGGCTTTGCCCAACTGCTGGGGCTGGAACCTGATTTGCAGGTGGTCGCTGAGTTTGGCTCAGGTAGTGAGGCGCTGGCGGGATTACCGGGACGCGGCGTGCAGGTGTGTATCTGCGACATCTCGATGCCTGATATCTCCGGTCTTGAACTGTTAAGCCAGTTGCCAAAAGGAATGGCGATTATCATGCTCTCTGTCCACGACAGCCCGGCGCTGGTGGAGCAGGCGCTCAACGCGGGCGCGCGTGGTTTCCTTTCTAAACGTTGTAGCCCGGATGAGCTGATCGCGGCGGTGCATACCGTAGCGACTGGCGGCTGTTACCTGACGCCGGACATCGCCGTCAAACTGGCGGCTGGTCGTCAGGATCCTCTCACCAAACGTGAACGTCAGGTAGCGGAAAAACTGGCGCAAGGTATGGCGGTCAAAGAGATTGCCGCTGAACTGGGTCTGTCGCCGAAAACGGTGCACGTGCATCGCGCTAACTTGATGGAAAAGCTGGGGGTCAGCAACGACGTCGAACTGGCCCGCCGGATGTTTGACGGCTGGCAATGAACACGCTCTGTTCCCGGTTAATCACCGTTGTTGCCTGCTTTTTTATCTTCTCCGCCGCGTGGTTTTGCTTGTGGAGCATCAGCCTGCATCTGGTTGAGCGCCCGGAGCTGGCGGTACTGCTGTTTCCGTTTGGCCTGCGTCTGGGGTTGATGCTGCAATGTCCGCGCGGCTACTGGCCGGTGCTGCTGGGTGCGGAATGGCTGCTTCTTTTCTGGCTGGCGCAGGAAGTGGCGCTGGCCCATTTACCACTTTTGATGATCGGCAGCTTCCTCACGTTACTCCCGGTGATGTTGATTTCGCGATACCGCCATCAGCGCGACTGGCGCACGCTGTTGTTGCAGGGCGCGGCGCTCACGGCGGCGGCGTTGCTGCAATCGCTGCCCTGGCTTGGGCAAGGTGAAGAGGCGTGGAACGCGCTGCTGCTGACGCTCACCGGCGGATTAACGCTGGCGCCGATCTGCCTGGTGTTCTGGCACTATCTGACCAGCACGACCTGGCTGCCGCTGGGCCCGGCGGTGGTGTCGCAGCCGGTGAACTGGCGCGGGCGGCATCTGGTCTGGTACCTGCTGCTGTTTAGCGTCAGCCTGTGGCTACAGCTCGGTTTACCCGCCGAGCTTTCGCGCTTCACGCCGTTTTGCCTCGCGTTGCCGATCATTGCGCTGGCCTGGCACTACGGCTGGCAGGGGGCGCTGATTGCGACGCTGATGAACGCCATCGCGCTGATTGCCAGCCAGACCTGGCACGATCATCCCGTCGACCTGTTGCTCTCGCTGCTGGTGCAAAGCCTGACCGGGCTGCTGCTCGGCGCGGGTATTCAGCGTCTGCGCGAACTTAACCAGTCGCTGCAAAATGAATTAGCACGTAACCATCGTCTGGCGGAACGCCTGCTGGAAACCGAAGAGAGCGTGCGCCGGGATGTGGCGCGCGAACTGCACGATGATATAGGCCAGACCATCACCGCCATTCGCACCCAGGCGGGTATTGTTCAGCGGCTGGCGCCGGAAAACGCAGGGGTGAAGCGCAGCGGGGCGCACATCGAACAACTTTCTCTCGGCGTGTACGATTCGGTGCGTCGCCTGTTAGGCCGTCTGCGACCACGCCAGCTGGACGATCTTACGCTGGAGCAGGCCATCCGCTCACTGATGCGCGAAATGGAGCTGGAAAGTCGCGGTATCGTCAGCCATCTCGACTGGCGAATTGATGAATCTGCACTTAGCGAAAGCCAGCGGGTGACGCTGTTTCGCGTCTGTCAGGAAGGGCTGAACAACATCGTTAAGCACGCCAACGCCAGCGCGGTGACGCTTCAGGGCTGGCAACAGGATGAACGGCTAATGCTGGTGATTGAGGACGACGGCAGCGGCCTGCCGCCTGGGTCGAATCAACAGGGATTTGGCCTCACTGGGATGCGTGAACGGATTAGCGCCCTCGGCGGATCGCTCTCGATTTCCTGTACGCATGGCACGCGGGTCAGCGTGTCGTTACCCCAGCGATATGTGTAAGGCGCGGTCATGTTTTCGTTTTTAAAAGCTCCGGCCAGTGCGCCGCTCATTACTGATAAGCGTGAAGTGGATGCCCTCTACCGCTACTGGCGGCGGCATATCCTGACCACCATCTGGCTCGGCTACGCGCTGTTCTATTTCACACGCAAGAGCTTCAATGCCGCCGTACCGGATATCCTCACCAGCGGCGTGCTGACTCGCAGCGACATTGGGCTGCTGGCGACGCTGTTTTACATCACCTACGGCCTGTCGAAGTTTGTTTCCGGTATCGTCAGCGACCGATCCAACGCTCGCTATTTTATGGGCATCGGACTGATTGCCACCGGCGTGGTAAACATTCTGTTTGGATTCTCCACCTCGCTATGGGCCTTTGCGGTGCTGTGGGCGCTGAACGCCTTTTTCCAGGGCTGGGGATCGCCGGTCTGCGCGCGTTTATTGACCGCGTGGTATTCGCGTACTGAACGCGGCGGCTGGTGGGCGCTGTGGAACACCGCGCACAACGTCGGCGGGGCGCTGATCCCTATCGTGATGGCGGCGACAGCGCTGCACTACGGCTGGCGCGCCGGGATGATGATCGCCGGGCTGCTGGCGATTGTGGTGGGGGTTTTTCTCTGCTGGCGGCTGCGCGACAGGCCGCAGGCGATTGGTCTGCCGCCAATTGGCGACTGGCGGCATGATGAACTGGAAATTGCCCAACAGCAGGAAGGTGCTGGGCTAAGCCGCAAAGAGATCCTCACCCGTTATGTGCTACTGAATCCTTATATCTGGCTGCTGTCACTGTGTTATGTGCTGGTGTACGTGGTCCGTGCCGCGATTAACGACTGGGGCAATCTGTACATGTCGGAGACGCTCGGCGTTGATTTGGTCACTGCCAATACCGCCGTGACCATGTTCGAACTGGGCGGCTTCATCGGCGCGTTGGTCGCGGGCTGGGGCTCGGACAAGCTGTTTAACGGCAACCGCGGTCCAATGAACCTGATTTTCGCCGCCGGAATTTTGCTCTCCGTTGGCTCGCTGTGGCTAATGCCGTTCGCCAGCTATGTGATGCAGGCCGCGTGCTTCTTCACCACCGGATTCTTCGTCTTCGGCCCGCAGATGCTGATCGGCATGGCGGCGGCGGAGTGTTCGCACAAAGAGGCGGCGGGCGCGGCAACCGGATTTGTCGGGCTGTTTGCTTATCTGGGGGCATCGCTCTCCGGCTGGCCGCTGGCGAAGGTGATGGAGGTCTGGCACTGGACCGGATTCTTTGTGGTGATCGCTATTGCGGCGGGAATTTCCGCGCTGCTGCTGCTGCCGTTTTTAAACGCCCAGGCTCCGCGCGAACTCAACGAAGCGTGATGCACCTCACCTTTTTGCCCCGAGTGGAGCAAAACTAAGAAATTTTCCCGGTTTCACCTGGACGCTGTCTCAGGCGCGTCTTCCGGCTGATTTTTACAATGCCTGCTATTCGCAGGTATAAAAATTAGCTCGGGAGTGTCAAATGCTGGCCTTTCTAAACCAGGTGCGCAAGCCGACCCTGGATCTGCCGCTCGATGTGCGGCGCAAAATGTGGTTCAAACCATTCATGCAGTCCTATCTGGTGGTCTTTATCGGCTACCTGACCATGTACCTGATCCGCAAAAACTTCAACATCGCGCAGAACGACATGATCTCCACCTACGGGCTGAGCATGACGCAGCTGGGGATGATTGGCCTGGGCTTCTCCATCACCTACGGCGTGGGTAAAACGCTGGTTTCCTACTACGCGGACGGCAAAAACACCAAGCAGTTTCTGCCGTTTATGCTGATCCTCTCCGCCATCTGTATGCTCGGCTTCAGCGCCAGCATGGGCGCGGGTTCAACCAGCCTGTTTTTGATGATCGCTTTCTACGCGCTGAGCGGTTTCTTCCAGAGTACTGGCGGCTCATGTAGCTATTCCACCATTACTAAATGGACGCCGCGTCGCAAGCGGGGTTCCTACCTCGGCATGTGGAATATCTCCCACAACCTCGGCGGTGCGGGTGCGGCGGGCGTGGCGCTGTTTGGCGCTAACTATCTGTTCGACGGTCACGTCATCGGTATGTTTATCTTCCCGTCGATTATTGCTTTGATTGTTGGCTTTATCGGCCTGCGCTACGGCAGCGACTCCCCGGAATCTTATGGCCTCGGTAAAGCCGAAGAGCTGTTCGGTGAGGAGATCAGCGAAGAAGACAAAGAAACCGAAGAAAACGAGATGACCAAATGGCAGATCTTTGTTGAGTACGTGCTGAAAAACAAAGTGATCTGGCTGTTATGTTTCTCGAACATTTTCCTGTACGTAGTGCGTATCGGTATCGACCAGTGGTCCACCGTCTACGCTTTCCAGGAGCTGAAGCTCTCCAAAGAAGTGGCGATTCAGGGCTTTACCCTGTTTGAAGTGGGCGCGCTGGTTGGCACGCTGATGTGGGGTTGGCTCTCCGACCTGGCTAACGGTCGTCGTGCGCTGGTGGCCTGTGTAGCGCTGGCGTTGATTATCGCCACCCTGGGCGTTTATCAGCACGCCAGCAACCAGTACGTTTATCTGACTTCGCTGTTTGCGCTGGGCTTCCTGGTGTTTGGTCCACAGCTGTTAATTGGCGTTGCGGCAGTCGGATTTGTGCCGAAAAAAGCGATCGGCGCAGCCGATGGGATTAAAGGCACTTTCGCTTATCTGATTGGTGACAGCTTCGCCAAGCTCGGTTTGGGGATGATTGCCGACGGCACGCCGATTTTCGGGCTGACCGGCTGGGCAGGCACTTTCGCCGCGCTGGATGCTGCCGCTATCGGTTGTATCTGTTTGATGGCCATCGTGGCTGTGTTTGAAGAACGTAAAATTCGCCGCGAGAAAAAGATTCAACAATTGAAAGTAGCTTAAGTTAAGTGTGCATTGGTAACTTTTTCCCGCCTTAATGGCGGGCTTTTTTATGCTCTCAACTGGCTGGTTTCATGTACCAGATTGCGCAGCCACTGATGAGCGGCATCGCGGTGCGTGCGTTCATGCCAGGCCATGCTTTTTGTAAAACCGGTTATGGGCAGCGGGGGCGGTAAAACGTGCATACGGGTGTCGTCATACGCCAGACGGGCAGGAACAACGGCAATCATATCGCTGATGGCGAGGATGTCCGGCAAAACCAGGAAGCTGCTAACCGACAAACCAATCTGCCGTTGGCGTCCGACGCTTGCCAGTGCCTCATCGGTGACGCCCCAGAAACTTTCACCCTCATAAGAAACCAGCACATGCTCCAGCGCGCAGAAGCGATCGAGCGTCAGCGGTTGCCCCGCATCAGGATGCGCATGACGCATGAGACAAACGTACTCTTCATCATATAACGCCCGGCTATGCAGGTTGTTGGGCGTGGAATCCGGCGTCAGCAATGCCAGGTCGATTTTCCCCTGCTCAAACTGTGTGGTGAGCAGCACTGGCTCAACCGGGATCACTCGTACACGAATGCCCGGTGCGCGCACGCGAAGCGCGGCAATAAATGGCACGATAACCGCTTTGAGCGCGTAATCCGTAGCGGCGACGGTAAAGGTGAGCGCTGCGGTGAGCGGGTCAAACTGTGTCGGTTTAAGCAGGATATCGATGTCGCTGAGGATCTGTTTGACCGGGGCGGCCAACTGTTGGGCACGCAGCGTCGGAACAATGCCATGCGGTGTGCGACTAAACAGCGGATCGTCAAAATAGTCGCGCAGGCGGTTGAGCATACCGCTTACCGCAGGCTGGGTGAGCGACAGCCGCTGCGCCGCCCGGGTTACGCTGCGTTCATCCAGCAGGGCATCCAGCGTTTTTAACAGATTGAGATCGAGCGTTCTGATATCAGATTTCATGATGTCTGCCTGCGAGTTCGATAAGTCACATTATGACACGTTCAGTCGTCGACAGAGGTGAATTTGCCGCTATGATGGGCGTCCTGTCTGGTAATGGATGTGCGCATGATTTGGATAATGCTGGCCACGCTGGTGGTTGTTTTTGTGGTGGGATTTCGGGTGCTAACGTCCGGGTCGCGGCGGGCAATTCGCCGTCTGAGCGAGCGGCTGAACATTGATGTCGTGCCGGTAGAATCGATGATCGATCAGATGGGAAAAGTACAGGGTGAGGCTTTTTTACAGTACCTCCATCGTCCTGATGAATCGCATCTACAAAATGCTGCCCAGGTGCTGTTGATCTGGCAAATCGTTATTGTCGACGGCAGTGAGCAGAACTTGTTGCAATGGCACCGCTGGCTGCAAAAAGCCCGGCTGGCTGCACCGATTACCGACGCGCAGGTGCGTCTGGCGCTCGGTTTTCTGCGCGAGATGGAGCCGGATATGCAGGAGCTTAATGCGTTCCAGATGCGCTATAACGCCTTTTTCCAGCCCGAGGATGGCGTGCACTGGCTGCACTGATATCAAAATTTATGATGACGACTATTTTGAACCGTCATTATCTTTATATCTTACGCGAAAGCATGATGTACCTCGTTAACTCACACGACGAGGTACATCATGAATCAAGCGACTCAACAACGTGCAATTATCTGGCCTGCAGCGTATCTGCCGGGGACGACTGATAACTTTGCTTCAAATGAAATTATCGTTGCCGGACTGAGCGCCCGTGCCGTCTGGGCACAGCTTAATGACACAACGCGCTGGCCGACGTATTACAGCAACGTGGCGGATATCCGTTTTCACGACGGTTCCGGTCCATTGTTAAGCATGGATGCCCGTTTTCGTTTTACGACTTTTGGTTTCCCCATCGAAGCGCAAATCACCGAGTATGTGCCGCCGGTTGACGGCCAGGCCGCGCGTGTTGCCTGGCATGGCTGGGCGGAAGGCGATGCCACTACACGTCTGGATGTGATCCACGCCTGGCTCTTTGAGGATTTACCCGGCGGGCGCGTACGTATTCTGACCCAGGAATCACAAATTGGCGTTCCGGCACAAGAACTGGCACGTACGCTGCCCAATCCGATGATCAACGGTCACCAGGAGTGGATAACCGGCCTGGCCCGGGCTGCGCGTGACGCTTAATTGAGCCAGAAAGGGCTCTCTGTCCTGGACCGGATAAGGCGCAGCCGATCTCTGGTGAATAGTTGTCAAAACGTTAATTACGTCACAAATTTAATGTTACACTGCGTAACTTTTCTACAATAACCCCACGCAGGTAACAAAATGAGTGAAGCTGTTGAACAAAAATCCCGCGCTGAGGCAAATTCCCGACCTAACTGGTCGGCGGTATTTGCCGTGGCGTTCTGCGTTGCCTGCCTGATAACCGTTGAATTTCTCCCCGTTAGCCTGTTAACGCCGATGGCGCAGGATTTGGGGATTTCTGAAGGCGTGGCCGGGCAATCGGTGACCGTGACGGCATTTGTCGCCATGTTCGCCAGCCTGTTTGTGACGCAAATTATTCAGGCGACCGATCGTCGCTATGTGGTGATTCTGTTTTCGGTGCTACTGACGCTCTCCTGTCTGCTGGTTTCCTTTGCCAATTCTTTTTCGCTGCTGCTCGTTGGCCGCGCCTGCCTCGGTCTGGCGCTTGGCGGCTTCTGGGCGATGTCGGCGTCGCTGACCATGCGTCTGGTTCCTGCACGTACGGTGCCGAAAGCGCTGTCGGTTATTTTTGGCGCGGTCTCCATCGCGCTGGTAATTGCCGCGCCGCTGGGGAGCTTTTTGGGCGGCATTATCGGCTGGCGTAACGTGTTTAATGCGGCGGCGGTAATGGGCGTGCTGTGCACGATTTGGGTGGTGAGAGCGTTGCCTTCGCTGCCAGGTGAACCTTCGCATCAGAAACAAAACATGTTCAGCCTGTTGCAGCGTCCAGGGGTGATGGCCGGGATGATTGCCATCTTCATGTCCTTTGCTGGTCAGTTCGCCTTCTTTACCTATATTCGCCCGATCTATATGAATCTGGCGGGCTTTGACGTTGATGGCCTGACGCTGGTGCTGCTGAGCTTCGGTATTGCCAGTTTCGTTGGTACGTCGTTCTCGTCGATGATTTTGAAGCGTTCGGTCAAACTGGCGTTAGCCGGTGCGCCACTGGTGCTGGCGCTCAGTGCGCTGGTCCTGATCCTGTGGGGCAGCGACAAAGTGGTCGCGGCGGGTATTGCGATTATTTGGGGGCTGTTGTTTGCGCTGGTACCGGTCGGCTGGTCGACGTGGATCACCCGTTCGCTTGCCGATCAGGCAGAAAAAGCCGGATCCGTCCAGGTCGCCGTGATCCAGCTTGCCAATACCTGCGGGGCAGCGGTGGGAGGCTATGCGCTCGATACCCTCGGACTGCTGTCGCCCCTGATGCTTTCCGGCAGCCTGATGCTGCTGACGGCGCTTTTGGTGGCAGCGAAAGTTCGCATAAAAGGTATGCAATAATCTCGGTGTTGTTCGCCGGATAAGGCGTTCTCGCCGTATCCGGCACTTCACGACTCACTAATCAGAACCATGCTTCCCACATGGCACCAAGGTTAAAGTCGTCCAGCGTTTCATCCTGCGTGCCGTTGACCCGCGCGGTGCGATCGTTATCCACCTTGCCGCCGGTGACGTAGAAGCGCAGCATCGGGCGGAACTCCGGTCCCATGGCGATCGACATGTTCTGCGACAGCGTCAGTTTCCAGCCGTGGTTATCCCCGCCGTTGTCGTAATCTACGCGCTGATAGCCCGCTTCCAGCCAGGTGGAGTGAACGTCGTTCCAGAAGTACATTGGACGCACAATCGCGCCGTAGTTCTTACGGTTATCGCTCTTATCGGTGCTGTTGTCGTAATCATGGAACGCTAACAGGTATTCCACCTGCGCCTGGCGGGTAAACTTATGACTTCCCTCGAAGCTGGCGTAAACCGTAGTCAGGTCGTCGGTTTTGTTATAGACGCTGTTGTCGGAGTTATCAGAATAACGGGCAATCACTTTATTCACGCCGCTGTCGTTGGTGTGGCTCAGCACGAATGCGCCCTGCCAGGCTTTCAGGCGGTCATCGCTCTCGACGGCTTTGGAGTCAAAACCGTAGTTGGCGTAGATCTCCAGATCCAGCGGGCCCACTTTCATATTGTGAATTTTTGACGTCACAGCGTAGTTGCCTTTATCGCCGGTACCGGAACCGCCGGTACAGGTAATACGCGATGGGTTGGCTTCGTCTTCCATCACTTCCGGGCTGCACGATTCAACTGCGGCAACGGTGGCGACATCAAACTGTACGCCGCCGATGTCGAAGTTCTTCACCCCGGCGCCCTGGCCGTCGTGGTTCATCCAGAAGTAGTCGTTGATACCCTGTTGCGGACGCTGGTGGAAGTCGCGGCCTGCCCAGATATAGGCGTTGGGATTGGATTCCAGTACGTTGGTGACGCCCGCGTAGGCTTTTTTCAGGTTAACTTCGTCGCCCCAGTGGTCGATCATCACGTTGATGTCCCAGATGGCGCCGTTATCGCTTTTGAACGCTTTTGAGAGCTGGAACTCGCCGCCGTTGCCTTCGTTACCCAGGCGACCGATAGCGGAAGCACCGTTGTAGGAGCCATCAACGCCAACGTATTTCTGATCGCCGCTCTGGAAATGCGCGCCGTAACGCGCATAGCCGCTGAATTTCACACCGAACGGAATAGCCATATCCGGCGATTGCGCCGCACTTTGCGGCTCGTTAATGACATCGGTTTTTTTCGCCACGGCGGCGTCCATTTTTGCCTGACGCTCAGCCAGCGCTTTATCGACGGCTTTGGCAACGATGGCATCGATTTGTTCTTGTGTGAATTCCTGTGCGAGGACAGAAATTGGGCACAGCGCGGCGACGACCGCCAGCGTGACTGGAAGTTTTTTTATCATGTTCATGGTTATCTCATCGACACTTTACCCTTCAGTTTGCGTAGAGCATTCTGAATAAGTGTGTGCATTAATTTATTTTAAGATAATAACCATCCCGTCTCGGTTTAATTTGCTATCACCAAAACAAGTTGATTTGTCTATTTAATAACGGGTACAGGGCTGCTTTATTTAATCGTAATGCTTTCTCCGTTGTTGAATGTTTAATTAACGATTAACGCTGATACAGATGAATAATTTCTTCTGACAGTTCGCGGGCTAATAACGACGTCATTAAGTGATCCTGCGCATGCACCATAATTAATGTCATTGGTTGCCGGGCTTCCCCGGCGTCCTGTTCGATCAATTTGGTTTGCATGTGATGAGCCTGACGGGCGTAACCGTCAGCCTCACGAAGCAGGCTTTTTGCCTCGTCAATATTGCCGGCGCGCGCGGCATGCAGCGCTTCAAAGCACAGACTGCGGGATTGCCCGGCATTGACGATGATTTCCATTACTGCTTCTTCTAATGCAATCATGTTGTTCTCTTCCTAATCGAATCCGTTATTTTCGGCGGTCTGGGCAAACCATTCGCCGCTTTTTTTCACCGTACGTTTTTGCGTTGCTAAATCTAACTGAACAAAACCGTAACGGTTTTTATAGCCGTTAAGCCATGACCAGTTATCAATAAAGGTCCACATATGGTAGCCAAGACAATTACAGCCTTCGCTAATTCCTTTATGTAGCCATTTAAGATGCTCAGAGACAAATTCAATACGGTAGCTGTCGTTGATTTGCTCTTGCTGAATAAAACGCTGCTCATTCTCGACACCCATACCGTTTTCAGAAATAAAACAGCGCGGGTTGCCATAATTATCACGCAGATTGGTAATAATATCGTAAATACCCGGCTCATAAATTTCCCAGCCACGATAAGGGTTCATTTTCCGACCCGGCATTTCGTAATAATCAAACAGCCACTCCGGCATAAACGGTGCATCCGGGTTGACGGCGCTATCACGACATTTCACGCGACGCGGCTGATAGTAGTTGATGCCGAGCAGGTCGATTTTGCCCTCGGCGATTAACTGGCTGTCGCCTGGCTGGCATGTTGGTAACTGATCGTACTCCTTCAGCAGCTCAACCAGATCCGCCGGATATTCACCCTTCAGCACCGGGTCGAGGAAGCTGCGGTTAAACAGCAGATCCGCATAGTGTGCGGCTTTCACATCCGCCGGATTTTGTGAACGCGGGTAGGAAGGCGTTAAATTCAGCACCACGCCGATTTCACCATCATGATTTGCGGCACGATATGCCCGAACCGCCGTCGAATGCGCCAGTACGGTGTGATACGCCACGGTGGCTGCACGTTTGAAATCCACCACATTAGGGTAATGGAAGTCATACAGATAGCCGCCTTCAACCGGGACAATTGGCTCGTTAAAGGTAAACCAGTGCTTAACCCGGTTGCCGAACAATGTAAAACACGTTTGTGCATAGCGGCCAAACGCCTCGACCACTTCACGGTTTTCCCAGCCACCTTTCTCCTGCATCACCATCGGCATGTCGAAATGGAACAGGGTGATAAATGGCGTAATGCCTTGTGCCAGCAGCTCGTCGATGACGTTGTTATAGAACTCGACGGCTTCAGGATTAACCTCGCCGGTACCGTCCGGAATCAGGCGCGACCAGCTCAGAGACGTACGGAAGCTGTTATGCTTCAGCTGTTTGAGCAGTGCGATGTCCTGTTTCCAGTACTGATAAAAGGTCGAGGTAGTTGCCGGGCCAACTCCCTGATGGAAACGACCTGGCTGACGGTCGAACCACACGTCCCACGTGGTCTGGCTTTTGCCGCCGTTCAGGCTATCCCCTTCGGTTTGCAGCGCTGAGCAGGCACTGCCCCACCAGAAGTTTTCAGGAAAACGGTATCTCATTGTTCTGACTCCTTGATTCATTATGAGTTGCTACGGGCAGCGTTCGCCACGGAGACGGCATCCTGTGCTTTTTGCTCTTCGGTTTTCAGCAAAGAACGTTCGTAAGCACGCAGGAATGGAAGGTACATCAGCGCTGACATCGCCATACAGATAAAGCACATCACCACCGGACTTAATGCCCAGTTTGCGGCCCAGGAAGCACCGATTGGCGCAGGCGTAGTCCACGGCGTCAGTGAAACAACCTGTGCCAGCCAGCCGAGTTTGGTGGCGCTATAGGCCAGCACGGCGTTAACCAGCGGGACGCAGACAAACGGGATGAACAACATCGGGTTCATGATGATTGGCGCACCAAACAGAATAGGCTCATTGATATTAAAGAAACTAGGCACAATTCCCATTTTGCCGATAGTACGCAGATGCGCGACGCGACTGCGCAGCAGCAGGAATGCCAGCGGTAAAGTTGAACCGACGCCGCCAATCAGCAGGTAGTGATCCCAGAAACCTTGCAGATAGACATGGGGCAGCGCAGCGCCCGCTGCCAGAGCGGCCTGGTTAGCAGACAGGTTCGCCATCCAGAATGGGTTCATGATGCCGGTTACGATCAATGAGCCGTGAATGCCGGCAAACCAGAAAATCTGGCACAACAGCACAGAAAGCAGAATAGCGGGCAGTGAGTCAGAAGCGGAAACCAGCGGCTCCAGCAGGTGCATAATCGCCTGCGGGATGATCATCCCGGTTTGTGCTTCGATAAACAGGTTCAGCGGATGCAGGGTCGCAATCACCACCAGTACCGGAATGAGGATCTCGAATGAACGCGCGACGCCGGTCGGGACTTCCTTCGGCAGGCGGATTGTCACGTTATTCTGCTTCAGCCATGCATATATACGGGTGGAGTAAATGGCGGTGATGAGGGCGGTAAAGATACCCTGACCGGAAAGATACTGCGTCGAGATTTTACCGTCGGCATAGGGCGCAGCAACCAGTAAAAACGCCATAAAGGCCAGCAGGCCAGACATCACCGGATCGAGGTTAAACTGACGGCCCAGGCTGGCACCAATGCCCACGGAGATAAAGAACGTCATAACACCCATGCTGAGGTTAAACGGCAGCATCAGCTGTTCACGATAAGTTGCCGAGAAATCGAGCCAGCCCCGGGCAAAGCTGTTGGTAGTATCGGCAGAGAACGGCGGAAAAATAAACACCAGCATGAAGGAGCCGATGATCATAAACGGCAGCGCCGCCGTAAAACCGTCACGAATTGCAATCACATACTTCTGCTGCCCTAACTTGCCAGCGAGCGGGGTGATGGATTGTTCAATGACGGCAACCATTGACTGATATAACGAACTCATAATGACACCTTTCTAGTGTGTCGCTTCAATCAGCGACAGAGCATAATCCAGCACTTTGTCACCGCGTTGCATACCGTAATCCATCATATCTATGGCTTTTACGGGTATACCCTGGGTGGCAGCCTTTTCGGAGAGCGTATTAAGCATGTACTTTACCTGGGGGCCGAGTAGCACCACCTGGTAATTTGGAAACTGAATGTCAAATTCGGAAACGCCGTAGGCCTCAATCTTCACAGGCAATCCGCGAGACTCTGCCTCTTCAACCATTTTGCGAACCAGCAAGCTGGTGGACATCCCTGCCGAACAACACAACATAATCCTGAACATAGTGAACCATCCTTTAAATGTAAAAACTTATTGCGAGTCTGATTTGATATCATACGGAAACCGGTTTCCATCCATGGAAAACAGAACTGTGACAGCCATCAAGATCTTATTCTTATAAGGCTAATTATTTGGATTTAGCTCACGAAATTAGCTGTGAAGATCTCTTTTTGAGTCCAAATGGAAAATCGGTTTCCATGAAAAACGGAAACAGCTATACTGCGGATGGCGATTATTTGAGCCAATGTTAAATTCAGGATGGAAAGGGCCAGGCGGGTCCTGTCAGGGGAGAATGATGTCTACTATCAACGATGTATCGCGTTTGGCTGGCGTGTCAAAAGCCACTGTGTCACGCGTGTTGAGCGGATCGCGTGGCGTAAAAGAGGCCAGCCGCCTCGCCGTGTTGAAAGCGGTGGATGAACTCAATTATCGTCCGAACGTGATTGCGCAGTCGCTACTCAGCCAGTCTACGGGCTGTATCGGCGTGATATGCGCGCAGGACAACATTAATCAGACCACGGGTTATCTCTACGCGCTGGAAAAGCATCTTAGCCAGCATCAAAAGCACCTGCTGCTGCGTTTTGCCAATACCAAAGCGGAAGTCATGGGCGCTCTTGATGAATTAAGCTGCGGCTTGTGCGATGACGTCCTGATTATTGGCGCGCGTTTTCCGCTGAACATCAATCAGGAGAATGTCATTCTGGTGGATTGTCTGGATTCCGGCGATGACGTCAACAGCATCCAGTTCGATCATGAGTTCGCTACCGAAACCGCCTGTAACTACCTGATAAGTCAGAACCGACGCCAGATTGCTTTAATTCATCCGGACGGGATGGGTTTCTCCGATCAGGTGCTGTTGGGCTATAAACACGCGCTGGAAAAAAACTTCCTGCCGTTTAACCGTAACCTGGTATTTATGGCTGCAACGTCATCGTCAGTGGCCTTGCAGGAGCTGCTGAACAACGCGTCAACGCTGAATTTTAACGCGCTGCTGGTGGCGGATGAACAGCAGGCACAGCGGGTGATCCCGCAGTTGCAGGCGTTTAATAAATCAGTACCGCAAGATATTATGGTCTTTAGCCTGGCCGGTTCGCTGCATCTGCCGGGAATCCCTACGATCCCGGCGATTGAATATTCTATGGACGCCATGGCGGCGCGGATCGTCAGTTGGCTTAACGAGAAAACCCAGAGCGTGCTGGGGTCGTACGTGCTGCGCGGCGACTTAATTATTCCTCAGCGTTAACGCTTTCCCTCTGGCGTGGGGCTATTTCGCTTCACGCCTATAAATCCGGGCATTCAACTTTGCCAAGCGCTTCCCAGTAGTTGTTTTGATTGTTTCTTTGAATTGCCAGAATGGCTTCGCGGATGTGCTGCTGATTACGCGTATCAGCCATAATCGTTTTTTCCCACACCTCATCAGATGGCGACCCTTGCGGGGTGCAAATCTTACGTAAATCCTTCATAACAGTATTCTTTTCGTGTACAGCCTGCAGACTGCCATAAGCCGAGTCGGCTTGCGCCAGACCGGGTAGCGTGAAAAGGACGGCAATAATCGGAAAAATGACTCGTTTCATGATAATAATCCTTGTTGTCTATGCGCATCATCTCAAGAGTAAGTGTAGACGGCATACGACTCACTCATCACCCTGTGTTAATGTCTAAAAATAAATCAGCCAGAAGTTGTAGTTATTTCAGGAGGATAGGATGCAAATACAGATTACAGATACGATTACCGAAGACGATCAAAATGCCCTGCTTGCCGGATTGCGCGCTTACAACCGGCAGTTTCTCAGAACCACCAATTTTGGCGACCTGGCGGTGTATTGGCGCGATGAGCGCAATGACATTCTGGGTGGGCTGATCGGCAAAATCAAAGGCGAATGGCTGTGCATTGATTTTCTGTGGATGCATGACTCGCTGCGTAAAGGTGGTTACGGCACAAAATTGATGCAAACCGCAGAACAGACGGCGCGTGAGAGAGGATGCCTGCATGCGCTGGTGGATACCATGAGTTTCCAGGCGCTGCCGTTTTATCAGAAAAACGGCTATCAGCTGCAAATGACCCTCGATAACTTCCCGGAAACCGGTTCCGCGCGCCATTATTTGTCGAAAACGTTTTGATGACCGGAAGGTCTGGATGCCGCCTCACTTTCTTGCGCAGCATAATAGTGTATGTTCTGAACAATCATTTATTTCTTAAGCGGTAAAGAGATGAGACGGATTGAGATAATACTGGGAGAGCTGGAACGGCTGACGCGAGGACTGAATCTTGCCCATCTGGCGCAGGAAACGGCGTTCACGGCGGAGGCCATCGGCTTCAACCTCGGGCTGGCGCGCAACTCGGTCAGTAAAGATCTCAATCAGCTCTGGAACGACGGCCTGGCGATTAAAAGCCGCGGGCGCCCGGTATTCTTTCTGCATCGTCAGGCGATTGAAACGCTGCTGGGGCGCAAACTGGATGAGTCCGAGCGTGAAGTGCAAACCGTTGCCGACCTGTTGCCTGTTCAGGAAAACCAGGCGACAGACGATCCCTTTTCCAGCCTGATTGGTTACGATCGCAGCCTGCGCGATGCGGTGGAAAAAGGCCGCGCGGCGGTGCTGTATCCCCACGGGCTACATGTTCTGCTGACCGGTCCCTCCGGCGTGGGTAAAACCTTTTTTGCCGAACTGATGCACCGTTTCGCCTGCGAACGTGCACCAGGAACACCTCCACCGCTGGTCTATTTCAACTGCGCGGAATACGCGCATAACCCGGAGCTGCTCTCATCGCACCTGTTTGGTCATCGACAGGGAGCGTTTACCGGTGCAAACGAGAATAAACCCGGTCTGGTCGAACAGGCTGATGGCGGCTATCTCCTGCTCGATGAAGTGCATCGTCTGCCGTATGAAGGTCAGGAAAAGCTATTCTCTATTCTCGACAAAGGTGAATACCGGCCGCTGGGTTCCAGCGCCGTGGCGCGTTCAATCTCGGTTCGCCTGATATGTGCGACCACCGAACCGGTAAGTTCGGCGTTGCTGCGCACTTTCCAGCGACGTATTCAGGTATGTATCGATCTCCCCGGCATTCGCCAGCGTTCGGTGGAAGAGCAGGTTGAGCTGATCGTTGGTTTCTTACAGCGTGAGAGCCGCAAAATCGAGCGTACGATAAGCATCGACCGTACCCTGCTGCTCTGGCTGCTGAACAAGCCGCTGGAAGGCAATATTGGTCAGCTCAAGAGCGATATTCAGTTTCTCTGCGCCCAGGCCTGGGCCTCGGGAATGACGGAGCACAGCGATACGCTACAGCTGGATAAACGTCTGACCGAGATCCCCTTTAATGCCACACCGGAACAACGTCTGTTGGTTGGAGCGCTGTTCGAAGGCAAAGAGCACCTGAGCATCGATGCCCGCACGTTGCCGGCACTGAAAAATTCGCTGGCCACCGGAGCTGAAATTGAAGAGAGCGATCTCTTTTACAGCTTCCTGACCCGGGAATATATCAACCTGCGTAACAGCAACGTACCACCTGCTGAAACGCTGGCAATCCTCAAAAACAAACTCAGCTCGATTTTTGAATATGGTCTCTACAGCCGCGATAGTGTGGCGCATCCCCCGCGCTATGGCGATCAGATTGAAGAGCGAGTTACGCTGCTGATCGGCTGCGTTGAGCAGGTGCTTGGTTTTACGCTGCCGGAAAATCTGGTTAACCCGCTGCGCAAACACTTTCTGGCGCTGATTGGCTACGTGCAGCGCGGCCTTATTCCGCAACTTTATTCTTCCAGCCTGATCCTCGATCGCTGCAAAGATGAATACGAAAACGCCACGCTGTTATGCCGAAAAATCAATGAACTGCTGCATATTCAGTGTCCGGCGACGGAGGTGGTCTGGCTGTGCCTGTTCCTCAAAGAGTGTCGCCATTACCGCCAACGGATTGACGCCAGTCCTGACTGCGGGGTGATTTTGATTGCCCACGGCGCGACGACCGCCACAAGCCAGGCGCAGTACGTGAATCGCGTGCTGGAGCGCGAGGTGTTCAGCGCTATCGATATGCCTTTCGAGCAGTCGGTGCATGACACGCTGGAAGCCCTGACACAGATGATCCAGACCCGACAATATCGCCGATTGATCCTGATGGTAGATATTGGCTCGCTGGTCCATTTTGGCAGTACGATCAGCAAATTATTCCAGATAGACGTTCTGCTGATGCCCAACATCACGCTCACCAGTCTGCTGGAAATAGGGTTGGATTTAAGCTACGAAACCAGCGACTTGCCGCAACTGGCGGCGTTGATGCAGAGCAAAAATATTCCCTGTCAGCTCTGTACGCCACAGCAGGAAAACAGCGGTAAAGTGCTGGTCATTTCGTGCATCACCGGGATGGGAACAGCAGAAAAAATCAAAAAGGTGCTGGAAGAGAGCTTCGGTGAGTTGATGTCGCAGGATACACGGATGGTGATCCTCGATTACAACGAAGTTCGCAGCCTGGAGCGTGTTCAGCAGGCGATTAACGCCAGTGAACGTCTGGCGGGCATAGTGGGTACTTTCCAGCCAGGACTGCCGGATATTCCGTTTATCTCGCTCGAGGAGTTGTTCTCTGAGCAAGGCCCTGAGCTGGTGCTCAGCCTGCTGACGCCAGATCTCTCCAGCAGCGAACGCCGACTGGAGATGGAGCGTAGCGCGATGCGCTTTATCAGCGCGTTGACTATGGAGAGCATCATTAACCATATTTCGGTGCTCAACCCGCAGCGTATTCTGAAAGAGATGGAAGGCGTGCTGAATCATCTGACCGCTGCGCTGTCGCTCAAACCGAGCCGTCAGGTGACACTGCGCTTCCTGATCCATTGCTGCTGTATGGTCGAGCGTATCGTGATTAACCGCAAACCGTTACAGATGGCGCTGGAGAACAAGCCGGATCTGGATGTTCGTGCGTTTAGTGTCATTAAATCTGCTTTCCTGCCGATCGAAGAGGCCTATGCCATTCGCTTATCGGACGCGGAATATTTTTATATCTACGAACTGCTGTATAGCTAATCCCAAGACTTGCGGGGCTTTGCGCCCCGTCGGCATCCATAACTCCCCCGCGTGACACAAATTCTGGCACAGCCTTTGCTCTGTTTACCTATGTCTATGTAATCGAGCCAGGAGGCCATTTTGACTACCACTGAATCCTTGCCCCAGATCCTGCTGCTGACCCATGGCGGCTGGGGGCAACAGCTTTGCAACAGCCTGCGCATGGTGATGGGTGAAATCAAAGGCGTGACGGAAATTCCGCTAATGCCCGTTGATACGCTCGGCGAATTTTATCAGCGCGTCGAAGCCGTAGTGAAAACTATGCCGGAAGGCTCACTGATCCTGACTGATTTTATTGGCGGCACCACGTCTAACGTGGCGGCACGGCTGAGCGCCGATTACCCAGTGGCAGTGATTTCAGGGCTCAACGCCTCTTTGTTACTGGAGGCGCTCGACAAACGCGAGCATGGCCAACTGACCACCTGCGTGGCCGATCTGGTCGAGGCTGGGCGTAGTAGCTGCCTGGACGTTGTTGCCCACGTACGTCAATTACAACAATCACAATAAGGAATAAACATCATGGCAAACATCGTTTTATGTCGTATCGATAGCCGTCTGATTCATGGACAAGTGGTGACCAAATGGGTTGGGCAATCTCAGGCAAACCGGATTGCGGTGGTCAGCGATGAGCTGGATGCCGATCCGTTTATGAAAAACATCTACCTGATGGCCGCGCCGCCGAACATCAAAGTGGATTGCTTTGGTAACCAGAGTTTTGCCGCCGCATGGAAAGAAAACCAGCTTGGTGACGGCAAGGTTCTGGTGCTGTTCCCCTCTCTGGCGGCGGTTCAGGAAGCGGTCCAGTTGGGTTTTGATGTCACCACCATTCAGGTCGGTGGGCTGGGCGGTGGGCCAAACCGCAAAGCGGTATTCCAGAACATTACGCTGGATGAAAAAGACGTCGGCATTCTGAGCGACCTGAAAAATCGTGGGATTCAGGTGTTCTTCCAGACTATCCCGGAAGATAAGCCTCAGTCGTTGGACGATATCCTGAAAAAATTCTAATTCTTTGATAACAGGGTACTTAATTATGGATACTTTAGTCTTCGCAAGCCTGATGGGGTTGTATTACTGGTTTGCCCGATTACGCCTTGGCTACACCTTCTCCGCCATGCTGCTACAGCCAGTGGTGATTGCCGTATTCGTTGGTCTGCTGTTAGGCAACATGGAAACGGCGATGATCATCGGTGCAGGTATGCAGCTGGTTTATCTCGGCGTGACCTCCACGCCAGGCGGCAACGTCCCGTCGGATCCGGCGCTGGCTGCCTGCATTTCAATTCCTATCGCCGTGAAGGCCGGAATGGACCCGAACCTGGCTATCGCACTGGCGATCCCGTTTGGCGTTATCGGCGTGTTCCTCGACCAGTTGCGCCGCACGCTAAACGCGGCGTGGGTACATATGGCCGACAAGCATGCGGAAACGGCAAACATGGCGGGCATTATGCGCTGTGCGTTCCTCTACCCGGCGTTGCTCGGACTGGTACTGCGTTTCCCGGTGGTCTTCGCCGCCAACTATTTTGGTCAGGACGTTGTGGAAAGCTTCCTTAAGCTGATGCCGCATTGGCTGACGCACTCCTTTGAAATTATGGGCGGCATTCTGCCTGCGCTGGGCTTCGCCATCACCATTATGGTGATCGGTAAAAAGAGCCTGCTGCCATGGTTTATCGGCGGTTTCTTTGCGGTGCTGTACCTGAAGGTAGACATCATGGCGATGGCAATCTTTGGTACCTGTGTGGCCTTCCTCATTAAAGGTCTGGCGAAAAATGAAGGAGCAGCATGATGAGCAGCGATGTAATGCAGCATGAACTGGTGGAGCGCGCGCGTGAAAGCGGCACGTTGACCAAAGCAGACATCACCAAAGCCTGGTTTATCTATTGGCTAGGCGCGGAAGTTTCCAGCTCCTATGAGCGTTTGCAAAGCCTTATTTTCTGCGCCTCAATGACGCCGATCATCAAAAAACTCTACCCGCAAAAAGAGGAGCAGGTTGAAGCGCTGAAACGCCATTTGAACTTCTTCAACTCGGAGCAGACGTTCGGGGCGGTGATTCAGGGGATCTCCATTGCGATGGAGGAACAGAAAACCCGCGGCGAGCCGATCAGCGACGCCTCAATTACCGGGATTAAAACCGGGTTGATGGGACCACTGGCCGGGATGGGGGACTCCATCATCTGGGCCGCCGTGATGCCGCTGTTAATTGCTATATTCATCCCGTTTGCGGCGAATGGCAGCGCGATGGGCGGAATTGTACCGTTAATTCTCTATCCTGCTATTACGCTGGCAATCAGCTATGGCATGGTTCACAAAGGCTATACGCTGGGGCGTGACTCGATAATTGGGCTGCTGCAGGGAGGGCGAATAAAGGAACTTATCTACGGCGCTAACGTGCTGGGTTTGATCATGATGGGCGCGCTTTCTGCAAGCTACGTCAAGATCACCACGCCGTTAAAACTTAGCGCCCTGAAAGGCTCTGAAGTGGTGGTCCAGCAAATCCTCGACTCTATTGCCCCCGGCCTGTTGCCGCTGGCGGCGGTGTTCGCCATCTATTTCTATCTGGTGAAGAAAGGGCCGCGTTACACCACGATTTTACTGTCGATTGTCGCGCTCAGCGTGGTCTGTTCGCTGCTGGGAGTGCTGTAAGCCATGACACAGAATATCTACCAACAATTGGGGCTAAAACAGGTCATTAACGCCTGCGGCAAGATGACGATTCTGGGGGTTTCCAGCGTAGCGCCGGAAGTAATGCAGGCCACCGCGCGGGCTGCTTCAGCCTTTGTTGAAATTGATCGGCTGGTGGACAGAACTGGAGAACTGGTTTCCCGCTACACCGGGGCTGAAGACAGCTATGTCACCTCCTGTGCATCGGCGGGCATTGCTATCGCTGTTGCCGCCGCCATTACCCGTGGTGACCAGGCGCGAGTCTCGCTGATGCCGGACAGCGCAGGTATGGCCAATGAAGTGGTCATGCTGCGCGGGCATAACGTTGACTACGGTGCGCCTATCACCAGCGCCATCCGTTTGGGCGGCGGGAGGGTGGTGGAGGTTGGCTCAAGTAATCTGGCGGCCCGCTGGCAGCTGGAGAGCGCGATTACCGATAGCACCGCCGCGCTGCTGTACGTGAAATCGCACCACTGCGTGCAGAAGGGGATGTTGAGCATTGCGGATTTTGTGCAGATCGCGCAGGTTCACAACCTGCCGCTGATTGTCGATGCTGCCGCCGAGGAGGATTTACACGCATGGGTGGCGAGCGGGGCGGATATGGTGGTCTACAGCGGGGCAAAAGCTTTTAACGCGCCGACCTCCGGATTTATCACCGGGAAGAAACAGTGGATTGCCGCGTGTAAAGCGCAGCACCACGGGATTGCCCGGGCGATGAAAATCGGCAAAGAGAATATGGTTGGGTTGGTGTATGCCCTGGAAAACTACCATCAGGGACAAACCGTAGTCACCACCGAAGAGCTCCGCCCCGTGGCGCAGGCGATTTCAGAGATTCGCGGACTGGATGCGGATATCGAGCAGGATGAGGCCGGACGCGATATCTGGCGGATTCGTATTCGGGTGAATGCGCAGGTGCTGGGAATGGATGCTTACGCTGTAGAAGCGCACCTGCGTGAGGGCGATATCGCGATCTACGCTCGCCGTTACAACCTTCATCAGGGCGTCTTTAGTCTTGACCCGCGTACGGTCGCAGAAGGGGAAATGGCGCTGATCGTGGCCCGATTAAAGGAGATTGCAGAACATGCAGCACATTAATTTTTATCGTAATAAAGTGGCTATTAACGTGCTGGCGAAGGATATCGCCAATGCGCGGGAAATCTATGATGCTGCCGAAGGCCACGCGGTGATTGGCATTCTTTCGGCGCAGTTTTCCTCGGTTGAGGAAGGGGTTCTGGAAGTAAAACGTTGGATGAACGACGTGCCGTCGATTTCTGTGGGGTTGGGGGCCGGTGACCCGGCGCAGTATTACAAAGCGGCGATGATTGCCTCACAGGTACATCCAGCACACGTCAACCAGACCTTTACCGGTTGCGGGTTTGCGGCAGGCGCCTTGGCGGCAACGGGCGGTGAACAGACCCATATCAACGCGTTAGTCAGTCCCACTGGCACGCCGGGGGACGTGTTGATCTCGACCGGCGTCAGAAGCAGCCGGGGCACGCCAGCCCGCGTTTCCTGCGAGGCAGCGGTCCGTATGATGTTGGATTCAGGAGCCCATGCGGCGAAGTTCTTCCCAATGGGCGGTGAACAGTCGCTGCCTGAGCTATACGCACTGGCGACGACTGCAGCACGAAACGGCATGACGCTGATTGAACCGACCGGCGGTATCGATCTCGATAACTTCGGCGTTATCCTGCAATCCTGTCTGGAGGCGGGAGTACCGCGCGTCATGCCGCATGTTTACAGCTCGATTATCGACCCACAGACCGGTAATACCCGGCCTGCAGACGTCGTCAGGTTGATGGAGATAGTTAAAACCCTGGTGTGATGTTGCTATCGCCGGATGGCACTTCGCTTATCCGGCCTACAGATAACCTCATGTCACCAGCCCGGTCAGCGTAAGCGCTATCGGGCATTTTGACGTATATAAAGGACACGCTAATGACAGTCAGGTAGAAACGCTATTTAATTACCTGGTGCAGTCTGGCAGCGCACCGCGTTTTGAGGCGTTTATTCGAGAGGTTGCTCTGCGCGTTCCCCAGCATAAGGAGAGATTAATGACGATTGCAGAATGCTTACGTGAGTCGGGACGAAGGACAGGGTTGCTAGAGGGCAAACGCGAGGGAAAAAAGGACGAAGCGTTGCGGATAGCCCATGCCATGCTTGAGAAGGGGATCGATCGTGAACTGGTGCTAATTATTACCGGGCTTGCAATTGATGAACTAACAGTATCTTCCGACTAATTTATCTTAGCCCCATTATGCTTTTTTCTTCTTGCTGATGCTTTTTCGTTTTTTAAACCGCAGCGGCCTTCCCGCTATAGTCATTTCATTACTCATCAGGCGGTTATTGCAAAAGGATAAAACGTGAAGCTGAAGATACCTTATTTCGGGGCCGGGGCGGCGGTATTACTGGCGGGATTATTGCTGGCAGGATGCGATCAACAGAGCAGTGATGCAAAGCATATAAAAGTGGGTGTAATTAACGGTGCTGAGCAGGATGTAGCGGAGGTCGCGAAGAAAGTCGCTAAAGAAAAATATGGTCTGGAGGTTGAACTGGTGGGTTTTAGCGGTTCTCTGTTGCCCAACGATGCCACCAATCATGGTGAGCTGGATGCCAACGTCTTCCAGCATCGCCCGTTCCTTGAACAAGATAATAAAGCACACGACTATAAGCTGGTTGCGGTGGGCAATACCTTTGTGTTCCCGATGGCTGGTTATTCGAAGAAAATCAAAACTGTCGCTGAACTAAAAGACGGTGCAACGATTGCGATACCTAACGATCCAACCAACCTGGGCCGGGCACTGTTGCTACTGCAAAAAGAGAAGTTAATTACGCTGAAAGCGGATACCGGCCTGCTGCCAACAGCGTTGGATATTACTGATAATCCGCGGCATCTGAAAATTATGGAACTGGAAGGTGCGCAGTTGCCGCGTGTGCTGGACGATCAGAAAGTGGATGTGGCGATTATCAGTACCACCTACATCCAGCAAACCGGGCTTTCCCCGGTACATGACAGCGTATTTATTGAAGACAAAAACTCACCGTACGTGAACATTCTGGTGGCGCGAGAAGACAATAAAGATGCCGAGAATGTGAAAGAGTTCCTGGAATCTTATCAGTCACCGGAAGTGGCAAAGGCGGCAGAAACTATCTTTAACGGTGGCGCGGTTCCGGGCTGGTAATCATGACCTTTTGCCGCGCCGGTTGGTGTTAAACCGCTCTGGCGCGGCGACGTGAGTCCATTGAGATAAGTATTACCGAAGAGAGGATCAAAAGCGTGCCCAGCCAGTCTGGCAGGGTAAAGGTAATACCTAACAGCAGCAGGGATAGTAATGCGCTGCTCAACGGTTCCGCGCAGCTTAAAATGCTCGCTTTCGGTCCACCAATCATCTGCGCGCCTTTCAGGTACAGGCTAAACGTCAGCGATGTGCCGATGACCACCAGATAGAAAAACGCCAGAATCAAACTGCCATTCACCACGAAATTAGTGCCCTGTCCGGCATAAAACGGCAGCAGGATCATGCCGCCGATTAACATACTCCAGCCGACGACCGGCAGCGTGCCGTAGCGCGCGATAAGCGTTGAGGGGTAGGTGGTGTAGAACGCGGCGGCAAACGCCGAGGCAATTCCCCAGAACAGCGCGGCAGGTGAGATAGACAGCGACGTCGGGTTACCGTGGGTGACCAGCAAGAAGGTGCCGATAAGCGATGTGAAGATCGCAGTCAGCACTAAAATCCCCGGTCGTGCTTTGCGCACCACGGAAAACCACGCCACGATTATGGTCGGTGACAAAAATTGCAGCACCGTCGCGGTAGCGGCGTTGGATTTTTCAATAGTCAGCAGAAAAGTTAGCTGTACGGTGAGCGCCCCAACCACGGAAAAAATCAGCAGGCTGATGGCGTCTTTGCGGTTTTTGATAATGGAGAACACTTTGTCGCCGTGAACGAAAGAGAGCATCAGCAGAATGAGCCCGGCGAAAATCAGGCGCGTCATGGTCAGAAACTGCGACGACATCTGGCTTTGCTCCATGATGTATTGCGCGCAAACGCCTGAACTTCCCCACAATACGGCGGCAATCAGGACGTTCATCATCCCTCTTCTGGTGGAACTCATCTTTCCCTCGGCATGTTGTTTTGTTTTATTTGTGTGCAGGCATCATAGCAGAGATGGTTGTGATTTCTGCCAGCACATCCGCAATCAACCAGTCATTAAAGACTTTTACCTCCGGGCGCATTACCGCGTGCTGTGGCGTAACAATGTAGTAAGACCACGCCAGAGGCCAGCGGGTGTTGGGATGAAGCTGAACCAGTTGTCCGTCTGTCAGTAACTGCTGCACCAATGCCCTACGCACAATGGCGACACCTTGACCGCTGAGCGCCGCCAGAATCACTGCAGAGGTAGAGTTGATGTGCAATCCACTGTCGCGAACGGCAGGTGCCTGGGTGGCGGTCAGGACATCATTCCAGCCCGGGAAATTGGCGCCGGGGTGGGGAGTGTCATCATGGATAAGCTTCTGTGCGGCCAACCATTCTCCACAGGATATTTTATCTACTGGCACAATACGTGGGCTACAAACCAGAACCGCTTCTTCATCCATCAGCCAGGTTTTATTTACCCCAGGCCAGTCGCCTTTACCGCAACGTACGCCCAGATCCGCTTCGCCATGAGCAACATCCATCAGCTTTTCCGTCACGTTCAAGCGTAATTCTATGTTTTCATGCGCTTGTGAGAAACGATTGAGGCGGCTCATCAGCCAGTTCATCACCAGTACCTGAGAGGCCGTGATGATCACCACCGAGCGCGCCCGTCGGCCGCGTAACTTGTTCAGCCCAGATTCTAGGCTATCCAGTCCTTGGGTTATTTCACGCAACGCGTCCTGTGCTTCGCTGACCAGCGTGAGACGCTCTTTGCCTGAACGGGTTCGATGCAGCAGCGGGTGGCCAACCCAGTCTTCCAGCGCACGAACCAGTTGCCCAACGGCAGCCGGAGTGACCCCCAGTTCCTGCGCCGCACCAGTAAAACTGCCGTGGCGGGCTGTGGCCTCAAAAGCGTGTAACCATTTAAGCCGATTAAGCGAGCGCATCAGGTCATTTCCCGTTTTGTGAATATCTTCAGTATATGCCATCGAGATAGATTTTCTTTCTCGGTTCGCTATTTCTTCTCATTCGTCAGCGCCTCAGGGGAGTGGCATTGTTAGCGCATTAACGAATACGTGAAACGAGGCTAGCGATGAACACATTATTTGTCGGCAAAAAACTGTTAGTGGTGGGCGGTACCAGTGGTATCGGATTTGAAACCGCAAAACTGATCCTCCAGGGTGGTGGTCGAGTGGTGCTGGTTGGCAATCGCGCCGAGAAAGCGGAACGGGCCCGTCAGGCGTTGTCGGAGCTGGGTGACGTCTCTGTCATTGTGGCGGATCTGATGTCAGAAGCGGGCGTTAAGCAGGTGATGGCAACGGTGAATGCTGAGCACAAAGACATCAACCTGTTAGTAAATGCAGCTGGGGTTTTCTTCCCAAAACCTTTCACTGATCATGAAGTTGAAGATTATGAACTGTACATGAGCCTCAACCGCGCGACGTTTTTTATCACCCGCGATGTCGTGCGCAATATGGTGGCGGCTAACATCCAGGGTGCCATCGTGAATATTGGTTCGATGTGGGCGCAACAGGCAATTGGCGCAACACCTTCTTCTGCGTACTCAATGGCAAAAGCGGGCCTGCATGCATTAACTAAAAATCTGGCCATCGAGCTGGGGGCGAATGGGATCCGCGTCAATGCCGTTTCGCCAGCAGTCGTGCATACACCTATCTACGAAGGATTTATCCCGAAAGAAGACGTACAAGGTGTGATGAGTAGCTTTGACAGCTTCCATCCGATTGGTCGGGTTGGTACGCCGCGTGATGTGGCTGAATCCGTCGCCTTCCTGTTGTCAGACAAAGCGCAATGGGTAACTGGCGCCATCTGGGATGTGGATGGCGGTGTTATGGCCGGACGTAATGGCTGATGGAAATCCCCCGCATAGCTGCGGGGGAGCGTCGAGACATTAAGGCTCAATCGGCGTCAGATAATCCAGCCGTAGCGGTTCGGCTAGCAGATCGTTCATTTGTAGAATGAACGCCTGGAAATGTGGCAGAGCGATATGCTCATCCAGACCGGCCTGACCGCGCCAGGATTCGCGCACGTAGAACACATCCGGCGTGTCGCGTAACTGGAACAGGGCATATTCAATATTGCCCGGCTCCCGGCGTGTGGGCAGCAGCAGAGCTTGTAGCGCCTGTTTCAGCGCGTCGATTTTCCCCGGTTTGGCTTTCAGTACCGCAATAATTGAAATCACGTCAGAATCAGACATGTTAAAACCCCTCCAGCACAATCTTGCCGACCGAGCGACCGGTTTCAATTTGCGTGTGGGCTTTTTGCAGATTTGCCGCGGTAATCGCGCCAAAATGTTCGCCCAGCGTGGTACGGAGGATGCTGTCGTCGATCAGCTGCGCCACGCGGGTCAGTAACTGATGCTGAGCAATGATGTCGTGGGTGGTAAACATCGAACGGGTAAACATAAACTCCCAGTGCAGCGAAATGCTTTTGGCCTTCAGCGGGCGCGCATCAAGAGTTTGCGGATCGTCAATCAGCGCCAGTTTGCCCTGCGGCGCCAGTGCGGCAATAATTTGCGAATAGTGCTGCTCGGTATTGTTCAGGCTGGCAACGTGCGTCACCTCTTTAATGCCTATCCGTGCCAGCTCTTCCGTCAACGGCTTGCTGTGGTCAATCACATGATGAGCGCCCGCTTCACGTACCCATTTCTGGCTCTGCGGACGCGATGCGGTACCGATGACGGTCATTTTGGTCAGCTTACTGGCCAGTTGTGTCAGAATAGAACCGACGCCGCCAGCCGCGCCAACAATCAATAATACATCATCTTCATTGCCATTTTCCTCAACGCCCAGACGGTCGAACAGCATTTCCCAGGCGGTGATAGCTGTCAGTGGCAGCGCCGCAGCAGAAGCATTATCCAGTGTTTTTGGCTTCAGCGCGGTAATACGTTCATCAATCAGCTGAAATTCACTGTTACTGCCAGCGCGGCCGAGCGCTCCGGCGTACCAGACTTCATCACCGGGTGCGAACAGGGTGACGGCTTCGCCCACGGACTTCACCACGCCAACGGCGTCCCAGCCTAGCACACGCGGCACATCAGCGTTAAAACCTTCGCGGACCTTGGTATCAACGGGGTTGACGGAAATGGCTTTCACTTCAACCAGCAGATCGTGCCCGGTAGCAACTGGCATGGGCAGGTCAATCTCTTGTAAAAATTCAATGTTATTGCCGTCGGTCGCGGCGCGGGTAATGGCGATGGCTTTCATATTCTCTCCGGTCACAGGAATCAGTTTATACCCGTCATACTTCAAGCTGCATGTGCGTTGGCTACGTTCGCTCACCCCAGTCACATAGTTTGCTATGCTCCTGGAGATTCACTCTCTTGCTGCCTTCATGCAACTCGAATTATTTAGGGTATATCTGTTGATATAATTTGATGGTAAACCGGTAACAGAACGGGAAAAATAGCCCTATGGCGACAGGACTTATACTCGGGGAGTGAAAATGTTCCGGCTTGAAGATCTCACGTTGTTTGTCCGCGCCGCGGCGCTGAATAGTTTTAGTGATGCCGCGCGCGAAGTCGGCGTTCAGCCTGCTCAGGTCAGTTCAGCTATCAAGCGCCTGGAGTCTACGTTGGCTATCCGCTTGTTCGCTCGCTCCACGCGCAGCCTGCGCCTGACGCCAGAAGGTGAAGTCTGGTTACCCTATGCCCGCCAGATGCTGGATGTAATGCATGCCGGGCTGCAAAAAATTCAGACCCCGGAAGATGAAGTGTCAGGCACGCTGCAAATCGCTGTGCCTTCCGATCTCGGTCGTAACCTGCTGCTACCGGTCTTTCAGTCGTTTCGACGCCGCTATCCCGCGCTGCGCCTGCGGATTTTTTTCTCCGACCAGGTAACGGATGTCTTTAAAGACCCCGTCGATGTTGCGTTTCGCTATGGCAACACCGAAGACGCGTCCTACATTGCGCTGCCGGTTGCACCGGGTAACCGACGCGTGCTGGTGGCATCACCGGAATGGGTTGAGCAAAACGGCGCGCCGCAAAAACTGGATGATTTAACACAGCTCAACGCCATGACTTTCGTATTACGCGGCCGCCTGCACGATCGCTGGACGTTTACGCGCAACGGCGAGGTCAGCAGTGTGCAGGTTAACGGCACCATTATGAGTGACGATGCGGAAGTGATCCGGCGCCTGGCGATTGCCGGAGAAGGTGTGGCGTACAAGTCGTGGCTGGATGTCAGCGAGGATGTGCGTGACGGTCGATTACAACTGCTGATGCCGGATTATCAGGGAGAGAAAGTCCCGCTGAATATGATTTGCCCGCATCGGAAGCAGCTTTCAACCGCGGTACGCCTTCTGCACGAGGCGGTGAAGGCACGGTGTGAAATGCTGGCGCAAAGCTAATAAGCGCTTTACGCCAGAATACTATCGCGTCGTTACTCAGTCTTTTTTCGTTGCATTCGCAAAGAAAATATCAGACTGAATGTCTTTAGTGCGGATGGTAAAGAGCTGATTAGTCAGATCTTCCGTCAGCTTCTCGGCGTCGGCCATGATGCGCAGGTTGAAGTCATTCAGCATCTTATCCGCGGCGGGTTTATCGGTTTTCGCCATCTTCAGATACTCTGCTTCGACCTCTTTTTGCTCCTTCGCCACTTTGTCTTCCCACGCTTTGTAGGCTTTTTTGACGATTGGTGCGAGCTTCGGATAATCGGTCATCGTCAGCGTTTGTAATTTACGATATTTCCAGTAGATAGACTGATCGTCCGCTTTATCGGTACCCATCGTGTAGTTAGCCGGATACGCTTTCAGGCCGCTGTAGTACGGAACGAAGGCGGTGAGGTCAGCCATGCCCAGGCCAATGTAGGTCGTTTCACCAATCTCTTTTGGCAACCACGGACGGACCTGCATGACGTGCGCTTCATAGGTACGGAAAACGCTGACCGGACGCCATGGCTCTTTGCCGTTCAGACCGTTGGTGTACGGGTCATGGCTGGTCCCTTCATAGTGACTACGCAACACGGCCTTCACATCGTCCAGCGTCATTTTCTTCTCTGGCGTCATGAAGACCGGGAATTCGCGCCCTTTGGTCATATCCTGATTTACGGAAGGATTGAATTCTTTCTGGATGGTCCATACACGAGGGTCGTTATACGTGCGGTCACGCTCGTCATCACGGGTATAGGCTTTGGAGAAGTTGAATTTACCGTCTTTCGCCGGATCGTACAGTCCTTTTTCAGTCGCAAATTGAATCAGGTTTTTTGACGCCATCATGTCCGGACTTTTAGGATCGTAATCCTGTAAGCGGCCCTGATTACCGGTGGCAAAATACTGGTTATTCGGCAGACGCTGCGCCATCCACTGGTGGCCGCTACCGGTTTCCAGGTACCAGATCTCGTTATCGTCGACGACGGCAACGCCAAAACCTTCGCCTGCGCCGACGGTCTCAACGATATGGCCCAACAGCGCCACAGCTTCACGTGCGGTTTTACTTTGTGACAGCAGAATATCCGGGATATCGTCTTCGGTGATCCCTTTATCCTCAACGTACGGGTCGGCGGCCAGTGCTTTCGGTGAGGCAAAAATGGATTCTGTACCGCTCACGCCGACACCCAGCTCGTTAAATCCGGTCGCGCCGTGCAGTTGGGTTTTCCAGTTTGGGACAGTGGTATAACGCAGAGAGTTTTTCGGCAGTGGCCAGGTAAAATCATTCGCACCATTATGTGCTTTGGTGCTGTATACCCCGGTCTGATTTTGCTTTGCCGGATGAATGACAAAATGCTGTGCTTTCAGGGCATCGCTGTCTGCGCTACGGACGACCAGCATGGAGCCGTCCGCTGATGCTTCGTTGCCGACCAGCAGGGTCGTACAAGCAAAACCTGATGAAACAACGGCCAAATTTATAGAAAGTGCAATCAGGCACTTTTTAAAAGTAAACATTACGTATCCCTCATATGTACGCCAAAAATACACCGGAAACACACCGTTTCCTGAAATGCGATAACGCCTGAACGCTCAGACATTGCTCGCGAGAGAGATAAACGCCCCTGCCCACGTCTTCTCCAAATATCCATCCGTAGGTTGAAGTCTTCTGGGCAAAATATAACGCCCATTTCGCTTAATTATTACGCAACGGATATTATGATATTCAGGATGTTTCCTGATTCGCGATGAAGAATAGCAATGGGTTATGTGTGGATTCAGTGACCCATGTCGCGTAAGTCAATGATGACAAATGTGAATTTCATTGAGGGGCCGTGCTTTTTGTTTCCGGATATGACGTTACCTTTTGCGGCAATACAGCGAGGGCACATTGGAGCTGGCAAAAATCCATGCACCTTTATACTCCTCCATGACCAGGCTCAGGCTTCGTCCGCTTTGGCGGTAAAATCCAGGTAATGTGTCGTTAATATCCGCTTCATCAGCGGTGTCAGCGAAGGTTTTGACGACCTGCATCGCCTGCAGCACTCGGGCATCGCGCTTTTGGGTGTAGTTAAAATAGATGTTCCTGCTAATGTCTGAGGTATTACGCCCGTACAGTTTGCCGGTAATAGTGGCCAGGCCTTCACTGTTGTACATCCGAAACGATAACGTACCGATAAAGCGGTTGCTGCCAATATTCCATTCCATGTTACCGATGCAATTCAGCGGTTTGTCGGCATAGCGTGAATGCCATAACCATCCGCCTGAACCGAGCACAGTAACCAGCCCGGCCACGAGCACTATAAGGTGGCGTGTTTTTTTCATTGCCCGCGCATCCAGTAATAATGAGTAGAACAAAATGCGTTAGCATCCACCCGTGCATCTTTATCACAGACAAATGCCACGATCCTTTCCGCTTTGCTGTAACCGGTAAGAAACACGTGCTTGTTGTTTTCACAGAGATAGGGATGTAACTGCATCAGATTGAAATAGCCTTGCTGGTCGTGTTCATTTGGTGAGTAATAGATTTTGCAATTTTGCCGCGATGGCGTCTGCATGGAAGCCTGGACAAATTTACTAAACGGCATAACAGGGCGCGTTTGATACCACACCAGCCAGATGATCAACGTGGCAATCACGACACTGGCGCTAAATAAAACCTCAAACCAGGGTATCTGCGTCGTTTGTTGTGGTGTCGAAGGAATTATCTTTGCGGGGGTGATTTCTTCAATAACCGGCGACGGGGAAACTTCACTCTGTTGAAGCGTTATTGTCTCTACTTGCGTATTCTCATTTAATCTGAGCCCGCGTCGGGAAATAGTTTTCACCGTATCACGAGGTAACCCCACGTCCGCCAGCGCGTTTCGTAGCGTCAGAATAGCCTGGTAAAATGTGTTGGTGGTGGTCACATTATTTCTTTCACCCCAACCAATTGTCATCAACGTGTTCTGGGAAACAATGTCACTTGCGTGAGTAATTAAATAGAGAAAACAGAGCGAGGCAGGGAGCTGGAGCTGAATTGCTCGCCCGGTCTGACGATTGACCAGACTTTTGCTATCAGGATTAAATTCGACCAACTGATTGATAAGGTACAATTGCCCAGCCCTCAGTAACCAAAACGAATCACAGCGTGTGCTAACGCATCCTTTAAATTTTACATCCAAATCGAAAATGCGCCTCACTCTTTGTTCATGAACGAAGATAAGAATTTCACCAATTCATTAAAACCTCTTTAAATACAATGTGTTAGTAATCTCATTTCTTAGGTGAGAATTAACTAAGGTTAAATAATGAGAATTCATTACAGTTTTATCTGAATTATCTTTATATTTGTCCACAACATGACAAGGGTGATTGAGTTATCAGAATTACGTAATTAGTAAGTAACTTTTACGCAGGTTATTTTTTAGCAAATAGTGCTTTTTTACTGTTTATCCTGGAATCTGAATTTATGCATAAAATTCCTAATGCATAGGTTGTTATTCTGAGATAAAGCGTAAATAAGCTTAGCGCAATCGTATTACTCACAGACCATACATATTAGTGCATCAGGAGTTTATTACATTTTATTAGCGCCACTGTTATTAGCTGACAAGGAACGTACTACGTGTTGGATTGACACATTTATTTACCAATGAAATATTTATGGAAAAATAACAGGAGTCATTTTTGATGAAGAGATCACCGTCACAGACTGTTCGTTGCATAAGCTGTGAATTATCCTGTCAATTATTTCCGGATACTGCGGTTCGTGCCAGTTACTGTCACCGTGCCGCATTTGCGATCTGGCCTGAGGGGAATGGCTTTCTGCAAAAAGGAATTATTGAAAAGCTTCTGCTTAATAATCAAAACCATTTGTCGCGTGGGTTTATTTTTGTGGACTTTTCTTTCCCGAATCTGCGCCTGTTTGCCGACCCGCAATGGGTTGACCGGCTTGCCTACAGCGGTATGCATATTGTGTTGATAGCAGACAGGAACCTGGCGCCGTTAGCCAACTACTGGCTGTCCAAAAGCAATAAAATACAAGGGATTATATATTCTGATGATGATGACGAAGTTCAACATCAGAAAATTAGGCGACTCTTTACGGGTCATCTCGCTAACAGCAAACGTGGACGCTCACTTAACTATACTGAAATGATATTACTGAAGCGTTTTGTGTCAGGGAAAAGTATTCAGCAAATTACCAAAATAGATAATATCGATATTAAGAAAATATATGTCTACAAGCTCAGGCTTGAAGATAAGTTAGGCCATAGTATTCATCAAATATTGTCGAATATTTTATAACGTATTTTTGAATTTTATTATTTTCACATCCTTGCGATGTGGTGGACGCTCTACGCCTGAAAGCAGGAGGCTAATATGCCAAATCCCAAATCTTATTCTCGTATTGCCATAGCGGTTTCAGCCGCATTAACCTCTATGGTATTTTCAGCTCAAGCGGCATGGGTTGACGTTGATAGTCTACCCTCCACCGGACTGGTTAGCAGTCTGCCCCCGGAATTGCAGGCAATAATTCCAGCGCAGGCAAATGCCAGTTTCGCTAAAACCAGCGCCATGCCGAATTATGTTTATCAATGGAGTGCGGGCACGATTCCCGTTTATGGCAATGGATTAACGATTAATGGACCCGGCGCTGAAGCTTTTGAGCACTCTGTTACCGTTATTCAGAACAGTACAACGGGTAGTCCGGGCGTTATTTTTGGGGACGACCTGACGATTCGCACGCAGTCGAAGAATGCCGCCAATAATGGTAAAGATGTTGACGGTATCCGCACGCACGGGGCCAATACGCCGGATAACCCGGTCTTTATCATCACCGGGGATCGCACCAGTATTTATGTGGACGGTCAGGATGGTGACGGTATTAACGCCGGTTACAACTCCTATAGCCAGGGTTGGAAGGGCTCGGCCAGCATTTACGTCGGCGACGATCTGTATATTCAAACCACCGGTTCCCAGGGACGTGGTATCACAGCAAACGCGATGAAAGACGCCACGCAGGCCAAAAATACAATTGTGGTCGGCGACCGGGCACACATTGTGACGACAGGTGACAGTTCAGAGGGTCTTCGCACCGGGCAGAACGGTTCCTCGATACTGCTTGGCAATGACGCCACCATTGAGACTTCGGGTGCTTCTTCAACGGGGATTTATGCCGCCTCATCGTCCAAAACGGAACTGGGCAACAACGCGACGATTACGGTCAACGGCGTCAGCGCTCATGCGGTTTATTCCACCAACGCGACCGTGAATCTCGGTGAAAACGCAACGATCAACGTGAACAGTTCGGCGAAAGCGGCGTCATACAGCAAAGCGCCACGCGGCCTGTATGCGACTTCACGCGGGGCGATAAATCTGGCAGGCGGTGCCGCCATTACCATGGCGGGCGATCACAGCAACGAAAGTTATGCCATCAGCACCGAAACGGGCGGCATCGTAGACGGTTCTACTGGCGGGCGTTTTCTTATCGACGGCGATCTTCATGCCGCTGGCGCGACTGCTGCAACCAGCAGCCTGCCGCAGCAAAACAGTACCATTAAGCTCAACATGACCGACAACTCGTTGTGGAGCGGGGCGTCATACATCACCAGCGCCACTGCCGGGACGGGCGTTATCTCGCTGCAAATGAGCGACGCGACCTGGAACATGACTAACAGCTCAACGCTCACCGACCTGACGCTGAACGGCGGGTCAGTGGTGAACTTTGGGCATGCTGACGGCGAACCGTGGCAGACGCTTACCATCAATGAAGATTTTACCGGGAACGGCGGCAAACTGGTTTTCAATACTGTCCTGAATGACGATACCTCCGAAACCGACAAGCTGAAAGTGCTCGGCAACACCGCGGGTAATGCGTTTGTGGCGGTGAATAACATTGGCGGAACCGGGGCGCAGACCATTGAAGGTATTGAGATCATCGAAGTGGCCGGTAATTCTGACGGTACTTTTGAGAAAGCGGGCCGTATTGTTGCCGGAGCGTACGACTATAACGTTGTGCAGAAAGGCAGTAACTGGTATCTGACCAGCTTTATTCCTGCTCCGCCGGATCCGGAGGACCCGGACCCCGTCGATCCGCATGACCCTGACCCTGTTGATCCGGACCCGGTTGACCCTATTGATCCAGACCCGGTCGATCCTGTAGACCCGATTATCCCTGAGCCGGAAGAACCTGTTGCGCCTCCTGTCACTGAGCAGCAATACCGTCCGGAAGCAGGCAGTTATCTGGCGAACAACTATGCGGCTAACACGCTGTTTATGACCCGACTGCACGATCGTCTGGGTGAAACGCAGTACGTCGATATGCTGACAGGCGAGAAGAAAGTTACCAGCCTGTGGATGCGTAACGTTGGGGCGCATACCCGCTTCAAAGACGGTAGCGGGCAGTTGAAAACCCAAAGCAACAGCTATGTGATGCAGCTAGGCGGCGACCTGGCGCAGTGGAGTAGCGACGGTCTTGACCGCTGGCACCTCGGCGCGATGGCCGGTTATGCCAACAGCCAGAACCGCACGCGGTCCAGCCTGACCGGCTACCATTCACGTGGCCAGGTCACCGGTTACAGCGTGGGGTTGTACGGCACATGGTATGCCAATGACGCCGACAAGACCGGCACCTACGTGGATACCTGGGCCCTGTACAACTGGTTTGATAACAAAGTGATGGGCCAGGAGCAGGCAGCAGAGAAATACAAATCCAGCGGGATAACCGCTTCGGTTGAAGCCGGTTACAGCTTCAAACTGGGTGAAAGCGAACGCAACAGCTACTGGCTGCAACCGAAAGCGCAGGTGGTATGGATGGACGTGCAAGCCGACAGTCACCGCGAAGCGAACGGTACCCGCGTGAAGGACAACACCGATGGCAACCTGATGACCCGTCTGGGTGTGAAAGCCTTTATTAATGGTCACAACGCCATCGATGACGGTAAATCTCGCGAGTTCCAGCCGTTTGTTGAAGCCAACTGGATCCACAACACACAGACGACCAGCGTGAAGATGGACGATGTGAGCAATGACATGCGCGGCACCAAAAACATCGGCGAGCTGAAAGTCGGCGTTGAAGGTCAAATCACTCCGCGCCTCAACGTGTGGAGCAACGTGGCCCAACAGGTTGGTGACAAAGGCTACAGTGATACCCGCGGTATGCTCGGGGTGAAATATAATTTCTAATGTAAGTGAGTAATGGAAAAGCCGCTGATTAACCGATTGGCGGCTTTATTTTTTCTGGGAATCGTAGGCCGGATAAGCGTTAGCGCTTTCCGGCACCTGGTTAAGCTGTAAGTAACGCTTGCAGGTTCAGCCTTGCTTCACTGAAGAGTCGCCAGCGTGCTCTCAATTCTATTTAACTTCTGATTGGCCTCTTTCAGCTCATCCTGCAACCGTTGCTCCTGCTCGCCATAGACCATCAGGACGATACAGCCATTCATCACTTTTACGGTAATCTGTTGCCCCGTATCAAACCCCGCTTCGCGTAGCCACTTGCCTGAAAGAATAATTTTGGGTGTAGATTTGTCGAAAACATTAGGGCGGTATCCCACAATTACCGAACGTTCGGTTCCGGATTGGTCGATGTCTGGGGTAGAATGCGAATCAGCCATAATCAACTCCTTGATAGTTGATGAGGTTAGCTCTCGTCGGGTACTGCGAATACCAGGCGAGGGCGTTTATAAGTCAGGTCGTCAGATACAAAGGTACGTACCTGATTGGTGGTATACTGCTCTTGTAGGTACGTACATGTCAACGGCGAAACGCGATCCAAATCAGTCTAAATCCGGAAAAGCACCAACTTTCCAGATTCGTATCACGCCTGAGTTAAAGGCGCAGTTCGAGGCTGCTGCAAAAGCAGAGGGGATGAGTTTGGGGAATTGGTTGAAAAATCTTGGCAGAGAGGAAATTAAAAGAATCAATGCTGCTCATTTTCTAAAAGAAACAAAAGAATAGGCACAGAAAAATTGTGCTGTGCCTTGCTTAATTATTACTTTAATATTTTTGGATTAAGCCAGTTCCATTTTATATTTTCAATTTCATCTGACTGAGTAATTTGACAATTAATAAATTTAGAAATATTAGGGATGTTAAACCTCAATAAATCAATATCTGTCTGGTTTAGCTTAAATTTAAAAATGTTGTTTTCTAATGAAAAACTATCAAAAGATTTTGCGTTGACAGTCACTGTGTATTCACCTGGTTTCCACCAAAAAAAATTATTCCTTGATGCCACTAGTTTATGGTATTGTTCTGACTCCATTGTTTCTTTAGAAAAATCTGATGACGATTTACTTTTAAGAAAATTCATATGAGATAATAATTCATTTTGCAACGATAAGTCTTTCTCATGAAATTTTGGTTCTTGAAATTTAATAAACTTTTCTGTTAGCAGATCTTGAAAAAGATTTATTGCAATCGCAGGGTAATCTTTTGTAATATACTGTTTATTCCCATTATTATCACTGATCTCACTTTGCATTTCAGTAATGCCAACCCATCTTAGAATATGAACATCACCATCAGTATGTTTTATTTCAACTGAAAGATCTTCAATTAATAATGGTTTTTTATTAGAAAGAAGATTCATTCTTAAATTAAATATAGGTCCAAAAGAGGTATAACTAAGTTCAACTGTATTGTTATAATAAAATCTCAGCTTTGGCTTGGTAATGAATTTATAAAAAATATGAACTATTTGAGGTAGCCAAGCGGCTGCACCGATATATGCAACGATATCTCCTGAACTCATGTTCTTATCTCCGATCTTGAACTAATAGCCATCAATGGTAACTTATAGGAAATAATACAAACTTAACACTAAAAGAATATTATGCGATAGGTATATTTTAGGTATTATTATAAAAATTGTTAGGAAGGTGTTTTAAATTTTGGCGGAAGATCACAGGAGTCGAACCTGCCCGGGACCGCTGGCGGCCCCAACTGGATTTGAAGTCCAGCCACCTCACCGGAGATGACGATCTTCCGCGCCTCGATTGCTACATGGAGGCGGGGCGCATTATAGCTACTTCCAAACGTTTCCACACCCCCTCACTCACTTTTTTAACTTCCGTTTCTCCATACCATGACCAGTTTCAAATAAATCCCCGCAAAATCCATTACTTACACTTAGACACATTTTTTGACGCTACTCTGATCACAGAAAACAAGAATCGTAATTTGATAACGAGATATCGGAATACCCGCGCTCACAGGGATGGTTTACAAGAACTGTAACCGGTATCAGTGCGTGTGAAAGTGCTAACAAGGATGCGTAATGAAAAGTGAGATTTTGTCCGTTAAAGAGAAGATTGGCTACGGCATGGGCGATGCTGCCAGCCACATCATCTTTGATAACGTTATGTTATATATGATGTTCTTCTATACCGATATTTTTGGTATCCCGGCCGGTTTTGTCGGCACGATGTTCTTACTGGCTCGCGCGCTGGATGCTATCTCAGACCCTTGCATGGGACTGCTCGCCGACCGCACCCGTTCGCGCTGGGGGAAATTCCGCCCGTGGGTGCTGTTTGGCGCTCTGCCATTTGGTCTGGTCTGTGTGCTCGCCTACAGCACGCCGGATCTCAGCCTGCACGGCAAAATGATTTATGCCGCAATCACCTACACGCTGCTGACCCTGCTTTATACCGTGGTGAATATTCCCTACTGCGCGTTGGGCGGTGTGATAACCAATGACCCAACGCAGCGTATCTCCCTGCAGTCATGGCGCTTTGTGCTGGCGACGGCGGGCGGCATGCTCTCCACCGTGCTGATGATGCCGCTGGTGAATCTGATTGGCGGTGAAGATAAAGCGCTGGGCTTCCAGGGCGGGATTGCTGTGCTCTCGGTTGTGGCGTTCCTGATGCTGGCATTTTGCTTCTTCACCACCAAAGAACGTGTGGAAGCGCCGCCGAGCAGCAACTCAATGCGTGAAGACCTGCGCGACATCTGGCAGAACGACCAATGGCGCATCGTCGGCCTGCTGACCATCCTCAACATCCTTGCCGTCTGCGTACGCGGCGGGGCGATGATGTATTACGTCACCTGGATTCTGGGTACCCCGGAAGTGTTTGTCGCCTTCCTCACCACCTATTGCGTCGGCAATCTTATCGGCTCTGCGCTGGCAAAACCGCTGACTGACTGGAAATGCAAAGTCAGCGTCTTCTGGTGGACGAACGCCCTGCTGGCGGTCGTCAGTCTGGCAATGTTCTTCGTGCCGATGCACGCCAACCTCACCATGTTCGCCTTCATCTTCGTGATTGGCGTACTGCATCAGCTCGTGACGCCAATCCAGTGGGTGATGATGTCCGACACCGTTGATTACGGCGAGTGGTGTAACGGAAAACGTCTGACGGGGATCAGCTTCGCGGGCACGCTGTTCGTGCTCAAGCTGGGTCTGGCGCTCGGCGGGGCGATGATCGGCTGGATGCTGGCGGGCGGCGGTTACGATGCCGCAGCGAAAACCCAGAACAGCGCCACCATTAGCATCATTATCGCATTGTTCACGATTGTCCCGGCTATTTGTTACCTGTTGAGTGCCGTGATTGCCAAACGCTTCTATACCCTGAAAACGCCGTATCTGACGGAAATCATGAGTCAGCTGGCTCAGGGTGCGCACCGCAATCAGCAGGATTTTTCGACGAAAGAATTACAGAACTAAGGAACCAACGATGAAAATTAGCGACGGAAACTGGCTGACGCAGCCTGGCCTGAATTTAACTCACCCGATTCAGGTATTCGAGGTCGAGCAACAGGGTAACGAGATGATTGTCTACGTTGCGCCGCGCGATGTGCGTGAACGTACCTGGCAACTGGATACTCCACTCTTCACCCTGCGCTTTTTCTCGCCACAGGAAGGCGTGGTGGGTGTGCGTATGGAACATTTCCAGGGCGCGTTGAATAACGGTCCGCACTATTCGCTGAACGTGCTGCAGGACGTCAACGTAGAGATACAAAACACCGCTGAATTTGCCGAACTGAAAAGCGGTAATTTGAGCGTGCGGGTCACTAAAGGTGAGTTCTGGTCGCTGGATTTCCTGCGTAACGGCGAACGTATTACCGGCAGCCAGCTGAAAAATAACGGCTACGTGCAGGACACCAACAGCGGGAAAAACTATATGTTTGAACGCCTGGATCTGGGCGTTGGCGAAACAGTGTACGGTCTGGGCGAGCGCTTTACTGCGCTGGTACGTAACGGCCAGACGGTGGAAACATGGAATCGCGATGGTGGCACCAGTACCGAGCAGTCTTACAAGAACATCCCGTTTTATCTCACCAACCGTGGTTACGGCGTGCTGGTAAACCATCCGCAGTGCGTGTCGTTTGAAATTGGCTCTGAGAAAGTGTCAAAAGTGCAGTTCAGCGTTGAAAGCGAGTATCTGGAATATTTCGTCATTGACGGCCCTACGCCGAAAGCGGTGCTGGATCGCTATACCCGCTTTACCGGTCGTCCGGCGCTGCCGCCAGCCTGGTCATTCGGTTTGTGGCTGACTACATCGTTCACCACTAATTACGATGAAGCGACGGTGAACAGTTTTATCGATGGGATGGCCGAGCGCAATCTGCCGCTGCACGTCTTCCATTTCGACTGCTTCTGGATGAAAGCCTTCCAGTGGTGCGACTTTGAGTGGGATCCGGTGACCTTCCCTGACCCGGAAGGCATGATCCGCCGCCTGAAAGAGAAAGGGCTGAAGGTCTGCGTATGGATAAACCCCTATATCGGCCAGAAATCCCCGCTGTTCAATGAACTGAAAGAGAAAGGTTATCTGCTCAAGCGCCCGGACGGCTCCCTGTGGCAATGGGATAAATGGCAGCCGGGCCTGGCGATTTATGACTTTACCAATCCTGAAGCCTGCGAGTGGTATGCCAACAAGTTGAAAGGTCTGGTGGATATCGGCGTTGATTGCTTCAAAACTGACTTTGGCGAACGCATTCCTACTGACGTTCAGTGGTTTGACGGTGCCGATCCGCAGAAAATGCACAACCATTATGCGTACATCTACAACGAACTGGTATGGAACGTGCTGAAAGAGACCGTCGGTGAAGAAGAGGCCGTGCTGTTCGCCCGTTCGGCCTCGGTCGGCGCGCAGCAGTTTCCGGTGCACTGGGGTGGTGACTGCTATGCCAACTATGAATCGATGGCCGAAAGTCTGCGTGGCGGGTTGTCCATCGGCCTGTCCGGCTTTGGCTTCTGGAGTCACGATATTGGCGGCTTTGAGAATACCGCCCCGGCGCACGTCTACAAGCGCTGGTGTGCGTTTGGGTTGCTCTCCAGCCACAGCCGCCTGCACGGTAGTAAATCCTACCGTGTTCCATGGGCGTACGATGATGAATCCTGCGATGTGGTGCGCTACTTCACTGAGCAGAAATGCCGCATGATGCCATACCTGTATCGCGAAGCGGCGCGCGCCAATGAACTCGGAACGCCGATGATGCGCGCAATGATGCTGGAGTTCCCGGACGATCCGGCATGTGATTATCTCGACCGCCAGTACATGCTGGGCGATAGCGTGATGGTTGCGCCGGTGTTTAGCGAGGCGGGTGATGTGCAGTTCTATCTGCCGGAAGGACGCTGGACGCATCTGTGGCGTAACGACGAGGTGGTGGGCAGCCGTTGGCATAAGCAGCAGCATGACTTCCTGAGTCTGCCGGTTTATGTGCGCGACAATACACTGCTGGCGCTGGGCTGCAACAACCAGAAGCCGGACTACGCCTGGCACGAAGGGACGGCGTTCCAGCTGTTCCATCTGCAGGAGGGTCGGGAGGCGATTTGTGAAGTCCCGGCGGCTGACGGTTCGGTTATCTTCACGCTGAAGGCGACGCGCACGGGTAATACCATCACCGTGCAAGGAAGTGGCGAAGCGCGTAACTGGACGCTGTGTCTGCGTAATATTACGCAGGTTAGCGGCGTGAAGGGCGGCTCGTCTGTGGGCAGTGAGTGGGGAACGGTTGTCACGCCGGATGCGGATGTGCTGACGATTACCCTGTAAGTAAATCTCAACGTGGGCTGGATGGCGATGCAATGCGTTTTATCCGGCCCACGCTGCGAGCAGCATTCCAGATCTGAAAACCCAAAATATCCTGAATTAAATTTTTAGCTCCCCATATTTGCGAGCGATATCACTCTGAATCCCACGAAAAATGTGATCTGCGCCGTAAATATCTCACTATTTCCCGTTTTTGTCTTATTTCTGTCCGGAATACAGGACACGATTTAGTATTGTTGGCGCATCGTAGTCCTCTTATATTTATCATCACGGATTACACGTGGAGCATAAATGCTTCTTTATAACCTAAATAATTCGAGTTGCAGGAAGGCGGCGACGCAGCGAATCCCCTGAACGTACATAAGTACGTGACTGGGGTGAGCGAGGAAAACCAACGCACATGCAGCTTGAAGTATGACGGGTATAGATATTTAATCTGGTATGTAATAAGGGTAAATAATGCAAATGATTACCTCGCGACAAAACAGATTATTAAAATTTCTTCTGTCTAAGAAGGAATATGTCACGCTGCTGAAAATTGCCGAATATTTATCTGTTTCAGAGAAAACTGTGCAGCGCGATCTGCGCTTACTGGAACCATGGTTATCAGAATGGAAAATAGCCATCGATAAACGTGCTGGTGCTGGGGTGATATTAAGTGCAGATAATATTACCGACCTTTTATATATGGACCAGTTATTAGGATCGGAGGGTGATGATGCTGACGGCATGATGAATAATTCACGGCGAGTCAAGATAGCTTCACAGTTATTAAGCGAAACGCCGCATGAAACGTCGATCAGTAAATTATCCGAACGTTATTTCATTAGTAGCGCATCGATTGTTAACGATCTGAAAGTAATTGAATCCTGGATTACCCCGTTGGGCCTGTCGTTGATTCGTAGTCAGAGCGGCACGCACATTGAAGGCAGCGAGAGCGGTGTGCGCCAGGCGATGGCATCGCTGATTAACGGTGTGATTAACCATAATGAACCCGGCAGCGTGATTTATTCACGCCTGGATCCGGGCAGTTATAAAGCGTTAGTGCATTACTTTGGCGAAGAAGACGTTTTATTTGTCCAGACGTTATTGCAGGAAATGGAGAACGACCTGTGCTGGTCGCTCGGCGAGCCTTATTACGTCAATATCTTTACCCATATTCTGATCATGATGTACCGCATCACGCGGGGCAATGCGCTTCCGAGAAAAGAAGAGAGCATCTCTACCTGTGATGAGAACATATTTTCCATTGCCAGTCGCATGATTCAGCATATCGAAAAACGCATTGCCCACCCGCTGCCGGAAGACGAAGTCTGGTTTATATATCAATACATTATCTCCTCGGGTGTGGTGATTGAAGAGCATAATGACGTGAGTGTGATTGGCCATATGCACTCCAGCGACGAAGCGCGTTTGATTACCCATCGGTTGATTGCCACCTTCGCCGAGATGGTCGACAGCGATCTTAGCCAGGACACGGCGCTGTATGACGGATTGCTGATCCACATTAAGCCGCTGATTAACCGACTGAACTACCAGATCCGCATTCGTAATCCGCTGCTGGAGGATATCAAAGGCGAGTTGCAGGATGTGTGGCGTCTGACCCAGTGTGCGGTGAATCGGGTGTTTAGCGGTTGGGGCGAGCGGGCCGTGTCGGAAGATGAAGTGGGATATTTAACCGTGCATTTTCAGGCCGCAATGGAGCGTCAGATAGCGCGTAAACGCGTACTACTGGTCTGTTCAACGGGTATCGGCACTTCTCACTTACTCAAAAGCCGTATTCTGCGCGCCTTTCCGGACTGGACTATCGTCGGCGTGGTGTCGGCAGGCAGCCTGCCCTCTGTACTGACGGACGATATTGAACTGGTGGTATCGACGATTAATTTACCCGCGGTTGCCATGCCGGTCGTGTATGTCACTGCCTTCTTCAATGATGCGGATATTAAGCGGGTAACAGAAACGGTTATTACGGAAAAATTACATCGGGCGACGTCGCTGGTCGTTGAAAATTAATGTCTGAACTCCATGAGGTATGATTGATGGACATCACGAAAATACTCAATACAAATCGCGTTATTTTGGACATGAAGGCTACAAGCAAAACGGAGGCTATTGAGGAACTGACGGATATTCTGCAAAAAGATGGAGCAATTAGCTGTCGTGAAACGTTTATTCAGGATGTCTGGCAACGTGAGTCAGAAGGCTCGACCGGCTTCGAAAACCATATTGCGATCCCGCACGGGAAATCCTCGGCGGTGGTCAATACCACGCTGGCGATTGGGCGTACCCGCGAGGATATTCCCTGGGAAACCCTGGATGGCAGCAACGTGCGCTGCATTATTCTGTTTGCCGTACGTCTTGAAGATCAAAACACCACCCATATTCGTCTGCTTTCGCAGGTTGCTGGCGCGTTGGCAGATGACGACATTATTGAACAACTATTAGTTGAAAGTAGTCCACAAAAAATTATTGAGCTTTTTAGCCAATATGCTGAATCCAATGTCTGCTAAATAAAATGTGGAGCATGTTATGAATATTGTTTGTGTTGCCGCCTGTACGGCGGGTATTGCGCACACCTATATTGCCCGTGAGAAGTTAATTAAAGGTGCTAAAGCGCTTGGTCATAATATAAAGGTTGAAACCCAGGGCACCATTGGCACAGAAAACGAACTGCTGACAGAGGATATTTCTGCGGCTGATGTCGTGATTCTTGCTGTCGATGTAAAAATAAAAGGGGAGGAGCGATTTTCAAACAAACGCATTGTGCGAGTAAAAACTGAAATCGTCATAAAATCGCCCATTCAGTTTCTTGAAAAGGTCGAAAAATCATTAGTTAATAATAACCAGTAGCGATCCTCATTCTGGAGGGGTTTCACATGAGTGAAAATAAAATTCCGCTATCTCAGGAAATAAAAAAACATTTATTAACGGGAATTTCGTGGATGATCCCGTTAATTGTCGCCGCCGGGATCTGTATTGCTCTCGGGCAAATACTTGGCGGCACTAACGTCGGTGAAAAAACAGGAACCATTCCCTGGATGCTCAACCAGATTGGCGGCTGGGGGATGGGGTTAATCGTACCGCTGATTAGTGCGGCGATTGCGTACTCCATTGCTGACCGTCCGGGATTCGCGCCGGGCCTGATTGTCGGCTTCGTCTGCGGAGAAATTCATACCGGTTTTATCGGTGGGATGCTGGGCGGATTTCTGGTCGGTTATACCGTCCTGCTGCTCAAGCGCTATATCCGTTTGCCGCAGTCGATGCAGGGGTTGATGCCCATCATGGTGCTGCCGGTACTGAGTACCGTTATCGGCGGCCTGTTGATGATGACGCTGATTGGCAAGCCGATTGCCTGGCTGCAGGACGCGTTGATTCATCTGCTGGAGTCCATGCAGGGCGGATCCCGCTTTCTGATGGGCGCTATCCTCGGTGCGATGGCGACATTCGACTTCGGTGGGCCGGTGAATAAAACCATGTCGCTGTTTGCTGACGGCATGTTGGTCAGCGGCGTGTACGGTCCGGAAGCGGTGAAGTTTGTTGGTTCGATGATCCCTCCATTTGGCATTACGCTCTCTTTCCTGCTGACGCGTCACAAGTACACCCGTGCGGAACGTGAGGCGCTGAAGGCCGCATTCCCGATGGGGATCTGCATGATTACCGAAGGGGTCATTCCGATTGCGGCGCGCGACCTGCTGCGCGTGGTGGGCTCCTGCGTGGTGGCCTCGGCGATTGCGGGTGGCCTGATTATGGTGTGGGGTGTCGAAAGCCCGGTACCGCACGGCGGCATGTTTGTGGTTCCGCTCTTTACGCATCCGCTGCTGTTTTGCCTGGCGCTGGGGATCGGTACGGTGATTTGTGGCGTCATGCTGTCGCTGTGGAAGAAACCGGTAACCGAGCGTGATGAAGAGTTTGACGAACTCAGCGATCAAAAGCTGAAAGACGAAGAAATCACCTTCACCCTGGAATAACCGGAGGCCGTATGTTTGCCGATATGAAAAGCATGGTGACCAAAGCCTGGTGCGAACAGTACGCGCTGCTGGCCATCAACTGTATTAACCTGGAAAGCGCCCGCGCAGCGGTGCGAGTGGCGGAGAAACACCGTGCGCCCATCATTCTGAATTTGTATCAGGGGCATCTGGAGCATTTTCCGGCCCCGATAGCGGCAGCGGTGGTCAAAACGCTGGCAGAGGAAGCCTCGGTACCGGTCGCGCTGGCGCTGGATCATGGAAAGGATCCTGTACGCATTCGCCAGGCTTTTCGCGCCGGATTCAGCGGCTTAATGATCGACGCCTCCGCCTTTGCGCTGGAGGAGAACATTCGCCAGACCCGGGCGGTGGTTGAGCTTGCCGCCAGCGTTTCTCTGTGCGTGGAAGGCGAGCTGGGTCATTTGGCCGATGCTCCGTGCTATGACCACGCCGCTAACGCTGATTTGATGACCCAGGTCGCCGACGTGGAACCCTTCATCCAACAGACCGGGATCGATTTGCTGGCGGTGTCGGTGGGTACGGCACACGGCATGTACGCGCCGGGTATCACTCCTGCTATTGATTTCCAGCGGCTGGAGGAAATAGCCCGGTTATCAACGGTGCCGCTGGCGCTGCATGGCGGCAGCGGAACGCCGTTTGACCAGCTACAGCGCTGCCCGACGTTTGGTGTCGCCAAGATAAACGTTGGTGCGGCGGTTTTCGAAGCCGGAAAGGCTGCGCTACTGCATACCCTGTGTCGCGACACATCCGGTGAACTCGTTGATGCCCTGGCCCTGATGGAACAGGCCTGCGAGGAAGCCATTATTCCGTACCTGCAGGCCAGCGGCGCTATCGGCAAAGCCTGATTCATTTTCTGTAACGCCTTCTATGCCTCTGCGATGACGCACTGGCAGGGCTTTCTACACCCTGAAACTGGAGAATTAACATGTTAGTTTCGATGAAAGAATTACTGCAACCTACCCGTCAGCACGGTTTTGCCATCGGCGCATTCAACGTGGCGGACAGCTGCTTTGTACGCGCAGTAGTGGAAGAAGCGGAAGCGACCAATACCCCGGCGATTATCTCCATTCACCCCAGCGAACATGATTTTGTCGGCGATGCGTTTTTTAGCTATGTCCGTGATATCACCCTGCGCAGCCCGGTTCCCTTTACTCTGCATCTGGACCACGGCGCTTCGGTTGAGCATGTCCTGCGGGCGATTCAGTGTGGGTTTACCTCGGTGATGATTGATGGCTCGCTGCTACCATATGAAGAGAACGTGGCGCTGACCCGCGAAGTGGTCAAACTGGCGCATGCGGTAGGTGTTTCGGTGGAAGGGGAGTTGGGAACGATTGGCCAGACCGGGACGTCAGTGGAAGGCGGCGTGTCGAAGGTTACTTATACCGATCCTGCTCAGGCAGAGGATTTTATCGCCCGAACGGGTGCAGACACGCTGGCGGTGGCGATTGGAACCGCGCACGGGATCTACCCGAAAGGGATGCAGCCAGAGCTGCAAATGAACATCCTGCGCGATATCGCTGGACGTGTGGATATTCCGCTGGTGCTGCACGGTGGTTCCGCGAACCCGGATGCGGAAATTGCCGAATCCGTGACGCTGGGCGTTGGCAAAATCAACATTTCCAGCGATATGAAATACGCCTACTTCCAGAAAGTCCGCGAAATCCTGGCGAAAGAAACCTGGTGGGACCCGAACGTAATCTACCCGGAAGCCATTAGCGCCGCGCGGGACGTGATCCGCCACAAAATGAAACTGTTCGGTTCAACCGGCAAAGCATCACTTTACTAACGGCATGCAGGCGGGGCGACCCGCCTCTTTCGCAACAAGGAAAAGTGGAATGAAGCGTTCACACATTAATTATGCCGTCGATAAAGCGCATGCCATCGCTGAGACTTTTCGGGTCTGTCTGCCTGATTTTGCGTATTTTACGGTCGATGCCTGGCGGCAACAGGATCAAACTCTGTGGCGTGAAGTGCGCGATCTCCAGTTGGGCTGGGATATTACCGACTTCGGGCACGGAGATTTTGCGCAAACAGGGCTGACGTTACTAACGTTGCGCAATGGTCTGATGGGGTCAGCGGATTACCCCAAACCGTATGCCGAAAAGATGCTGCAAATTCAGCAGGATCAGCAAACGCCATGGCATTTTCATCGCCATAAAATGGAAGATATCGTTAATCGCGGCGGCGGTGATTTATGTATGCAGCTGGCGTGGGCCACGCCTGATGATGAGTATGACGCCCGACGCGTTGTTGAGGTTAGCGTGGATGGTCAGCGGCGTACAATTAACGCTGGCGAGACGCTGGTATTGAAACCGGGACAAGGAGTGTGTCTGCCGCCGCGCTTGTATCATCGCTTTTGGGCGGAGAAGGCGTTTGTGCTGGGCTGGGAAATCTCGATGGTCAATGACGACCAGCATGACAACCACTTTCTGGAACCTGGCGATCGCTTCCCGGTGATTGAAGAAGACGAGCCGGTGAAATGGCTGTTGTGCAGTGAATATATTCGCTTATGAGCGTGAGTAGGCCCGGTAAGCGAAGCGCCACCGGGCAATAAATCATTGTGCAGGTGGTGGTGCAGTGACTTCACTCCCCGAAACCACGCCAGCCTGCATGGTTTGCGTTACCTGCTGTTTCTCCACGTTCACCGCATGCAGCTGACCGTTGACCGTTGGCTTGAGAGGCGCATCGGCCTGAATATTGCCGCTGGCGGTAAGCTGGATGTTGCCATCGCCGGAAAGCGGCAGTGCGGGCCAGCCCCACTGCTGCAGGATCGTCATTGGCACGCCGCGCCCGTTCAGGCTGACCTGCGTCTGGCGCTGAGGTAGCTGCGAAATGCTGGCAGTGGCCTCCAGCAGTCCTTTTTCCGTATAGGCGCTCAGTTCGCTGATATTGATGGTGCTGCTGTTTGCCGTTAGCGCCAGAGAAGGACGACGCACATCCGTACGGTTAAAGGTGGCTGCGGCAGCGTTGAGGGTGGCGCTCCCGCTCCAGATCCCCCACTGATTGTTCTGTACCAGCCCGAGGTTAGCGCCGTAGCCGTCCAGCGCGGTGAGCTGCCACGGGAAATTCGGGTCGATATCTATCACCAGATTACGGCTGGCACTGAATTTCTTCAGCGTCAGGCTGTTTAGCCACGCTGGCAGGGGTTTCATCCACAGCTGCTTCCAGTTTTCCGGCAGCGTGTATTCCAGACCAGCAATAGCGGCATCGTCAAGGACCAGCGCTTTGTTGCTGCGCATCCAGTTTCCGGATGTTCTGACCATACCGCCTTCCCAGCGGGTGGTGAACTGGCGCAGCGCAATGCCCTGTGGTGAGAACTCGGCGTTCAGAATCGGATCGAAGAAGTGCAGAGAGCCGTAAATAAACTCGCTGGCATTCATCGACAGTTTGCCTTCCTGAGTTTGCCAGTCGTCCTTGCTGAAGGTCATGTTGCGCAAGCTCAGATCGAGATCCGTCACCGCCCAGTCGGGGCCTTGCAGACGGGCATCCGTCACTTCCAGACGACCAATTTGCAGGGAAGGAATAGTGCTTAACGGGGCAAAAAAGTCGGCCAGCGATTTGTCGCTTTGCAGCCGGATATCGTTCAGGCGCAGATTCTCCACAACCCAGCTCCCGTCGGCATTGCGTTGCGCTACGCCGGTTAATGCCCCACGCGCCACGTCAGCGCCAATATTGCTTAGCGTCACCCGGTCATGGTCGATGCTGCCTTCAATCAAGACGTTGGTAGTTGGAACATCGTTGAGCGTCAACGAACTGGCGCTGAGCTGAATTTGCGCTTTGCTCCCGAGAATTTTACCTGCCTCAGGGCTCCAGGGAATGACGCCGCCGTTAACGCGCTGGGCGCTGAGGTTCCACTCGCTGCCGGGGCTGTTAAGCGCCATATCCTGCAATTGCAGGCGATCGGCCTGGAACGGTAGCGGCGCGGTTTGCTGGGAAAGATTCAGCGTGCCGTTTTGCAACAAAATGGTGTCTACGTGCAGCGGGTCGGTGATTTGGCGGCTACTCAGCCCAATATCGACCGTTTTAGCGACCAGCGTTGCGGGCTGACCATCCCGGCCAAAGGTGACGTTTTCCAGCAGAATATGGGAAGGGGAGGAAAACCGGTGATCGATGGCATCAAACGCCAGATGGTAGCTGCTGTTCTCCGAAACCCAGGCGCTGACGTGCTCTGCCCCCCAGCGGGTTTGCAGTAGAAAATAAAGGCCGAGAATCGCCACTGCAAGGGCGATCAGCACGTAAAGAAGCAGCTTTCCAATAAATTTCATGGTCTTCCATCCCGCGAAGTGCACATAGTCAAGTTATGCACGATTTAGGCGCAATGCTCAAGGCGGGAATGGTGAAAGAGCGTTACAGCGGCGTTGATTCAGAACCAACGCCGCATTTTGCTTATTGCTTTTCTGGCGGGAATACCAGATTCAGAACGATTGCGGTAATACCGCCAGCGGCGATACCGGAAGAGAGCAGGTTTTTCACCCAATCCGGGGCGAACTGGAGAATCAGCGGCTGCTGGGAAACACCCAGACCAACGGCCAGCGACAGCGCGATAATCAGAATCGCGCGGCGGTTCAACGGCTCGCGGGACACGATACGCACACCGGATGCTGCGATAGTACCGAACATCACCAGCGTTGCGCCGCCCAGTACCGGCTCAGGAATATGCTGTACAAAACCGCTGACTGCCGGGAACAGGCCCAGCGCGATCAGCATCAGAGCCACCACAAAACCAACGTAGCGGCTGGCAACGCCTGTTAACTGAATAACCCCATTGTTTTGGCCAAAACAGGAGTTCGGGAAGGTGTTGAACACGGCGGAAACAAACGAGTTCAGACCGTTCGCCAGCACGCCGCCTTTCAGGCGCTTCATATACAGCGGACCAGAAACCGGCTGCTCGGAGACATCAGAGGTAGCCGTAATATCGCCGATGGTTTCCAGTGACGTGATCATAAAGACCAGCATCAGCGGCAGCAGTAAACTCCAGTCGATGCCCAGGCCATAATACAGCGGCGTTGGCACCATCAGCAGGTCCTGGCTTACCGGTGCGGTATTTTGCGGCAGCATGCCCATAAACCAGGCCAGCAGATAGCCTGCCGCCATCGCAATCACCAATGACGCAACGCGCAGGTACGGGTTGCGTTGACGGTTAAGCAGGATGATTAGCGCCAGCACCACGCCTGCCAGCAGTAAATTCTTCGGCGCACCAAAGGTGTTGTCGCTCATTGCGGCATAGCCACCGCCAATCGATGTCAGACCCACCTGAATCAGCGACAGGCCGATAATCATCACTACCACCCCTGAGACCAGCGGAGTAATAATACGACGCGCCAGGTGCAGGACACGCGAGATAACCATCTCGGTGCAGCTTGCCAGCATCAGTGTACCGAACAGCGCCGCCATCATGGTTGGGACATCTGCGCCACCGGTTTTTAGCGCCGTACCGCCCATAATCAGTGGCGCAACAAAGTTAAAGCTGGTGCCCTGAATGGATAGCAGCCCTGAGCCGACCGGCCCCCAGGCTTTGATCTGAATGATAGAAGCCACGCCGGAGGCGAACAGCGACATACTGATAATGTGTTGAGTATCCTGAGCCGGTAAACCAAGCGCCTGGCAAATTAACAGAGCAGGGGTGATCACCGCGACGAACATGGCCAGCAGATGCTGGCAGGCGGCAAACAGGGTCTGGGCTAACGGGGGGCGATCTTCAAGACGGTAAATCAGTTCACTGTTGTGAGTCTGCGCAACCGGTTGCGCATTTGTTGACTCTACGGCGTTAACGGACATCAGAGGCAATCCCATGGTGGAAAAGCGGTGATTTTATCTGACCAGTGCAGAAAAGCAAACGTTTGCTAACAGGTATTCTTAATATTTAAAACGGATAAACAAACATTTTTATATAACTTTTCATCATTTTCTGCTTAAAATCCACTCCGAAAACTCAATAAGAGCTAAAAATCGGTCTGGAATGCATCGTGCGTGATTGTGCTAAACGCACTAATGGAGCTGTAAATGTTTTATCTCGATACGTTATCAACGCTGGTTGCGGCAACCCTTGTGTTGCTGCTGGGACGTAAGCTCGTCCAGTCTGTTTCCTTCCTGAAAAAATATACCATTCCCGAACCTGTTGCAGGCGGATTGCTGGTGGCGATTGCGCTGCTGGTGCTGAAAAAAAGCATGGGTTGGGAAGTGAACTTCGATATGACCCTGCGCGATCCGCTGATGCTGGCCTTTTTCGCCACTATCGGTCTGAACGCCAATATCGCCAGTCTGCGTGCTGGTGGCCGCGTGGTGGGTATTTTTCTGATTGTGGTTGTTGGCTTGTTGCTGATGCAAAACGCCATCGGTATTGGTATGGCGACCCTGCTGGGTCTGGACCCGCTGATGGGTCTGATCGCTGGCTCGATCACCCTCTCTGGTGGACACGGAACCGGGGCCGCGTGGAGCAAGCTGTTTATTGAACGTTATGGCTTCACCAATGCGACTGAAGTGGCGATGGCTTGCGCAACGTTTGGTCTGGTGTTGGGTGGGCTGATTGGCGGCCCGGTGGCACGCTATCTGGTCAAACACTCCACCACGCCAGACGGTATGCCGGACGATCAGGCTGTGCCGACCGCATTTGAAAAGCCGGACGTTGGGCGCATGATCACCTCGCTGGTGCTGATTGAAACCATTGCTCTGATCGCTATCTGTCTGACGGTGGGTAAAATCGTTGCGCAAATGCTGGTTGGAACAGTGCTGGAATTGCCGACCTTCGTCTGCGTCCTGTTTGTTGGGGTGATCCTCAGTAACGGTCTGGCGCTACTGGGCTTTTATCGGGTGTTCGAACGTGCGGTTTCTGTACTGGGTAACGTTAGTCTGTCGCTGTTTCTGGCGATGGCGCTGATGAGCCTGAAGCTGTGGGAACTGGCTTCACTGGCCTTGCCGATGCTGGCAATCCTGGTTGTGCAGACTATTTTCATGGCGCTGTACGCGATATTCGTCACCTGGCGCATGATGGGTAAGAACTACGATGCCGCCGTGCTGGCTGCTGGACACTGCGGTTTTGGCCTCGGCGCGACGCCGACGGCGATTGCCAACATGCAGGCGATTACCGAACGTTTTGGACCATCCCATATGGCGTTTCTGGTGGTGCCGATGGTGGGGGCGTTCTTTATCGATATCGTCAACGCGTTGGTGATTAAGCTGTATCTGCTGTTACCGATTTTCGCGCAATAACGGCTGTGCGGCGGGGTAACGTCCGCCGCCGCTATGAATTAACTACGCGTTGGAGTAGCGTTCGGTTTCCGGCATCCAGCGCTCTATCAGTGCCACGGCCTGTTGCGGATAACGTTCGTGAATATGGCGGGCAATGCGCTGAACTTCCGGGATAATCGCCTGATCGCGCAGTAAATCTGCGACCTTGAATTCTGCCGTTCCGGTCTGGCGAGTACCTAACAGCTCGCCGGGGCCGCGAATCTCTAAATCTTTTTGCGCAATTACGAACCCGTCGTTGCTGTCTCGCAGAACCTGCAGGCGTTTCTGCGCGGTTTTAGACAGCGGTGATTTGTAGAGCAGAACGCAGTGGGAGGCCACCGCGCCACGGCCTACGCGACCACGCAACTGGTGCAACTGGGCCAGACCTAAGCGTTCCGGGTTTTCAATAATCATCAGACTGGCGTTTGGCACGTCCACGCCCACTTCAATCACCGTGGTGGCAACCAGCAGATGCAGTTCACCCTGCTTAAAGGCCGCCATTACCGACTGCTTCTCGGCGGGCTTCATGCGCCCGTGTACCAGGCCAATATTGAGTTCTGGCAGCGCCAGTTTAAGCTCTTCCCACGTCGCTTCTGCCGCCTGAGCTTCCAACAAGTCAGACTCTTCAATCAGCGTACAGACCCAGTATGCTTGACGTCCTTCGTGGGTACAGGCGTTGCGCACGCGATCAATGATATCGCTGCGGCGGGTATCCGGAATGGCGACCGTAGTGACCGGCGTACGCCCCGGAGGGAGTTCGTCAATGACCGACGTGTCGAGGTCAGCATAGGCTGTCATCGCCAGGGTGCGCGGAATCGGCGTGGCGGTCATGATTAGCTGGTGTGGGTGGAAACCCTGCTGCTGACCTTTCTCCCACAGCGCCAGACGCTGATGTACGCCGAAGCGGTGCTGTTCGTCGATGATAACCAGCGCCAGCCCGTTGAACTGCACCTGTTCCTGGAAAATCGCGTGCGTGCCGACAATCATCTGCACCTGACCGCTGGCGATAGCTTCCTGTTGCGCCAGACGCGCTTTACCTTTCTGCTTGCCCGCCAGCCAGCCCACTTCAACGCCCAGTGGCGCGAACCAGTTGCGGAAGTTATTCGCATGCTGTTCAGCCAATAGTTCGGTAGGAGCCATTAGCGCAACCTGCTTACCATGTGCGATAGCCCGCAGCGCGGCCAGCGCGGCAACCAGTGTTTTACCGGAGCCGACATCACCCTGTACCAGGCGCATCATCGGCACATCCAGTGCCATATCGCGTTCAATCTCAGCGGTAACACGGGCCTGTGCGCCAGTAGGTTTGAACGGCAATGCAGCCAGAAGCTTATCTTTTAGCGCGTTGTTAGCACTTAACGGCTGGGCGTGAAAACGCTGTGCCCCGGCGCGTAGTGCCAGCATGCTGAGATTATGTGCCAGCAGTTCTTCGAGAATCAGACGTCGTTGCGCCGGATGTTGTCCGGTTTCCAGATCGCTGAGTTGCAGCGAAGGTGGGGGGCGGTGCAATGTGCGCAGTGCTTCGGGTAGGCTCATCATGCCCTGTAACAGCTCTGGCGGCAGCAGTTCGGCAATGGCGCAGGTATCGAGCAGATCCAGTGCCTGATCGGTCAGCTTGCGCAGCGTAGCCTGCTTCACACCTTCGGTGGTTGGATATACTGGTGTGAGTGTTTCCTGCAATTCTGGCGTGCTGAGATCGCCTTGTACGCGGTATTCCGGGTGAATCATCTCTGCGCCATATTTCCCGCGTTTGGCTTCGCCGTAGGCCAGTACCCTACGCCCGGTAGCAAGGCTGTTTTTCATCGCTGCGCTGAAGTTGAAAAAGCGCATGGTGAGAATCCCCGAGCCATCGCTGATTTGACAGGTCATCATCCGGCGGCCGCCGAAGGTGATATTGCAGTTCAGCACTTCGCCTTCAACGGTGGCATAGACACCCGGCAGCAGTTCGCCAATTGGGTATAGATGGGTACGGTCTTCGTAACGCAAAGGGAGGTGGAGTAGGAGGTCCTGCACGGTGTGCAGGCCAATTTTAGCCAGTTTACTGCTTTGCGCTGCGCCAACGCCGGTCAGAGAGTTGAGTGGGATGGCATCCAGTAAACGGCCTTTCATCGCGTTTATCTCGCAGATTGCATAGTGGCCCACCACGTTGCATCGGCTTCAATTTCGCCCTGCGTGTTTACGTGAGGGTAGGGAAGACCTTTGCGCTTAGCGACATTCGCCAGCACCGGATAACCGCCTTCAAACAGTAAGCGCTGCTGCTCTTCTTGTGGCAGCATGCTGTTTTCTCGTCGGTACATCCCCGCGTTTTGCCGCTGGCGCTGTGCTTCGTACAGAATCAGCGCGGAGGCGACAGAAACGTTCAGTGACTGCACCATGCCAGTCATGGGAATGATGATGTCCTGATCAGCCAGATCCAATGCTTCCTGAGTGATGCCGGTTTTCTCCTGGCCCATCAGGATGCAGGTGGGGCGCGTGTAATCAATCTCGCGAAAATCCACGGCTTTATCTGACAGATGGGTTGCCAGGACCTGCATACCCCGGCTTTTTAAATGTGTGACCGCATCGCCAATGGTAAGGTGAGTTTTCACCTGTACCCAACTGTTGCTGCCTGCGGCAGAAGAGGCCATGGTGCGCATACGGCTACCCGGCCAGACGGCGTGGACTTCATGCACGCCGACCGCATCTGCAGTACGAATAATCGCAGAAACGTTATGAGGTTTGTGAACCTGCTCCATGCAGACGGTCAGATCGGGCTGACGACGTGCGAGCATCTCGCGGATACGTGCATAGCGCTGTTCATTCATAAGACTAGTTTCGGTTACGGGTGACTTTTATCACGTCCGGCATGACGCGGATTTTGCGCATGATATTCGCCAGGTGCACGCGATCGCGGGCGGTCAGGCGAATAAAGGCGCTATAAACGCGGCCATCTTTCTCTTCCGTATTCAGACTTTGAATATTGGAGGTGGTCGTGTTGATTGCCGCCGTCAGGTTCGCCAGAGCACCCTGGTGGTTAAACATATCCACCTTAATCTCGGTGATGAATTCCTGCTCCGTCTCTTTATCCCATTCCACCGCCATAAACTTCTCTGGCTCTTTCTGGTAGCCACGAATATTACGGCAGGACTCATGGTGGATCACCAGACCTTTACCCGGACTGACGTGGGCAATGATTGGATCGCCTGGAATTGGACGACAGCATTTCGCGAAGGTGATCAGCACGCCGTCTGCGCCTTTGATTGGCAGATGACCATGGCCAGATTGTGCTGGTACGTTCGCTGTTGCTTCGCCCTGCTGGAGGTTTTTCGCTACCACCACGCTCATGGCGTTACCCAGACCGATTTCTGCGAGCAGATCGTCAAGCGTGGCGAGCTTCATACGCTCAAGCTCACGCTGGATGCTCTCTGGGGGGATCTCAGCCAGTTTACGGCTACCGCCCAGGGCATGGTTGAGCAGTCGACGACCCAGACTGACGGAATCATCGCGCTTGAGGTTTTTCAACAGTTGGCGAATCTTGGCGCGCGCTTTCGAACTGACGACGAAGTTTAGCCACGCTGCGTTCGGACGTGCGCCCGGCGCGGTGATAATCTCAACGGTCTGGCCGCTAAAGAGCGGTTGTGAAAGCGGGTAAGGCTGTCTGTCGACGCGCGCGCCGACGCAGGCGTGACCGATATCGGTATGCACAGCGTAGGCGAAGTCGACAGGCGTTGCACCGGCGGGCAGTTCGACAATGCGCCCTTCCGGTGTGAAAACATAAATCTCATCCGGGAAGAGATCAGATTTGACGCTTTCAATAAATTCAAACGAGCTACCGGCGCTCTGCTGCAGTTCCAGCAAGCTTTGCATCCAGCGCTGAGCGCGGATTTGCGCAGTGGTGCTGCTTTCGCCGCCGTGCTCTTTGTAAGCCCAGTGCGCTGCGACACCCATCTCTGCCATCTGGTCCATGTCTTCAGTACGAATCTGTACTTCAACCGGGACGCCATGAGGGCCGATCATTGAGGTGTGCAAAGACTGATATCCGTTCGCTTTCGGAATGGCGATATAGTCTTTCACGCGACCAGGGCGTGGTTTGTACAGGCTGTGCATCTGGCCGAGTACGCGATAGCAGGTATCGGAATCATGAACGATGACGCGAAATGCGTAGATATCCATGATGGAGTGAAAACGCTGCTCTTTGAGCACCATTTTGCAGTAAATAGAGTACAGGTGCTTCTCACGCCCGCTTACGCGACACGGAATACCTGCCTCCTGCAAACGCCCTTCGATTTCCGAGAGGATTTTTTGGATCATCTCTTTGCGGTTGCCGCGAGCGGCTTTAACCACTTCTTTAATCACGCGATAGCGGTTTGGGTACAGCGCTTCAAAACCCAGCTCTTCCAGCTCGGTTTTAATGTGATGAATACCTAAACGGTGTGCCAGCGGACTATAGATTTCGAGGGTTTCACGGGCGATGCGGCGACGTTTGTCCGGGCGTAATGAGCCCAGCGTGCGCATGTTGTGGGTGCGGTCGGCAAGTTTGATGAGAATGACGCGGATATCCTGCACCATCGCCATAATCATCTTGCGAAAGTTTTCAGCTTGCGCCTCTTTCTTATCGCGAAACTTAAGCTTATCAAGTTTCGATACCCCTTCTACCAGCTCTGCAACGCTTTTACCAAAAAGCTGTTCCATGTCCTGATAGGTGGCTGGGGTATCTTCAATCACGTCATGCAGCAGCGCAGCCATCAGCGTTTCGTAGTCGAGTTTCATCTCGGCCAGAATGCAGGCTACCGCTACCGGGTGCGTGATATAGGGTTCACCGCTTGAACGTGTCTGGCCCTCGTGAGCGTCACGTGCAACGAGATACGCCTGCCGAAGACGCTTAATCTGGTCTTCCGGCAGGTAGTTTTGAATCAGTTGATTCAGGCTTTCAAACAGATACAAGGGCGACCCGCTTTGTGATTAACGACGACCTTCAGCAATAGCGGTAACGGCTTGTAATTCAGCGGCTTCCTGCTCTTGCTGTTCCTGGCGCTCACGCACGTCGAGGATCTGGTTGTTGATCAGACCTTCTTCGATTTCGCGCAGCGCGATAACGGTAGTTTTATCGTTTTCTTCCGGTACGAGCGGATCCTTTCCGCCTACCTGCATCTGACGAGCGCGACGCGCGGCGACCAGTACCAGGTCAAAACGGTTACCAATTTTCTCTACAGCGTCCTGAACAGTTACGCGTGCCATACTTAAAATGCTCCACAGGTGAAGAAATGACTGGGCATGATACTGAATGTGGGTTCAGTCTGCCAACAGTTTGCTGATTAAAGCGTCATGACGCTGCTTTTGGCGGCTCATGCGCAGACGTTCGGCGCGAATGATGGTTTTCAAATCGCCCAGGGCGGTGTCGAAATCATCATTCACAATAAGATAATCATATTCGGCGTAATGGCTCATTTCTGCAACAGCTTGCGCCATACGTTTCGCGATCACGTCTTCGCTATCCTGACCGCGGCCACGCAGGCGGCGGTCCAGCTCAATCTTAGACGGTGGCAAAATAAAAATACTGCGCGCATGCGGCATTTTTTCACGAATTTGCTGCGCACCTTGCCAGTCGATATCTAAAAAGACGTCTACGCCGGATGCTAATACTTGCTCAATGGTTTCACGCGAGGTGCCGTAGTAATTACCGAAAACCTCCGCGTGTTCCAGGAACGCGTCTCTGCCAATCATGGTTCTGAATTCATCATGGTTCACAAAGAAATAGTGTTCACCGTGCACTTCCCCCGGGCGCGGTGCGCGCGTGGTGTGCGAAACAGAAACCTGGGTGTCATACAACGGTTGGGTCTTTAATAAAGCCTGAATCAGGCTGGATTTACCCGCGCCACTGGGGGCAGAAACAATATAAAGCGTGCCTTGAGCCATGAGTATCTTAATGTATGTGATTGTCGAAAGAGAGCCTACATACGGGCTTATTATACACGTAGCCGCTATGTGACGTAGCCCTTGTCACACTTTTTGCGCATGTTTATTGCGTTTTGCGTACCAGTTTCCTGTTTTATCGGTGATTTGCAGCAATACATGCAAATGTCCGGAAAGCTGTTCGCAGGATGAATTTTTGCCGCTCTGTTTCTATTTCACTTCGCGCTATACCTGCCGGGAAACGTATCGTTCAGCGGAGATAGCATGGGATTATGGAAATGCATAGGGCTGGTTTTACTGGTGTGGCATTTACCTGCGTGGGCGGTATGCCCCGTCTGGTCGCCTGCCAGGGCAAACGAGGAAATTTCACGACTACAGCAGCAGATTACACAGTGGAATGACAGTTACTGGAAACAAGGGGAAAGTGCCGTAGACGACGGCGTTTATGACCAGCTCAATGCGCAACTAATTCAATGGCAGCGCTGTTTTGGCGATGAAGTCCCACCAGATCTGTCTGTGCCCCCAATAAGTGGCACCGTCTCGCATCCAGTTCCCCACACGGGCGTTCGAAAACTTGCTGATAAGCAAGCGCTACAGCAATGGATGCTCGCTCGCAGCGATCTCTGGGTGCAACCGAAGGTGGATGGCGTGGCGGTGACGTTAGTCTATCGCAATGGCAATCTGGTACGGGCGATTAGCCGTGGTAATGGCCTGAAAGGCGAAGACTGGACGCAAAAGGTTCTGCAGATCCCTTCCGTACCACATTCCACCAAGGGGAAACTCGCTAACAGTACGTTGCAGGGTGAGATATTTTTGCAGCAAGAGGGGCATATTCAGAAGCAGAGAGGGGGAATGAACGCCCGCTCGAAGGTTGCTGGATTAATGATGCGCCAGGGCAATCCGGAAATGTTACGCTCGCTGGCAATTTTTATCTGGGCCTGGCCTGATGGTCCGGCGGTCATGCCTGAAAGACTGGAGCAGCTCACGGCTGCCGGGTTCAGTTACACGCAACGTTATACTCACGCCGTGAAGAATGCGGATGAAGTCGAAAAGTTGCGCGCCAGGTGGTGGGGTTCAGCATTACCTTTTGTGACAGATGGTGTCGTGGTGCGAACGGCAAAAGAGCCACGGGCAAAGTATTGGCTACCCGGGCAGGGTGAGTGGCTGGCGGCGTGGAAATATCCTCCCGTGACGAGGGTATCTGAGGTTACTGGTATTCAGTTCTCCGTTGGTAAAAGCGGGAAAATTGCGGTGGTTGCATTGCTGACTCCCGTCATGCTGGATGATAAACGCGTACAGCGCGTCAATATTGGCTCCGTCCGACGCTGGAATGAATGGGATATCGCGCCTGGCGATCAGATTCTGGTGAGCCTGGCTGGACAAGGGATACCCCGTATAGACGAGGTGGTCTGGCGCAGCACTCAGCGTACTAAGCCAATACCCCCCGAGGGGCGCTTCAATTCATTAACCTGTTTTTATGCTACAGCGGAGTGCCAGGAACAGTTTGTTGCCAGACTGGTCTGGCTGGGCGGCAAAGAGGTGCTGGGGCTGGAGGGGATCGGCGAGGCGGGATGGCGAGAGCTCAACCAGGTGTATCGCTTTGAACATATCTTTTCCTGGCTTGGGTTAACTCAGGAACAGTTAGAGTCTGCACTTGGTGTAATCAAAGGGGAGAAGCTGTGGCATCAGTTCAACCTGTCGCGCGATCTCCCGTTCACGCGCTGGGTGATTGCCATGGGAATACCGTTAACACAGGCAACGCTAAATGCCAGCCGGGATGGTTCGTGGCAGCAATTAAAAGAACGCGATGAACAAAGCTGGCGGCAGCTTCCTTTCATGGGGGAACGGCGGGCACGGCAGGTTATTCAATGGCTGGAGGATCGAGAGGTCACAGCGCTGAGCAACTGGTTAGCTGCTCAGCGGATCGCGGGCTTTATGCCTTAATGGCCTTCGTGGCGATAGTAAAATACCGGCAGACCTAACTTCAGGCGCAGCGCCAGTAATCGGGCGGTAAAGCCGAAGAGCAGAGTAGAGATAACCACTACATCATGACTGGAGACATAATGCTGTAGCACGATGTACAACACAGCAGCGGCGAATGATACGCCAGCATACAGCTCTTTCTGGAACACTAATGGGATGCGTTTGCAGAACATGTCGCGTAATACGCCACCGAAGACGCCGGTCGTGACCGCAGCGACCACGGCGATAATCGGTCCATGGCCCATATCCAGTGCCACCTGAGCACCGATAATAGAAAAGACCACCAAGCCCAGCGCATCCAGTACGAGGAATATTTTGCGCAGATAGGGCATGACGGGAGCAATAATAGTGGTGAGTACCGCAGCGGTCGCCACGATAATGACGTATTCAGGGTGCTTTACCCAGCCAAGAGGATAGTGGCCGAGAAGAATATCGCGTACCGATCCGCCGCCAATGGCCGTCGCGGTGGCAATGATGATGACGCCAAATGTATCCATACGACGACGCCCAGCAGCAAGCGCACCGGTCATGGCTTCGGCAGTAATACCAATTAAATATAAAACGTGTAACAGCATGCATTCCCCCTGATTTGCTGGGGGCTAAGGTTAACGATTTGTGCGCCTTGTCACGATTGAGATTTTCTAAGGTGAAGTGATTTTAATAACTACAGCTAATGCTGGTTTGGTGAAAATGCGTGGTGATATGCGCTTTGTGTTATGAGCTTCAATAAAGAATGATGAGAAAATATAATTCGAATTGAACAGGGAAGTACCAAAGCGTCGGGAAAAACACGTAGCCTCGCCATTTATTGGCGGGCTACGTAGAATGGTTGCTTACTCGATGTTCTGAATCTGCTCGCGCATTTGCTCGATCAGTACCTTCAGTTCAATCGAGGAATTCGTCACTTCGGCATTGATAGACTTCGATGCCAGAGTGTTCGACTCACGGTTGAATTCCTGCATCATGAAGTCCAGACGACGGCCAACCGCCTCTTTTTTCTTCAGAATGTTGTAGGTTTCTTTGACGTGGGCTTCCAGACGATCTAATTCTTCCGCCACATCGATACGCTGCGCCATCAGCACCAGCTCTTGCTCAAGGCGGTTATTTTCCAGTTGCACCTGGGCGTCTTCCAGTTTGGCTACCAGACGCTCGCGCTGCCATTGCAGGATTTCCGGCATATGAGCACGCACTTTTGTGACTTCAGCACTGACGCCTTCCAGACGCTGCTCGATCAGCGCCTTCAGCGCCTGACCTTCGGTTTCACGCGCAACGATGAAGTCATCCAGCGTACCGTCAAGCGCGGCGAGGATTTCGGCGGCAATGGCGTCCAGATCCTGCTCCTGGGCAGCCATTACGCCTGGCCAGCGCAGGATATCAACCGGGTTGATTTCACCTTCATCGCTCTGCATTTTGACCCAGTTAGCAGCGCTAACGAGCTGTTTAGCGAGTTTTTCATTCAGAATCAGCTCGCCTTGCGCGCTGGCATCAGGCTCAAAACGCAGCGTACATTCGACTTTACCGCGCGTCAGACGCGTGCGAATACGTTCGCGAACAACGGGTTCAAGACTACGGAACTGCTCCGGCAGGCGAAAATAAGTTTCCAGATAACGCTGGTTTACCGAGCGCATTTCCCAGGTGGCGCTACCCCATTCACCCTTGATTTCACGCCGGGCGTAGGCGGTCATGCTGCGGATCATAGACGTTCCTGTTTTTAAAGATGAGATGGGAGGATTATAGCCATCCGCGTCTTGTCAGGATAGGAATAACAGTCGGAAGTCCGTATAATGCGCAGCCACATTCGTTTCAAGCCGGAGATTTTATCATGCGTCCAGCAGGTCGTAGTGCCAATCAGGTGCGTCCCGTCACCCTGACCCGTAATTATACAAAACACGCTGAAGGCTCCGTGCTGGTCGAATTTGGTGATACCAAAGTGCTGTGTACCGCCTCTATTGATGAAGGCGTACCGCGTTTTCTGAAAGGTCAGGGCCAGGGCTGGATCACCGCAGAATATGGCATGCTGCCACGCGCTACGCACACCCGTAACGCCCGTGAAGCGGCAAAAGGTAAGCAGGGCGGTCGTACCATGGAAATCCAGCGTCTGATCGCCCGCGCGCTGCGCGCAGCTGTTGATCTGAAAACGCTCGGCGAATTCACAATTACGCTGGACTGCGATGTTATTCAGGCCGATGGCGGTACGCGCACCGCATCAATTACCGGCGCATGCGTTGCGTTGGCGGATGCGCTGAACAAGCTGGTGGCGAGCGGTAAGCTGAAAACTAACCCGATGAAAGGGATGGTTGCCGCGGTTTCCGTGGGCATTGTGAACGGTGAAGCACTCTGTGACCTTGAGTACGTTGAAGACTCTGCCGCTGAAACCGACATGAACGTAGTGATGACTGAGGACGGTCGCATTATAGAGGTTCAGGGTACGGCGGAAGGCGAACCGTTCAGCCATGAAGAACTTCTCACCCTACTGGCATTGGCCCGAGGGGGAATCGAATCCATTGTAGCGACGCAGAAGGCGGCGTTAGAAAATTGATTTTAAAGGCGACTGATGAGTCGCCTTTTTTTTGTCTGTAATAAAGTGAGATGAGGAGCGAATCCATGAAACCGTATCAGCGCCAGTTTATTGAGTTTGCGCTTAGCAAGCAGGTACTAAAGTTTGGCGAATTTACGCTGAAATCCGGGCGCAAAAGCCCCTATTTCTTCAACGCCGGGCTGTTTAATACCGGGCGCGACCTGGCACTGTTAGGCCGTTTTTATGCCGAAGCGCTGGTGGATTCCGGTATTGAGTTCGATTTGCTGTTTGGCCCTGCCTACAAAGGTATTCCGATTGCGACCACAACGGCCGTTGCGCTGGCGGAACACCACGATAAAGATTTGCCGTACTGCTTTAACCGTAAAGAGGCGAAGACCCACGGTGAAGGCGGGAATCTGGTCGGTAGCGCACTAGAGGGACGCGTGATGCTGGTGGATGATGTTATCACCGCAGGTACGGCGATTCGTGAGTCGATGGAAATTATCCAGGCGAATGGCGCCACTCTGGCGGGGGTACTGATTTCTCTCGATCGTCAGGAACGCGGTCGCGGCGAGATTTCCGCGATTCAGGAAGTGGAACGCGATTATGGCTGCAAGGTGATTTCTATCATTACCCTGAAAGATCTGATTGCGTATCTGGAAGAGAAACCAGAGATGGCGGAGCATCTGGTGGCAGTACGGGCCTATCGCGAAGCGTACGGAGTTTAAGAACTGCCGGATGGCGCTGCGCTTGTCCGGCCTACGTAACCCCGTAGGCCGGACAAGACGAAATCGCTACTGCAATTGAGCGGCAACCAACGGCCAGCGGGTGTCAAAATCATCCGTTGGGCGGTATTTAAATTCGCTACGCACAAACCGGGACAGCATACCTTCGCAGAAAGCCAGTAACTGGCTGGCCAGCAGCGTTTCATCCACGGTGTAGCCTTCACCTTCACGCATTCTTTTTTCTCGCAGAACCTGGCGCAACTGCGCTTCAATGCGCTCAAAAAGTTGGTTAATGCGACCTTGCAGACGGTCTTGCTCGAACATCAACGCGTGTCCGGTCAGAATTCGTGTCAGGCCTGGATTACGCTCACCAAACCCTAAAATCAGCAGAACGATCAGACGCAGACGCGCGTTGGTGTCTTTTTCATCTTTCAAAATCAGATTGATACGCGTAATCAGACTATCTTCGATAAACTCAATCAGGCTATCGAACATACGGGTCTTGCTGGGGAAATGGCGATACAATGCCGCTTCGGATACGCCAACTGAGGCTGCCAGCTTTGCTGTGGTGATGCGTTGGCTACCATCGCTGGACTCAAGCATCAGTGCCAGAGACTGAAGTATTTCTTCGCGACGATTCCTTTTCGCAGTTTGCTTTTCTACCATGTTACAAAATACCCCTGAAAATAAGCTCTTGCCAGGCAGGCATCCACACAGCGACCGCAAACTGTTGTTTGCGGTGTGTTATTGCGTTATTACGCTATGGGATACTTTTCTGCGGGTTACTTGCGCCCGGAATGGCCGAAGCCACCTTCGCCACGATCGGTGGCTTCAAACTCTTCCACCAGATTAAATTCAGCCTGCACGACCGGTACAAATACCATCTGCGCGATACGTTCGCCCGGCTCAATAGTGAAGCTGTCCTGACCACGGTTCCAGACGGACACCATCAGTTGGCCCTGGTAGTCGGAATCAATCAAACCAACCAGATTGCCCAGCACGATACCGTGCTTATGGCCCAGCCCGGAGCGCGGGAGCATTACCGCTGCCAGAGAAGGATCGGCAATGTGGATAGCTAACCCGGTTGGCACCAGCGTTGTTGCGCCCGGCGCCAGCTCTACGGCGTCATCAAGACAAGCACGCAGGTCAAGTCCGGCAGAACCAGAAGTGGCGTACGTCGGGAGCGGAAATTGTTGCCCTACGCGCGGGTCCAGAATCTTAACGTCGATTTTTTTCATCATAACGGGTCACGATCTCGTCGAGTAATAATTGGCCCAGGAGTTCTTTACGCTCAAGCGGTAAGACTTTGTCTCCATCCTGCCAAAAAAGGTGTAATGCGTTGCTATCGCTGTTAAACCCTTGAGTTGACAGCGAAACGTCGTTCGCACAGATCACATCAAGGTTTTTGCGGATGCGTTTTTGCCGGGCATATTCTTCCACATTATTTGTTTCGGCGGCAAACCCAACGACAAAAGGACGGTTAACATCCAGTGCGGCAACACCGGCGATAATGTCCGGATTTTTGACCATTTTTACTGTTAATTCATCGCCCTGCGTCGCTTGTTTTTTTATTTTTTCGTGGGCGACAGTTTCAGCGCGATAATCAGCGACTGCAGCGCAGCCGATAAAAATATGCTGTTGTTGTACCGTAGACTGCACAGCGGCTTCCATTTCCAGCGCGGTCATCACATCAACCCGTTGAACAAATGGTGGTGTGGATAACGAAACGGGACCCGATACCAGAGTGACGTTTGCCCCGCGCTTTGCGGCAGCGGCCGCGATCGCAAACCCCATCTTCCCGGAACTGTGGTTGGAAATATAACGCACGGGATCAAGCGGTTCACGCGTCGGACCCGCCGTAATCATGATGTTGAGATGTTGCAGATCGTTGACAGGTGAAAAATGTTCTGCCGCCATATCCACAATCGTTAACGGATCCAGCATGCGCCCAGGGCCGATATCACCACATGCCTGACTACCGCTGTCAGGACCCCAAATGAGTAAACCGCGTGAGGCAAGAATACCCAGATTGTGCTGGGTCGCGGCAGCGCGGTACATCTGCTGGTTCATGGCTGGCAGTACAGCAACAGGAGCAGGCGTTGCCAGACAAATCGTTGACACCAGGTCGTTGGCCATACCTGCGGCGACACGAGCAATCAGGTCTGCTGTAGCGGGTGCCAGGATGACCAAATCGGCCCATTTCCCCAGTTCAATGTGGCCCATCGCGGCTTCGGCTGCGGGGTCAAGCAGGCTGTCGGAAACGGGATAACCTGAAACCGCCTGTAAACTCAGGGGAGTAATAAATGCTTTTGCCGCTTCGGTCATCGCCACGCGGACGTCAGCGCCGCGTTCCCGTAAACGACGCACCAACTCAGGGGTCTTGTACGCAGCAATACCGCCACTGACGCCAAGTACGATTTTTTTACCGGCCAGGCTCATCATGATCTTTCCTGTTGGATTTCACCAGAAGGCGGATATTTTATCACAATCCGCAATTTGTCGTGCCTTTGACCGTGCTCCACTTTGCGAGGCGCTACGAAGAAGTGAAAACAGTACGTCGATTCACCGTCGGTGTTATGCCACTATGCGGACGCGAGAGGAGGGAGAAGCATGGAAAATACAGGAAGTATGATGCCCCGGGAAAAGCTATTGGCGCAGGGGGCCAGTTCTCTGACCGATGTTGAGCTTTTGGCTCTTTTTTTACGTACCGGCATGCAGGGTAAAGATGTGCTTACGCTGGCGAAAGAGATGCTTCAGCATTTTGAGTCGCTGTATGGCCTCTTGTCTGCTGATTACATGGATTTTAGCTATGTTCAGGGAATCGGTATCGCGAAGTACGCACAGTTGAAGGGGATTGCGGAGCTGGCAAGACGCTACTACAACGTGCGAGTGATAGAGGAGCGGGCTCTACTTAGTCCGGAAATGGCGCGTGAATTTCTGCAAAGCCAGCTTTCGCAAGAGGAACGCGAGATCTTTCTGGTGATCTTTATGGATTCTCAACATCGCGTGATTAAACACAGCAAACTTTTTTCCGGTACGCTTAGCCATGTCGAGGTACATCCGAGAGAAATTGTCCGTGAAGCGATAAAAATGAATGCTTCTGCGGTGATCCTTGCGCATAATCACCCTTCGGGGTGTGCAGAGCCGAGTAAAGCAGATAAACTCATCACCGAGCGTGTTGTGAAATGCTGTCAGTTCATGGATATCCGGGTGCTTGATCATCTGGTCATTGGGCGCGGAGAGTACGTTTCTTTTGCGGAACGCGGTTGGATTTAACGCACTTTACGCGATCCATCGGGATCTTTGTCTGTTCGGGACTTGAGCACATCGCTGACTCAGCGTATACTACGCCACCTTTGAGAATCTCGGGTTTGGCATTTGGGCCTGGCAATCGAGAGTTCGCAAATACGCAAAATCATTCTTGTTGCGTCCAATGACGAGGCAACATTGAAAGATTAAGTGTATTGAACTGCGATAACCGGGCTGAGAAGCCTGACGAGGCGCCAATACCCCATACGAAGCTCGAGCTAATTTGATTTTTGGAGAATAGACATGTCCCGAGTCTGCCAAGTTACTGGCAAGCGTCCGGTGACCGGTAACAACCGTTCCCACGCACTGAACGCGACTAAACGCCGTTTCCTGCCTAACCTGCACTCTCACCGTTTTTGGGTTGAGAGCGAGAAGCGTTTTGTCACCCTGCGTGTATCTGCTAAAGGTATGCGTGTTATTGATAAGAAAGGCATCGAAACAGTTCTGTCTGAACTGCGTGCCCGTGGCGAAAAGTACTAAGTACTAAGAGGAAATAAATCATGGCTAAAGGTATTCGTGAGAAAATCAAGCTGGTTTCTTCTGCTGGTACTGGTCACTTCTATACCACTACGAAGAACAAACGTACTAAGCCGGAAAAACTGGAACTGAAAAAGTTCGATCCAGTTGTTCGTCAGCACGTTTTATACAAAGAAGCGAAAATCAAATAATTTTCGTTTTGATGTAAAGAAAAACCCTGCCTCGGCGGGGTTTTTTGTTTTCTGGCCGTCCCCATATTAATGAGACCTGACATACCGCCGGAGATACTATGCCTGAATTACCTGAAGTCGAAACCAGCCGCCGTGGTATTGAGCCGCATCTGGTGGGGGCAACGATTATGCACGCGACGGTGCGTAACGGTCGTTTGCGTTGGCCAGTATCTGAGGAAATCTATCGTCTGAGTGATCAACCTGTCCTCAGCGTACAGCGGCGCGCGAAATACCTGCTGTTAGAACTGGCGGATGGCTGGATAATCATTCATCTGGGGATGTCGGGTAGCTTGCGTATCCTTCCTGAAGAGCTTCCGGCAGACAAGCACGACCACGTTGACTTAGTGATGAGCAACGGCAAAGTTCTGCGTTATACCGATCCCCGTCGCTTTGGCGCCTGGCTGTGGACTAAAGAACTGGATGGACATAATGTCCTCGCTCATCTTGGCCCTGAGCCGCTGAGCGACGATTTCAACGCCAATTATCTACAGCAGAAATGTGCGAAGAAGAAAACGGCGATTAAACCCTGGCTGATGGATAACAAGCTGGTGGTGGGTGTGGGTAATATCTACGCCAGCGAGTCGCTATTTGCGGCTGGGATTCATCCTGACCGTCTTGCGTCATCGCTGTCGAAAGATGAGTGTGAATTGCTGGTACGCGTTATCAAGGCGGTGTTGCTGCGTTCTATCGAGCAGGGCGGGACGACGCTGAAGGACTTTCTGCAAAGTGACGGTAAGCCTGGCTATTTTGCCCAGGAGCTGCAGGTCTATGGGAGAGAAGGTGAACCTTGCCGCGCATGTGGCGCACCGATTGTTGCGACAAAACACGCCCAGCGTACAACGTTCTATTGTCGTCGCTGTCAGAAATAGTTTCATTGCTGGCCGGATGCTGCATCCGGCCAGGTGCATTACTTCAGTTTACTCATTAACGCCTGATGGACGTTTTCCGGCAAAAAGTGCGTCACGTCACCCTGGTGGCGGGCAACTTCTTTCACCAGTGACGATGAGATAAATGACCACTCTTTAGATGGCATCAGAAAAACGCTTTCCAGCTGTGGCATGAGGTGGCGGTTCATATGAGCCAGCTGCATTTCATACTCAAAATCGGCTACCGCGCGCAGGCCACGGATCAGAATGTTCGCCTGATTATCACGGGCAAAGTTTGCCATCAGATCGCTGAATCCCAGCACTTCCACATTGCCAAGATGCGCCGTTGCCTGTTGTGCCAGCTCAACGCGCTCTTCCAGAGTAAACATCGGCTTTTTACTGGGGCTTGCGGCAATCGCCAGAATCACGTGATCAAACATGCTTGTCGCACGCGTCACGATATCGAGGTGGCCGTTAGTAATAGGATCAAAGGTTCCTGGATAAATCGCCCGTTTTTGCATGACTTGCCTCAATGCGTTTTGGGTGGCAGGTAAGGTTCCAGCAGTTGCAGCAGACGCTGTAGCGCGCCCTGATTTTGATACAGAACTTCAACTGCGTGACGGCCATAAAAATTACGATAATCTGCATCGGTCAGTAAGGAAGAGACCTCTTTCACCAGCGTAGTTGCGTCGGTGACGGTGATCAATCCGCTTGCCTGTTCGAGACGGGCGCAAATATCTTTAAAATTAAACGTATGTGGTCCCATCAACACCGGAATAGCATGCGCTGCCGCTTCCAGCGGGTTGTGTCCACCACGTTCAACCAGTGAACCGCCGACAAAAGCAAGGTCGGCAATGCCATACAGCAACATCAGCTCACCCATGGTATCGCCGATCACAACCTGAGTACCTGATGATGGAACTTCACCCGAAGAACGAGTGGTATAGCTTAGTCCAGCCTGGCGTACGAGGTTAATGGCATCCGGGAACCGTTCTGGATGTCTGGGGACCAGAATCAGTAAAAGATTCGGGAACTGATTTAATAACGCCTGATGGGCGGCAATGATGATGCTTTCTTCGCCGTCGTGGGTGCTGGTTGCAATCCATACCGGGCGGTGAGGCGCCCATTGACGACGTAATGTCACCGCTTTTGCGGCCAGTTGTGGCGTGACGGATATATCAAACTTCAGGCTGCCAGTAACGGTGACCTGATTGCTTCTGGCGCCAAGCGTAATAAAACGTGCGCCATCTTCTTCGTTTTGTGCGGCAATCAACGTAATTCGACGCAGTAGTCTGCCAACAAATTTACCTAATTTCGCATAACCAGCGGCTGAACGAGCAGAAAGACGTGCGTTGGCAATGACCAGAGGAATGTGGCGCTTATGGAGTGCCGCGATCAGATTTGGCCACAGCTCGGTTTCCATAATTAACACCAGTTTAGGGTCAACTTTATTCAGAAAACGGTTCAGGGCATCCGGTAAATCGTATGGCAAATAAATGTGCTGAACGTCAGTACCAAAAGCAGATTGTACGCGCTCGGAACCGGTTGGCGTCATGGTGGTTACCGTGATCGGCAAGTCGGGATAACGATGTCGCAGAGCGCGAACTAATGGGATTGCAGCCAGCGTTTCGCCCACAGAAACTGAATGAAGCATGATGCCGCCAGGTTTTAGCGGGCGGCGATAAAAGCCGTAGCGTTCGCCCCAGCGTTTACGGTAGGCCGGAGCCTTACGTCCGCGCACCCAAAGCCGTATCCAGATCAAAGGCTGAATAAGGTAGAAAAGGGCGGTGTAAAGCAATTCGAGCATAATGGTAGCTGACTTATGAATGTGCTGGGGATTCTATGTATTTAACTATGGCTTTACCATCATTTTTATCCAGGTTGTATCAAAACGATGGAATTGGTGAGGGACCGATTTCGCTGATGGCTATTTCAAAAATGCACATGGCCGCATTTATATGTCTTAACCTCTTGTGCGGTGTACGTTTTCTGATGAACTGGTTTCTTTTTTATCTGTATGTTTTTCATGGCTTATTTTGTATTTTGTTCAAAAAATATTCATTTCGGAATGCCTGATAATAAATGATATACTACTGCGCAATTTCAGGTAGCTAGCGGGCAGAAACGTTTCGAAAGCTCAGAAAGTCATCTTTGGATGCTTTAGGCAAGGATTACACGATTCTGATGCTTCAAACCTGACATGCCTGGCGACGCGATGCGGATATTAATGCATGAATATTGCTTTTTGTTTGTACAAGTATTTTCCCTATGGTGGGTTACAACGTGATTTCTTGCGGGTAGCGCTGACGGTTGCTTCTCGTGGCCATCATGTTCAGGTATTTACCCAGTCATGGCAGGGCGAGCGTCCGAAAGGGCTGGAGATTATACTCGTCCCCGTCACATCCAGAACGAATCATGGGAAAAACGAGCAATATTATCAGTGGGTTCAGAATTATTTAACTCAACATCCCGTCGATCGTGTCGTTGGTTTTAATAAAATGCCTGGGTTGGATGTGTATTACGCTGCGGACGTTTGCTATGCAGAAAAGGTCGCCCGCGAGAAAGGCTTTTTCTACAAATTGACGCGCAGGTACCGACACTATTCTGCATTTGAAAAAGCCGTATTTCAGCAGGGTGCCGGCACTACGCTTTTGATGTTAACCGATAAGCAAATTGGTGACTTCAAACATCATTACCAAACTGAGAGCCAGCGTTTTTGTATCCTGCCACCAGGAATTTATCCTGACCGAAAGTACAGCCAACAACCTGAAAACAGCCGGCAGGTTGTCAGAGAAAAAAACGGTATTGGTCTCGATCAGTACTTACTCTTACAGGTAGGTTCCGATTTCAAACGCAAAGGCGTGCCAAGAACATTACAGGCGTTGGCTTCTTTGCCTGATGTCATCCGCCACCGCACGCGATTGATGGTTGTTGGTCAGGATAAGGCCGATCGCTATCGCGCTCAGGCTCGTCAATTGGGGGTTGAAGAACAAGTGCAGTTCTTCTCGGGGCGAGACGATGTCGCAGAATTGATGTCTGCTGCTGATTTATTACTTCACCCCGCTGTACAGGAAGCCGCCGGTATTGTCTTGCTAGAAGCTGTAGTTGCCGGGCTACCGGTATTAACTACCGAAGTTTGCGGCTATGCGGGTTATATCAACGCCGCACAATGTGGGGTGGTGATTCCTGAACCTTTTGAGCAGGAAAATCTGAATACAGTACTTTTCGATGCGCTGCAAAATAATGAGCAGAGAAGTTGTTGGGCCGGGAACGCGCGGCATTTTGCTGATACAGAAGATCTCTACAGCCTGGCAGATAAAGCTGCAGATATCATTTTAGGTCCTAAGAATGATTGAATTAAAAGAACCATTTGCCACGCAGTGGCAAGGAAAAGACCCGTTTACTGAAGTCACTAAGCTGGATGGTGAGGTTTTTCGCGCTCTGGAAACACGGCGTACCCTACGTTTTGAGATGATGGGAAAGGGTTATTTTCTTAAATATCATCATGGAACCACGCTTAAAGAAGTGGTGAAGAACCTTATATCTCTGCGTATGCCTGTACTGGGTGCCGACCGTGAGTGGCTGGCGATTCACCGCTTAAAAGAACTGAATGTTGATACTATGACAGGGGTTGCATTTGGTCAAAAAGGTCTGAATCCGTTAGAGCGAACCTCGTTTATCATCACTGAGGACCTTTCTCCCGCCATCAGCCTTGAAGATTTTTGTGCCGGGTGGGGAGTTGAGCGTCCTGATTTTGTATTAAAACGGACCATTATTACCCGTGTGGCAGAAATGGTGGGTAAAATGCATCGGGGTGGAGTAAATCATCGGGATTGCTATATTTGCCATTTTTTACTCCAACAACCGATGCCAGAAAATATTGCGGATATCAAACTTTCCGTAATCGATCTGCATCGTGCACAAATTCGTCAACATGTACCGCGCCGCTGGCGAGACAAGGACTTGATCGGACTCTATTTCTCTTCACTTGAGATCGGTCTGACGTCCAGAGATATATACCGTTTTTTACGTGTCTATTTTTCGATGCCACTACGTGAAATCTTTCGTCAGGAAGTCAGGTTGTTTGAACAGGCTGTCACAAAAGCGCAAAAAATAAGACGAAGAACAATAAGAAAAGCGCTATAAATCACATATAAAGTTTGAGGCCATTTTATTATGAACATTGATTTCCAGAAGCTAGTTATTCAAAAGCACGTCATAGACAGCTCTACGCATGAGAAGAGTAAAAAACTAAGTGTTGCGTATGGTGTCGACCGTAATTTTTTATTTGGTTCTGGCATTTCAATGACCTCAGTATTAGTGAATAACCCTGATATTGATATTCACTTTTATATAGCAACAGACTATATAGATGACGATTATCTGGAGAGTGTAAAACGCCTGACCCAAATGTATAGTACGACTGTGACGGTTCTTGTGTTCGATAACGCGGTATTTCGTGAACTACCGAGTACGAAATCATGGACTTATGCGATGTACTATCGTTATCTTGCATTTGAATATTTAAGTACGGAGCTAAGCTCTGTACTGTATCTTGATGCCGATGTTATCTGTAAAGGTTCATTGCAAGAGCTTACGGAGATTAATTTCTGTGGGGAATATGCGGCTGTCATCAATGATATCGATGATGTGCGTATTAAATCCGGCAACAGGCTCGGCATTCCTGAACTGAGTAACGGTTACTTTAACTCTGGCGTGGTATTTGCCAATCTCGAAGTGTGGCGTGAACAGCAGTTGTTGACTAAAGCATTTTCCATTTTAGACAAACGTCAAAAAGAGCTTCTTTATTTTGATCAGGATGTGCTGAACATCTTGTTTGTCGGTAATGTTATTTTCCTGAGAAGAGATTTTAACTGTATTTATGGTGTAGATCAGGAATTAAAAAATAAGAATGATAAACTATATCAGAATTTCATAACCGATAATACGGTATTAATACACTATGTCGGTGTTACTAAGCCATGGCATTCATGGGCCAAATACCCGGTAGCCAAGTTTTTTATAGATGCCTATAAAAAATCAGCATGGGCGGAAAAATCTTTATTAAATGCAAATACGGCAAAACTATATAAACGCAAGTCACGGCATGAAAGGGCACAACGTAAATATATCCGTTCGGTGCTTAGTCATGTAATGTATATAAAAAATAAGCTACATAACGCACGGTCACACTAGTTAGTTGTGCATATAATTGTCAGATAGCATATTGAAAAGGTGTAGTACATGAATTTTGATTGTCATCAGTCTATCAAGGATACCATTGAGTTCTTTGGTGCTCCAAAAGAACAAAAACCACAGCTCAATATCGCCTGGGGGGTTGATCAGAACTTTATGTTTGGCGCGGCGGTTTCGATGTCGTCCGTTTTACTACATAATCAAGATATCAATATTCATTTTCATCTTTTTACTGATTATATTGACTCAGACTATCAGCAAAAATTAGAAATATTAGCAAAGCAGTATTCAACGAATATAACTGTTTATGTGATGAATGCTGAAGGATTAAAGGTTTTGCCATGCGGGAATGCGTGGTCTTATGCGACCTATTTTAGGTTTATTGCATTTGAGTATCTTAGTGAAAAAATTGATAATTTATTATATATAGATGCCGATGTGGTATGTAAAGGGTCGTTGATTGAATTAACAAAAATTCAGTTTGAGCATCATGTGGCTGCAGTTATTCAAGATATTGATGACAGTCGTTCATATGCTGCCACTCGACTTAACGTTCCGGAATTTGTTGAGCAATATTTTAATGCTGGTGTTATTTTTGCTAATTTAAAGAAGTGGAAGGAACAACAGTTTTTCGCTAAAGCATTTTCTATTCTGTTGGACAAAACCAAGAAATTTGCGTTTCTTGATCAGGATGTTTTGAATATTATGTTTTTAGGGAAAACCATTTTTCTACCTAGAATCTACGATGCAATATATGGCATTAAACAAGAGTTAAAGAGTAAAGACACTTCTCGATATAAAGAATACATCACCAATGACACTATTCTTATTCATTATGTTGGTGTAACTAAACCCTGGAATTCATGGGCTAACTATCCTTCAGCACAGTACTTTGTTGAAGCCTGGAAGGCTTCTCCGTGGGCGACAGTTCCACTGCTACCTGCCAGAACGCCAAAACAGTACAAAAAGAAGTCACGCCATGAAAGGTTACAAGGGAAGTATTTCGCCTCAGTAATCAGTTATATTGGTTATTTGCGTGAAAAATTAAAAAAATAATAAAAAACTCCCGTAAGGGAGTTTTTTATTAACGTAATTTAGTCTTAAGGTATTTCATATACCATTTGAGAGAGGCATAGTAATTTCCCTTTTGGGCTTCCTGACGTGAGTAAACACGATAATCAGTAGGCCTCATACGTGGAGCATAAGACCGTAGTTCAGTATTTCGCCATGGCGTGAAATGATGGTAGAAAAGATAAAGTTGCTGTGAAAGCCCAGTGTGTTCTTTATACCAGGGTTTCCTTCCACCGGTGAAATGGATAATACGTGGTAGAGTATCTTTTTGAAAAAAGAAGGTCTCTTTCTGTTGTTCAGTAAACCAGTTAAATAAAAAATTCCATTTGTTATCAATAAATTTAACATTGCCATTAATAGCAATGTTCAGAGCATCTTGATCCGGATAAGGGAGATTTTTGACCCGATCGAACAATATTTGGTTAGCTTTTATTTCAATATTGTGTTCAGTCCATTTTTTGATATTAATATACATAAATCCGGAGTTGAAATAAAAATCTGTCGTTAAATTTAATCGTTTCGCATTTTTGTTGCTACTATTATCAAACGAATCATGACTGACGGCACAAATAACTTCACTAATGTCAATGTTATTAATTTCATGAATGCTGTCGAAGCACAGTGTGTCTGCATCTAAATAGATAAAAGACTCTACCTTATCCCTAAGCAGTCGTGGGACCGCTAATCGCATATAGATTGAACGGTTCAGGTGTTTGATTGCAAAGTCATTGTTATACTTTTCAATCTCTTCCTTATCGATATTGATAACCTGAATTTTATCACTGGTAGAACGTAGTTTATTGATTTCTTCATCTGTAACGTCATAGACAAAGACGAAGAATGACAGATCCTGCCCCGGGTTGTTCATTATGACAGACATAATGGACACTGCTACATATTCCAGATAATTGGCATCTGTACAGTAAGCAATGTTAATAACGTTTTTTTTGCTGTCCATTTATGCTTTCTCATTACCTTTTATATTGTCACTATCATGAAGTACCTTATCGATAGCGTCAATCACAGCTTGCTCCGGTATCCATGTTAGATATTTTTTAGATCTGTCGAGTTTATCTCGAGAAGGCATCGGATGATAATCGCCAGCCCAAATCAATAAAGCTTTATCCGACCATGGCTTCCACTGTTGATAATTGGTGGCGCCAAACAGGCAGACCTGCGGTGTCTTTAGCGCCGCTGCCATATGCATAGGAGCAGAATCGACGCCAATGTACAGAACGGCATGATCGATCAATGCAGCCAACTGTAAAAAGGTGGTTTTACCTGCCAGCGTCAGATCAGGGGAAGATTGACACAGTTCAGCAATGCGCTGAACCTGCTGCTGCTCACTTAGCGCTGGCCCACAGGTAAGATAAACATGCAGACCACGCCGATGAAGGTGGTCTATAACATGCGCGAATTTTTCATCGTCCCAGCATTTAAACTCTTGTCTGGCAGTGGGTTGAATAACGACATATTTTTGTGAAGGCAATTCCGGGAGTAGGGTAACTAAATGTTGATAGTCGTCAGGGCGATAACAAAGAGACATCTCTTTCTTCAGTTCTGTTTCGCTAAACCCGATACCTTTTAGAATAGATAAATTTTGTTCAACAATATGTGTTCCAATGGATGGCGTTACTCGCGTAAAAAGTCGGTTCCACTGATCTTTTTCGCGCTCAAAAGCAATTGAAGGGCAACGCAAAGACGCTATAAGAGCGCCGATCGGCCATTGTTCGGTGAGGTTAACGATCAGGTCGTAGTGATTTTTCTTCAGTTGTTTACGTACTGAAAGGTAATTTTTCACTGTTGACAGCAGGCCTTGCTTTTTCTCAATCAGATAAAAATTATTGATATCTTTATGGGCGGCTAAGATTGCTTTGGTATCTTTATAGAGCAACAGATCGATCTCCGCTTGTGGATAACGTGCCCGAATGCTGGCAATGACAGGCGTAGTTAGCAGAACATCCCCATAAAACTTGAGCTTGCAAATAAGAATCCGGTCAACTTTTTCAAACATGTTAAAATCCCTTTCGCAAGAATAAGCTTTTGCAAGCAGATATTATCTTATATCTTGTTTCAGAAATAGAACGATCGATATGGGGATATTTCATCTTCAGAATTATTTTCTTCTTAACGATTTTCGTATCGCAGCATGCAAGTGCATTCTGAATGTCATTTAGCATACTCTCGCTATAGCGATAATAGCCTTTTTTCTTGCGTAACAGTTTACGTCCTTCGAGAAAGCAATTGATAATCATAAATGTCGCAACAGTACGCTTGGATCTATTTTCATTAATATAGTTATACATTTTTCGCATAGCAAAGAAGATGCTGTCAGCGTCACTATCAATAATGTTCTCGGTAATACTTTTATCGTTTACTCGGTAGTAATATAACTTATTCTCGATTTTTAGAATCTTATGGCATTTAAAATACTGGAATGGGCAAAAAATCATGTCTTCGTAGCGGCGATGTTCCTCGAACTTATCGCTACCAATGATATTGCGGTGAAAGATTTTTGTCATCAGATGCCATTGCCCTGCCTTGAATGTTGGTAATAGAGGGGCGTAATTGTCATCTGATAAGATTATTTCGCGCTGGGTAATGTTGTTTTCCATTTTCGGCGCGTTCTTATACAAATTGTTTATATCTCGAGTTAAGTTAAATTCGATGATGTCATATTTTTCGTCTCTTAACTTAGGCAGGAGAATTGTAAAATAATTCTGGCAGACAATATCATCACTGTCTACAAAGCCAATATATTTCCCTGTCGCATGAGCAAGCCCAACATTACGGGTGATTGCAACACCCTGATTTTTTTGACTTATATACTTAACGTTATGACAATCTTTTTCGCGGTAAAACGCATTTATACGCTCTTCGGTTAAATCCGTAGAGCCATCATTAACAATTATTACCTCCACATCATCTGTGATGCTCTGATGTATAGACGCCAACGTCGCTGTGATGAGTTCAGCGTTGTTGTATGTAGGTATAATAATGCTCAGTAAATAACCGGAAGCGTTAACCATGGCATCGTTCTCTTGTTGGATTCGAGCTCAGTACTGCTGCTACACATAACGCCAGCACGCTGCTCAGGGCTTCACCTTTGGCATATAATAATAAATCACTCAAGCCATAGACTGCGATAGCGCCTGAGACGACGGACAACAGAGGACTACGTTGCCAGTAAGCTATTAAAAACATGGCAGTATAGAGCAAGAGTAGCACAACAACACCAGGGATGCCTTTTAGTGAGAAGGTATCAACCATTTCGTTATGCAGGTGGACATCAATGAAGACCAGTGCCCCTTGCAGCGAGGTGTCCTGCACCGCAAGTCGCTGAATTTCTGCTCCGCGTTGTTCGAGTGACTGTCCCCAGTGGTGCACTTTCCCGGCTTCAATACCTGCCCGTTGCATCGCCAGTCTCGCGCCGATAGAAGTATTACTATTGTTTTGATTATAAGAGTGCAGATCAACCAGGAAGTTCTGATAGCGGCTTTCAATGACTGGTTTTAAGGGGATTGCAGCAGCCCCCACCAGTATTACAAAACCCAGCAGTGCCCTTAATAGCATGGTGCGGTTGTGACGATAGTACATCAGGAATAGGCCGACACTCAGGATCGGGTATACCAAAATAGCGGCTCGAGTTTGCGTTGTGATGATGACTGCCAGCGATATCAAAAAATGTAACAGATAGAGTGCAACGGTGTGTTTTAGACGCAGATTAATAATGGCCTGAGAGGCTAATAATGCAATTAGCGTCAGAGCGTAGGCTGTGCCGGTTTGGTGTTCAAAGCCCAGCGCAACACGGTAGGTCATAATATCTGGTGCCCCGGCGACCTCGTAGCCTGCGAAAAGATACAGACCTATTGCTGTAAGAATTGTCCAGATACTGGTGATGCGAGTTGTGTTGGCACATGGCTCTCGCGATGCCAAAGCGGTCATAACCAGTGCGGCAAAAATCATCACTTTGCCACCGTTCTGGTATGACCTATAGGCTCCGGTAAAAGCAGAGCCTGGCTGTTTGAATATTTCTACCCAAATAATCTGGAGTAAACCGAAGAGCAACAACATAACAGGTAAAACCAGGTTTTGTTTGTTACTGCACACATGTTTTATATTTTTTCCTATAAGCGGTAGAGATAGCGCCGTGGAGAAAATAAATACCTTCAGCGCTTCATCTGGATTGACCAACACCATCGCAAGCGTTGCCAGGATCCCAGCGTAAAATAAGAAGTATATAAAATCGAATGGATTATTTTTTATACTATAAATAAAGCGAGAAAACATGTGTTGGCGAAGCATGGTTCATCTCTTAAAGTTAAAGCAAATTATTATCAACTAGCGATATGTTGACTAAGTTAGCATCCAGGTCCTGCAATTTTCCGGAATGGCTTTGCTGTGTGTATTGATTCTTCCCATATCCCCCAATCAGTCCGGGGTCTGTTGGACCATACAACGTAATATTGGGGCGATCCAGTGCGGCGGTTAAATGGCTCAATCCTGTATCAACCGACACCACAAACTTTGCCCCCGCCAGAATGCGAGCCACATCTTCCAGACTCATTCGCGGCAGGACATCAACGTAGGGAAACCCTTCTGCCAGCCTTTTGGCGCGCTCTTCTTCATGAGGAGCACCCCAGGGCAGTTTAATACGGATGCCGGTATTATTTAACAGGCCAATAAGCTCCCGCCAGTTGGCTTCTGGCCAGTGCTTATCATCACGTGTCGTGGCGTGCAGAAATACAGCATACTGGCCTGCATCAGCCTTATGTTCATTCATAAAATGCTGCGCAATCGCGTAATCACCCTGCAACTGCGGTTTAGCATACCCCAGACTTTTGGCGAACAATTCACGCGTACGTTCTACCGCGTGCTGCTGTTTGGCTATGTGATGTTTGCGATTATAAAACAGACTCGCCAGCGGTTCGCGGGCTGTGCTCCAGTCCATACCATGCTTGATGCCACGTGCCAGACGTGTCACCAACGCGGCGCTCTTAACTAAACCCTGAGCATCGATTATTGCGTCATAATGCTGTAAACGCACCGCATCGTGAAACGCTTTACGCTCGGCTTTAATCGGCGCTGAAAACCAGGCTTTACGCCAGCGACGGATCGCTACTGGAATAACCCGGTCAACAGCTGAATGCCAGGAGGGGATTTGAGCGAACCCTTCTTCCACCACCCAATCAAATTGAATACCCGGAATAGCCTGCTGCGCATCGGTTAATGCGGGCAACGTATGCAGCACATCGCCCATAGACGACGTTTTAACGATCAGAACCCGCATCCGTCAGGCTTCCTCTTGTAACAACAGGTCGTTGAGTTCTTCCAGCACGCGCTGCGGCGTGATGTCAATCAGGCTCTGGTGATAGCCTTCTGCCGCATCGCCCTTACGCACTTTGTGATACCCCGTAATCAGGCGAATGACACGTGCCTTGTGGGAAAGCGGGGGCGTAAAGTCCGGGCTGCTTGGACCATACAATGCGACCAGTGGACGGTTCAGTGCTGCGGCCACGTGCATTAATCCAGAATCGTTGGTGACGACCGCTTTGCAGGCGGCGAGCAGAATGACGGCCTGTTCCAGCTGTGTTTCGCCCGCCAGATTACGGCACCAGGCTTGCTGTTCAGTGCTCAGCGTTGCCAGGATCTCATTGCCAGCTTCATGGTCTTTTGCTGAGCCAAACAGCACAATCTGATGGCCTTCATCGATCAACTGCTTCGCCAACTCTGCGTAGTGGTAATGTGGCCAGCGTTTCGCTGGACCAAATTCCGCACCTGGGCAAAAACCGATGATGGGGCGTTCGGCTGAAAGGGAGAACTGGCTACAGGTTAGCGATTTTTCACCCTCGCTGACCTGCAACTGTGGCCATAGCAGAGGCTGCGGCAAATCTGTGGCCGTCAGCATCACGCCTTTATCATAAGCCAGAGCCACATAGCGCTCGACCATCAGTGGCCATGCGTCTTTATCCAGTACGCGCGCATCGTTTAGCAGACCGTAGCGCATCTCGCCACGCCAACCGGTACGATGGGGAATACCCGCAAAGAATGGCACCAGAGCGGATTTAAACGAGTTAGGCAGCACATAAGCGCGGTCATAGCGCTTCTCACGCAGACTGTGGCCGAGTTTACGGCGCTCGCCGATCTCCAGCGCGCCGTGCCCCAACGGCATGGCGATAGCTTCGTTGACTTCTGGCATGCGCGACAATAACGGACGGCACCACGCAGGTGCCATCACGTCGATTATCGCCTGGGGATAGCGCGCCTTGAGCGTGCGATAGAGACTTTGCGACATCATCATGTCGCCCACCCAAGACGGGCCAACCACCAAAATTTTCATACTTACGCGTCGCGGTTCAGCCAGGCCATATATTCCGTGACGCCTTCGGCGACGGTTTTAAACGGCTTGTCATAGCCCGCTGCGCGCAGGTTCGTCAGATCTGCCTGGGTAAATGCCTGGTAGCGGCCTTTCAGTTTTTCCGGGAATGGAATGTACTCAATGCTGCCTTTTTTGTGGTACGCCAGCGTAGCATCGGCAACGGCCTGGAAAGATTCCGCACGACCTGTACCGAGGTTAAAGATGCCGGAAACCCCGTTTTCCAGGAACCACAGGTTTACCGCAGCCACGTCGCCTACGTAAACGAAATCACGTTTGAAGTTTTCACTGCCTTCAAACAGTTTTGGCGTTTCGCCATTGTTAAGCTGGGTGTTGAGGTGGAAAGCAACGCTTGCCATGCTGCCTTTGTGGCCTTCACGCGGTCCGTAGACGTTGAAATAGCGGAAGCCAACAATCTGCGAATTGGCTTCTGGCAGGATCTGACGCACGTACTCGTCGAACAGGAATTTTGAGTAGCCGTAGACGTTCAGCGGTTTCTCATATTCACGGGATTCGATGAAATCAGAAGTGCGACCGCCGTAGGTGGCGGCAGAGGACGCGTACAGGAATGGGATTTCACGCTCCAGGCAGTAGTGCAGTAGCTCTTTGGAGTATTGATAGTTGTTGTCCATCATATACTTGCCGTCCCACTCGGTGGTGGAAGAGCATGCGCCTTCGTGGAAAATCGCTTCGATATCGCCGAAATCTTCCCCGGCCATAATCTGGATCAGGAAGTCTTCCTTGTCCATGTAGTCAGCAATATTCAGATCCACCAGGTTAACAAACTTGGTGCCGTCTTTCAGGTTGTCCACCACCAGGATGTCGGTGATGCCTTTATCATTCAGGGACTTAACGATGTTGCTGCCGATAAAGCCCGCGCCGCCGGTAACGATGATCATAAATGTAACCTTCGAATTATGGAGTCAGAGACAATCTCAGACACGAATACTTCTATCATATCACTACATGGCTTAGGCTTCAGCCATTCACCGATAAGCCGTGCGGGTACACGTGATTTATGCTTCATTTTGAAGAAGTGATGATGCGTCATCTCGTATCAACGTATAGCTTTGGGTAATATGTGCTGAAATTTGCCCAGTCTGGAGAATTGAAATGCGTGGGGATTTTTACAAACAGTTAACGAACGATCTCGAAACCGCACGTGCGGAAGGATTGTTTAAAGAAGAACGCATTATTACATCTGCCCAGCAGGCGGATATTACCGTGGCGGATGGAAGCCACGTTATTAACTTTTGTGCGAACAACTATCTGGGGTTGGCTAACCATCCGGAACTGATTGCTGCGGCAAAAGCGGGTATGGATTCTCACGGATTTGGTATGGCTTCGGTTCGCTTTATTTGCGGTACCCAGGACAGCCATAAACAACTGGAGCAAAAACTGGCGGCATTCCTCGGTATGGAAGATGCCATCCTTTACTCTTCCTGCTTCGACGCCAACGGCGGCCTGTTTGAAACGCTGCTGGGCGCAGAAGACGCAATTATTTCCGATGCCCTGAACCACGCTTCTATCATTGATGGCGTGCGTCTGTGTAAAGCAAAACGTTTCCGTTACGCCAACAACGATATGGTGGAACTGGAAGCTCGCCTGAAAGAAGCGCGTGAAGCGGGCGCTCGTCATATCCTGATCGCCACTGATGGCGTGTTCTCTATGGATGGGGTAATCGCTAACCTGAAAGGCGTTTGCGATTTGGCGGATAAATACGACGCTCTGGTCATGGTTGATGATTCCCATGCCGTCGGTTTTGTCGGCGAAAATGGTCGTGGCTCCCATGAATACTGTGACGTGATGGGTCGCGTGGACATCATCACCGGTACGCTGGGTAAAGCACTCGGCGGCGCATCCGGTGGTTACACCGCAGCGCGCAAAGAAGTTGTTGAGTGGCTGCGTCAGCGTTCCCGTCCTTATTTGTTCTCCAACTCATTGGCACCGGCGATTGTTGCGGCTTCCATTAAAGTGCTGGAAATGGTTGAAGCTGGCAGCGACCTGCGCGATCGCCTGTGGGCGAATGCACGTCAGTTCCGCGAGCAAATGTCTGCCGCAGGCTTTACGTTAGCCGGTGCGGATCACGCGATCATCCCGGTTATGCTGGGTGATGCAGTAGTGGCGCAGGCATTCGCCCGCGAGCTGCAAAAAGAGGGGATTTACGTTACCGGATTCTTCTATCCGGTGGTTCCAAAAGGCCAGGCGCGTATCCGTACCCAGATGTCTGCGGCGCATACCCCTGAGCAGATTACGCGTGCTGTTGAGGCGTTCACACGCATTGGTAAACAACTGGGCGTTATTGCCTGAGGATGTGAAATGAAAGCGTTATCCAAACTGAAAGCGGAAGAGGGCATTTGGATGACCGACGTTCCTGAACCGGAAGTCGGTCATAACGATTTGCTGATTAAAATCCGTAAAACAGCCATCTGCGGGACTGACGTTCACATTTATAACTGGGATGAATGGTCGCAAAAAACCATCCCGGTACCGATGGTCGTTGGGCATGAATATGTCGGCGAAGTTGTTGGCATCGGTCAGGAAGTTAAAGGCTTTAAAATCGGCGATCGCGTTTCAGGCGAAGGTCATATCACCTGCGGGCATTGCCGTAACTGCCGTGGTGGACGTACTCACCTGTGCCGCAATACGACAGGTGTCGGTGTAAACCGCCCTGGCTGCTTTGCGGAGTACCTGGTGATCCCGGCATTTAACGCATTTAAAATCCCGGACAATATCTCCGACGACCTGGCGTCTATCTTCGATCCGTTCGGTAATGCAGTGCACACGGCGCTGTCGTTCGATCTGGTTGGGGAAGATGTGCTGGTTTCCGGTGCGGGTCCAATCGGTATTATGGCGGCAGCGGTCGCGAAGCACGTTGGCGCACGCCACGTGGTGATCACCGACGTTAATGAGTATCGCCTTGAGCTGGCGCGCAAAATGGGTATCACCCGCGCGGTCAACGTGTCGAAAGAGAATCTGACCGACGTGATGGCTGAACTGGGTATGACCGAAGGGTTTGATGTGGGACTGGAGATGTCCGGGGCGCCGCCAGCGTTTCGCGCCATGTTGGACACCATGAACCACGGTGGCCGTATTGCTATGCTGGGTATTCCGCCATCTGATATGTCCATCGACTGGACCAAAGTCATCTTTAAGGGGCTGTTTATTAAAGGTATCTACGGTCGTGAGATGTTTGAAACCTGGTACAAAATGGCTGCACTGATCCAGTCTGGTCTGGATTTGTCGCCGATCATCACCCATCGATTCTCCATCGATGAATTCCAGCAGGGCTTTGACGCGATGCGTTCAGGCCAGTCAGGGAAAGTGATCCTGAGCTGGGATTAACCGTATCCACCCTGTGGATTCTGTGTGTTGTCCCCGGATGTTGATTATCATTACCGTCCGGGGCTTTTTTGCTTCCTCCTGCCCGGCGCATTTTCCGCTAAAGAATTAATATTTTTTTCTGAAAATCTACCGCTTAATATGCTAAAAAGTGCCGATAACTCTACTGTTTGGCAGGATTTGATATGACCTATACCCCTGGTCTCCTGAGCGTCATTATGCCGCTTTACAACACGGGTGAGCCGTTCATTGCGTGTATGGATTCACTGATTGCGCAAACCTGGAAGAACCTGGAGATCATTATTGTTAATGATGGCTCTACGGATAACTCTGCGGAGCTTGCTCAGTCTTATGCGGATCGTTATCCGCACGTTCATCTGCTGCACCAGCGCAATGGGGGCGTTTCTGCGGCGCGCAATACCGGTATGAAAGTTGCCAGGGGGGAGTACATCGCGTACGTAGACGGCGATGATATTGCCTATCCGGAAATGTATGAAACGCTGATGAATATGGCGCTGAAAGACAACCTGGATGTTGCGCAGTGCAACGCTGACTGGTGTATTGCTGAGACGGGCCACACCTGGGCATCCATTCCTACCGATCGTATTCGTTCTACCGGCGTGATGACCGGGCCAGACTGGTTACGCAAAGCGTTAGCCAGCCGCCGTTGGCGGCACGTTGTCTGGATGGGCGTTTATCGTCATCAGACTATCCGCGACGCGGGGCTGACCTTCCTGTCTGGCCTGCACCACCAGGATATTATCTGGACAACGGAGTTTATGTTTAATGCGAAGCGCGCGCGTTACACGGAAGTCCCGCTGTACAAATACTTCCTGCACGGCGCATCTGTTAGCCGTCTGCCGCGCACCGGGCTGAAAAACCTCGCTTACCAGCGCCACTACATCAAAATTACCCGTCTGCTGGATAAGATGAATCACGACTACGCCGGACGCATTCCAATTTACCCGGAATTCAAACAGCAGGTGATTTACGAAGCGCTACGCGTTTGTCATTGCATACGTAAAGAGCCGGACGAGAAAATCCGCCAGCGCATGATTGCTGAAGTATTTGTATCGGGTATGTTCAAGCGTATGGTGAGTAATATCTGCAGCGTTAAGCTGGGTTATCAGGTGCTGTTGTGGGCTATCCGTTTTAGCCAGTGGCGCGATAAATCATTGACGCCGCGCCGCCTGGCCCATTTAACGCTGGATAGTAAAGACTGATTATTGCCAGCCCTGCCACTGCAGGCGCATATACTGCACCAGCGTGCTTTGGGAGATGCTTTCGCCGAGCACGCTGAAGAAGCGGCTGGCGTACACCGGCTCTAACGGCTGTTTCGGTTTGCATAATTTCACCCCGCGGAAAGGATTACGCGGAGCATCTGGCGTACCGTTCTTCGGTGGCGTGAGGTTTGGTCTGGAGGTATCCACCTGTGGTTCATTGAGCAAGCTGCTTGGGCGAACCAGCGTGATGTCGGCTGGCAGGCTATACAGCATCTGCTGCAGGACGCGAACCGTAGACGGGTGAGGGTGGCCAATGGCGATTGCGGAACCGTTGCGGCGCGCAAGCTCGACGGCACGATTAAACTGACGGCGAATATCGGCTTCGTTTTGTGTGTCATCCAGGAAGACTTTGCGTTTGATGACCTTCACACCGGTGCCTGACGCTGCGCGCATTGCCTGGCTGTTACCGATGGTCATGCTGTCCAGGAAGTAGAGGTCGTAGCGTTCCAGCGCCTGCATCACCTTCTGCATGCCGAAAAGACTGGATGTCATCGCGCTGCCCATATGGTTGTTCAGACCGACCGCATTCGGTACTTTGCTTACCGCGTCGCGAATGATCCTCTCAATCTCTTCGCTGCTCATTTCAGGGCGTAACGTGTCTTTCTCTAACGGCTGCTTGCTCAGCGGCGCCATTGGCAGATGGATTAAGACTTCATGCCCGCTGTTATGCGCTTTGATTGCCATTTCGCGCGCATGTGGGGCGTTAGGCAGAACGGCAACGGAGATGGTAGAAGGCATCGCCAGTACCTGGTTTTCAGTGTGTGGGCGATAGCCGAAATCATCAATGACGATGGCGAGTTTGCCAGCAAATACAGGTGTTGCGAAGGCCAGCAGACTGGCGAGAGAGAGTAGTAGACGACGAAATTGTTGTGGCAAAACTTATCTTCCCAACCACGGCTGTGGATTGACCGCCTGACCCTGGCGACGAATTTCGAAATAGAGTGCCGGCCTGCCCTGACCGCCGCTGCTACCCACAAGTGCTATAGGCTGCCCGGCGCGAACCTGCGTACCGACGCTGACCAGTGCGCTCTGGTTATAACCGTACAGGCTCATATCGCCTTTACCGTGTTCAACGACGACCACCAGGCCATAGCCCTGCAGCCAGTCCGCCAGAATGACACGACCATCGGCAATGGCTTTAACTTCGGTGCCCTCGGATGCACCAATAACCATCCCCTTCCAACGTAGCTCACCCTGCAGCTGTTCGCCATAACGATGTAACGTTGGACCACGAACGGGCCAGAATGCCTGACCGCGTGGCGAGCCCAAACCGCCGGTACGCGACATCAGTGATTTTTCACTTTCGGTCGGTTTATAGGTTGAGCCTTTTCGTGACGCATCCTGTTGCTTATCGCGCACGGCCTGCGCCTCGCGTGCTTCACGTTCCGCACGCGCTTTGGCTGCGGCTTCGGCACGGGCAATGCTGTTGCGCAGACGGGATTCGTTGGCGCGCATTTCGCCCAGTTGCTGTTGACCCTGTTGAATCGATGATTCCAGACTCGAAAGCGTTTTTTGACGTTCGTTACGTGCCTGTTCCAGCTTAGCCTGCTGAGCGCGCTGTTCGTACAGTAGCGTCTGCTGCTCGCTCTGCTTATCTTCCAGCTCGGCTTTTTGCGAGTCGACCTCTTCGCGGGTTTGTTTCAGTTGCGCGATGGTTTCCTGTCGCGCCTGGTTCAGATAGCCGAAATAGGCCTGCAGGCGTTGCCCACGCTGGCTTTCTTCACCGCTAAGAATGAGCTGAATGCCGGTGTGTTCGCCCTGGCGAAAAGCTGCGTCGAGTTGGGCTGCCAGGCTGCGTTCTTGCGCGGCCCGCTGTTTTTCCAGCTTCGCGAGTGCTGCGTTCATCTCTGCGATTTGCGCATTCAGCTGTGCCAGTGAGTTTTGCGTTTCGCGCAACTGCCTTGCGGCAACGGCGATGGCTTGTTCCTGAGCTTTAAGCTGAGCGAGGAGGGTGGCGCGTTGTTGTTGCTGTTGGCGTACCGCGCGTTCTTTTGCCGCGATATCAGCCTGAATAGATTTGAGCTGGTCGCGTTCGTCCGCGTGGGCGGAAAAGGCGCACAGCAATACGCCAGCGCTAAGCGCGCTGGCGTAGAACAAGGGCCTGACTGAAAACTTACGTGGTTTCACGGCCCGAGTGATGGTATTAATCGCCTTTCCCCTCATGGGGAGGGATTATTCCACGATGAACAGCGGCTTACCAGTCATCTCTTGCGGGATTTCCATACCCATCAGCGTCAGCATCGTCGGGGCGATATCAGAAAGTTTGCCGCCTTCGACTGCTTTAACGTTCTTGCCACCGACATAAATCAGCGGAACGGGCAGGTTGGTGTGCGCAGTGTGCGCCTGACCGGTGGACGGATCGCGCATCTGCTCTGCGTTACCGTGGTCTGCGGTGATCAGCAACTGGCCGCCAACGGATTCAACCGCTTTCGCGACCTGTTCAACGCAGTGATCCAGCGCTTCAACCGCTTTAACCGCTGCTTCCATCACTCCGGTATGACCAACCATGTCGCCGTTCGGGTAGTTACAAATGATGGTGTCGTATTTTCCGCTCTCAATCGCCGCAACCAGTTTTTCGGTCAGCTCAGCAGAGCTCATTTCCGGCTGCAGATCGTAGGTCGCCACTTTCGGCGAGTTGATCAGGATGCGATCTTCGCCTTTGAACGGCTCTTCTACGCCGCCATTGAAGAAGAAGGTCACGTGCGCATATTTTTCGGTTTCGGAAATACGCAGCTGCGTTTTGTCGTTTTTCGCCATCCACTCGCCAAGGGTGTTAGCCAGAGACGCTGGTGGGTAAGCAACCGCAGTTTTGATGTCGGCCGCGTATTCGGTCAGCATCACAAAGTTGAGGTTAACGACTTTCTTACGGGCGAAGCCGTCGAAATCAGCATTAACAAACGCACGAGTGATTTCACGCGCGCGGTCAGCACGGAAGTTCATGAAAATCAGCGTATCGCCGTCTTCCATGGCGGCTTCAGCCTGGCCTTCAGCACGGATCACGGTCGCTTTCACGAATTCGTCGTTTTCGTCGCGGGCATAAGCAGCCTGCAGGCCTTCAACCGCCGTAGCGAACTGGAACTCGCCTTTGGCCAACGTCATCAGGTCATAAGCCTGTTCAACGCGATCCCAACGGTTGTCGCGGTCCATCGCGTAGTAACGACCGATGATGGACGCTACGCGGCCTTTGCCCAGTGCGGCAAATTTCTCTTCGAATTTCTGCAGTGAATGTTCAGCGCTGCGCGGCGGGGTATCGCGGCCATCAAGGAAAGCGTGCAGATAGATTTTTTCCGCGCCGCGTTCAGCAGCCAGTTCTACCATCGCCATGATGTGATCTTCGTGGCTGTGAACACCGCCCGCAGAGAGCAGACCCATGATGTGAACCGCTTTGCCGCTATTTTTTGCCTGGTCGACCGCATTGGTCAGCACCGGGTTAGCGAAGAAAGTACGCTCTTTAATTTCTACATCCAGACGGGTCAGGTCCTGATACACGATGCGGCCCGCGCCCAGGTTGACGTGACCGACTTCGGAGTTGCCCATCTGGCGATCGGGCAGGCCAACTTCCAGGCCAGACGCATCAATCAGGGTATGCGGACGTTTTGCCCACAGGGCATCCATTACCGGGGTTTTGGCATTAAAGATGGCGTTATCCTGGCTGTCTTCGCGATAGCCATAGCCATCCAGAATCACCAGTACCATAGGTTTTTTAGAAACCGACATTGCGACAACCTCACACTTAATAGATAAAAATAATTGCGTAATTTTACTACAGCTGAATCGATAAAGTAGCCCCGGAAGATCAAATAATCGACCAGAGCGCGCCGCAGAGGGCGTGGTTTTAGGTTTTTTTTTCCGTAGCGCCCCGCAAAAATGCAATCCAATGCACGCTCTGGCTGTATTTGCGTCAACGCGCAGGTATACTCCTTTCCTGGTTTTTTTAATCACTGAGTCGGGAGTTGTTACCCCCCATGCAAGAAATTATGCAATTTGTTAGTCGCCACCCTGTATTGAGTATCGCCTGGATTGCGTTACTGGCGGCTGTATTATTTACCACGTTTAAGAGCCTGACTTCCAAAGTGAAGGTGATTACGCGCGGAGAAGCCACACGTCTCATCAATAAAGAAGACGCCGTTGTCGTGGATTTACGTCAGCGCGACGACTTCCGCAAAGGTCATATCGCTGGCTCCACGAACCTGCTGCCGAGCGAAATCAAAGCCAACAACTTTGGCGAACTGGAAAAACACAAAAACAAACCTGTTATTGTGGTTGATGGCTCAGGCATGCAATGCCAGGATTCAGCGACTGCGCTGATCAAAGCCGGTTTTGAGCAGGTGTCTGTACTGAAAGATGGCGTAGCGGGCTGGAGTGGTGAGAATCTGCCACTGGTTCGCGGCAAGTAATTTACCCGTCTTCTTTCATGCCGCAGGGTAAAAAGAACACTGGAGATAAGTCATGGCCAATATTGAGATCTATACCAAAGCAACCTGCCCGTTTTGCCATCGCGCAAAGGCGCTCCTGAACAGCAAGGGTGTGAGTTTCCAGGAGCTTCCGATTGACGGCGATGCCGTGAAGCGTGAAGAAATGATCAAGCGCAGTGGCCGTACTACGGTTCCGCAGATTTTTATTGATGCACAGCACATTGGTGGTTGTGACGACTTGTATGCGTTGGATGCGCGTGGTGGACTGGATCCGCTGCTGCGTTAAGGCGTACCGAAGTATTTAAAGGACAACACTAAAGGGTTTTCTCAACATGTCAGAACAAAATAACACTGAAATGGCTTTCCAGATCCAACGTATTTATACCAAGGATGTGTCTTTCGAAGCGCCAAATGCACCGCATGTTTTCCAGAAAGATTGGCAGCCAGAGGTTAAACTGGATCTTGATACCGCATCTACCCAACTGGCAGATGACGTGTATGAAGTAGTGCTGCGTGTCACCGTAACGGCTTCCCTGGGTGAAGAAACTGCGTTCCTGTGCGAAGTTCAGCAGGGCGGTATTTTCTCCATCAGTGGTATTGAAGGGACTCAGATGGCGCATTGCCTGGGCGCATACTGCCCGAACATTCTGTTCCCGTATGCCCGCGAATGCATCACCAGCCTGGTTTCACGCGGTACGTTCCCGCAACTGAACCTTGCGCCGGTCAACTTTGATGCGCTGTTCATGAACTATTTACAGCAGCAGGCTGGCGAAGGTACTGAAGAACATCAGGATGCCTGATGAACCAAAGTAATGCTTCAATGACTGTGATTGGTGCCGGCTCGTACGGCACCGCTCTTGCCATCACCCTGGCAAGAAATGGCCATCAGGTTGTCCTGTGGGGCCATGATCCTAAACATATCGCGACTCTCGAGCACGATCGCTGCAACGTCGCGTTCCTTCCTGATGTGCCTTTTCCCGACACGCTGCGCCTGGAAAGTGATTTAGCCACTGCACTGGCCGCCAGTCGTAATATTCTGGTGGTGGTGCCGAGCCACGTCTTTGGCGAAGTGCTGCGTAACATCAAACCATTGATGCGTCCTGACGCACGACTGGTCTGGGCGACAAAAGGTCTGGAAGCGGAAACAGGGCGTCTGCTGCAGGACGTCGCGCGTGAAGCGCTGGGGGACTCAATTCCACTGGCGGTTATTTCCGGCCCGACTTTCGCCAAAGAGCTGGCTGCGGGCATGCCGACGGCGATTTCTCTGGCCTCGACGGACGACACTTTTGCTGACGATCTCCAGCAGTTGCTGCACTGCGGCAAAAGCTTCCGCGTTTATAGCAACCCGGATTTCATTGGCGTGCAGCTTGGCGGCGCGGTGAAAAACGTCATTGCCATTGGTGCGGGGATGTCTGACGGCATCGGTTTTGGCGCGAATGCACGAACCGCATTGATCACCCGTGGGCTGACCGAAATGTCTCGTCTTGGTGCGGCGCTGGGGGCCGATCCTGCCACCTTTATGGGGATGGCGGGTTTAGGCGATCTGGTGCTGACCTGTACCGACAACCAGTCGCGCAACCGTCGTTTTGGCATGATGCTCGGCCAGGGGATGGACGTGCAGGGTGCGCAGGACAAGATTGGCCAAGTGGTTGAAGGCTATCGCAATACGAAAGAAGTTCGTGAATTGGCGCACCGTTTTGGTGTTGAGATGCCAATAACCGAGGAAATTTATCAAGTATTGTATTGCGGAAAAAACGCGCGCGAGGCAGCATTGACGTTATTAGGCCGTGCACGCAAGGACGAGCTGAGTCGCCACTAGCTGTAAGGAACTGTTGAATATAACGACCCGATCCGCGAAGAACGGATCGGTCGTTTTGCTACCTTCTGGAGTACGCAATGCCGTGTGAAGAACTGGATATCGTCTGGAAAAACATTAAAGCGGAAGCCCGGGCACTGGCGGAATGTGAGCCAATGCTGGCCAGTTTTTACCACGCAACGCTGCTCAAGCATGAAAATCTCGGCAGTGCGCTAAGCTATATGCTGGCGAATAAACTCGCTTCTCCAATCATGCCCGCCATTGCGATTCGCGAAGTCGTAGAAGAGGCCTACGCGGCCGATCCTGAAATGATTGCCTCAGCGGCCTGCGATATTCAGGCAGTACGCACGCGTGACCCGGCTGTCGATAAATATTCCACTCCACTGCTGTATCTGAAGGGCTTTCATGCGCTTCAGGCCTACCGTATCGGTCACTGGCTGTGGCATCAGGGGCGTCAGGCGCTGGCGATCTTCCTGCAAAATCAGGTGTCCGTTACCTTCCAGGTAGACATTCATCCGGCGGCAAAAATTGGCCGTGGGATTATGCTCGATCACGCCACCGGTATTGTGGTGGGTGAAACCGCCGTAATTGAAAACGATGTCTCTATTTTGCAATCCGTTACGCTTGGCGGGACCGGTAAAGCCGGCGGTGATCGTCATCCAAAAATTCGTGAAGGGGTGATGATTGGCGCGGGCGCAAAAATTCTCGGCAACATTGAAGTCGGACGCGGCGCAAAGATTGGCGCAGGTTCGGTCGTGCTACAGCCCGTACCGCCGCATACCACCGCCGCAGGCGTTCCGGCACGCATCGTCGGTAAGCCAGACAGCGATAAGCCGTCCATGGATATGGATCAGCATTTCAATGGGATACATCATACGTTCGAATACGGCGATGGAATCTGATTTCCGAGCTATCTTACTTGTCATCTTGAACCCGGGCTGTGCTCGCCATCCTCACGTACTACGTATACGCGCAGGTCGGCAAGCGCAGTCCGTGTCCAACCTGACTGCGCCGATAACGCTCGAAAAATAACGGTAAATTCTTTCGTAGGTCGGATAAGGCGTCAGCCACCATCCGACAAAAATCAACTACGCAATATCGCGCCGGGATAACCTAACTGGCGCCAGGCCTCATACACCACCACCGACACCGCATTCGACAGGTTCATGCTGCGACTGTCCGGCATCATCGGAATACGAATTTTTTGTTCGGCAGGTAGCGCGTCGAGGATGCTGGCTGGCAGACCGCGAGTTTCCGGGCCAAACATCAGATAATCCCCATCCTGATAGCTTACCGCGCTATGCGCTGGAGTACCTTTGGTGGTCAGGGCAAACAGACGTTGCGGATTTTCTGCGGCGACGAAGGCGGCGTAATCAGGGTGGCGTAGCACAGCGGTAAATTCATGGTAATCCAGCCCCGCGCGACGCAGGCGCTTGTCGTCCCAGGTAAAGCCCATTGGCTCAATAATATGCAGACGAAAGCCGGTGTTGGCGCAAAGACGGATAATATTGCCGGTATTTGGCGGGATTTCTGGTTCGAATAAAACGATGTTTAGCATGCTGCCCCCTTAAGTACGGGGCAGCATAGCAAATTAACGTTTACGCCGCATTTCCACGTTTGGGCTGCATCGGGTAGTCAGCCACCTGTTTGCCCAGTTCCTGTACCAGCGAATCACGGCTGATTTCGCTTATCGATTTCGCCCCGGTAAGGGTCATTGCCACCTTCATCTCTTTCTCGATCAGATTCAGCAGATTCGCCACCCCGGCCTGACCGTGGGTGGCCAGCGCGTACAGATAAGCACGTCCCAGCAGAACACTATCCGCGCCCAGCGCAATCATACGTACGACGTCCAGACCGTTGCGGATCCCACTGTCTGCCAGAATGGTGATATCGCCTTTTACCGCATCGGCAATAGCGGGTAACGCGCGAGCTGAAGACAGCACGCCGTCTAACTGGCGACCACCGTGGTTAGAGACAACGATGCCGTCCGCACCAAAGCGTACGGCATCTCGGGCATCTTCGGGATCGAGGATCCCTTTGATCACCATCGGACCATCCCAAAATTCGCGGATCCACTCGAGGTCTTTCCAGGAAATCGACGGATCGAAGTTATTCGCCAGCCAGCCGATGTAATCCTCAAGACCGGTAGGTTTACCAAGATAAGTCGAGATATTGCCTAAATCATGTGGGCGACCGTTCAGGCCAACGTCCCATGCCCACTGTGGATGGGTGACTGCCTGCCAGTAGCGGCGCAGTGCGGCATTTGGGCCGCTCATCCCGGAATGGGCGTCACGGTAGCGTGCGCCAGGGGTTGGCATATCGACGGTAAAGACCAGCGTAGAGCAGCCCGCCGCTTTGGCGCGTTCCAGCGCGTTGCGCATAAAGCCACGATCGCGCAGAACATATAACTGGAACCACATCGGACGTTTGATGGTTGGGGCGACTTCTTCAATCGGACATACGGATACCGTGGAAAGCGTAAACGGAATGCCTTTGGCATCAGCGGCGGCGGCGGCCTGAACTTCGCCCCGGCGCGCGTACATGCCGCACAGACCGACAGGTGCAAGGGCCACCGGCATGGAGAGCGTTTCGTTGAACAGCTTTGTCTCCAGGCTCAGGTCGGACATATTCTTCAGCACGCGCTGGCGAAGTGCCACTTCAGACAGGTCTGTCACGTTACGGCGCAGAGTGTGCTCTGCATACGCCCCACCGTCTATGTAGTGGAACAAGAAGGGGGGTAGGATGCGTTGGGCTGCGGCGCGATAGTCGCTGGCTGCTGAAATAATCATGTGTTGTTCTCCCTGCTATTCTCACCAGGGTCACCGGGCAGGCGGGTGATACGCGCCTGGCGGGCCTGATCTTCATCAAATCGTTTAATCGTGGTGTGGACAAAACTGAGGTGCGCCATCATTGCTTTACGCGCTCCGTCGGCATCTCCGGCAACAATCGCATCCAGGACGGCCTGATGCTGCGCCGTCAGTTGCGAAAATACGGGCGGCACAAGGTACATACGCTGACGGCTCTGTTTCACCGAAGACTGTAATACGTCGAAGAAACCGCGCATGGTCTGTAACAGCACCACGTTGTGCGAGGCTTCCGCAATGGCGAGATGAAAGCGAACGTCTGCCTGCGAGGCGAGATCTGGATCTTCGCTTTGTGTGGCCTCGAAACAGAGTCTGATCTTCTCTTTGTCGGCAGCAGTGGCACGCATAGCTGCATGCCAGGCGGTGCTGGCTTCGATGGCGTGGCGGGCTTCCAGAATATCGAAACTGTAATCAGGGTCGTCTGCCAGCAGAGTTTTCAGCGGCTGAACGATGTTTTGTTCAGACCATGCCTCATGCTGCCAGCGGATAAACGTCCCGCCGCCACGACGGCTAATCAACATGCCTTCGCTCACCAGCTTGGCTAACGCCTCGCGCAGCGAGTTGCGCGATACGCCGAGCTGTACGGCCAGTTGGCGCTCAGCGGGCAACTTCATGCCCGCCTCCAGCTGTTGTTCTTCAATCAGCGCCCGCACACGAGATGCGACCTCGTCTGACAGGCGTCTGGGCATCACTATCATGGAATCATCCAGGTTAAGACATAGGCCTGCAGCGTGGTAATCACACCCACCATGCAGGTGAAAATCAGACTGTGCTTCACGGTAAAGCGGAACAGATCAGACTCTTTCCCCACTAATCCCACTGCCGCACAGGCGATTGCGATAGATTGCGGAGAGATCATCTTGCCGGTCACGCCGCCGGTGGTATTTGCGGCCACCATCAGCACATCCGAAACGCCGATTTGCTGAGCGGCCGTGGCCTGCAGGGCGGCGAACAATGCGTTTGATGAGGTGTCGGACCCGGTCAGGAATACCCCCAGCCAGCCAAGGAACGGCGAGAAGAAGGTAAATGCGCTGCCGGTATGTGCCAGGGCCAGTGCCAGGGTGGATGAAAGCCCGGAGTAGTTAGAGATAAACGCGAATGCCAGCACCATCCCGATGGAGTAGATAGGCAGCGCCAGATCTTTCAGCGTGCTACCAAAGGTCTGCAGCGCAGCAGATGGCTTCATTTTCAGCCAGACGATAGACAGCAGGGCGGCAAACAGTATTGCGGTACCGGTCGCGGAGAACCAGTCAAATTTGTACACCGCCGCGTAGGCTGTAGCTTCGTGTACGACCGGTGGCATACGGGCAACCAGCTTGTCGAGGAACGGAACCGGAATATTGACCACCCAGTGGTACATCGCGCCGCCTGGCGCAAACAGCGCTTTAAACGGCGGTATGCTCCACAGCGTGACGGTAGCGGTCAGGAACAGGAACGGTGACCAGGCGCGTACCACCTGCCCAGCGGTGTAGCGGGTGCGTGACAGATCCATATCGACCTGCGAAGCGCCCATATCGCCAAAACGGAAGATGCGTACCGGCTGCCAGCGTTTCAGGAACAGCGTCAGACACACCAGTGAGACCAGAGAAGAGATGATGTCCGGCAGTTCCGGCCCGATAAAGTTAGAGCTGAGGTACTGTGCGATAGCAAACGAGCCGCCAGCGACCATCACCGCAGGCCAGGTTTCTTTGACACCACGCCAGCCATCCATAATCGCCATAATCCAGAACAGCACGATAATGGTCAGGAACGGCAGTTGACGACCTACCATCTGGCCAATCTCGAAGCTGTCCAGTCCGGTAACCTGACCGGCAACCAGAATCGGAATGCCCATTGCGCCAAAAGCGACCGGCGCGGTATTTACGATCAGGCACAAACCTGCCGCATACAGCGGGTTAAAGCCAAGACCAACCAGCAGTGCGGCGGTAATCGCTACCGGAGCACCGAAGCCTGCCGCTCCTTCGAGGAATGCCCCAAAGGAGAAACCGACAATCAGCATTTGCAGACGCTGGTCTGGGGTAATCGAGAGTATCGATGATCGGATAATGTCGAACTGTCCGGTCTTCACCGAGATTTTATAGACGAATACCGCGGCGATAATGATCCAGGCAATTGGCCACAGACCGTAGAAGAAACCGTACACTACGGATGCCAGCGCGTGATCGACCGGCATTTTGTAAAACAGCAGGGCGACTGCCAGAGCAATCACCACCGTCCAGGACGCCGCAACATAGCCTTTCAGCTTGAGCTTAATCAGGGCGAAGAAAAAAAACAGGATAGGGAGCGATGCGATCAGGCTGGAAAGCCAGATATTACCGGCCGGGTCGTAGTTCTGTTGCCAGAGATTCATTGCAGGTCTCCTGGGGGCCGCCGACATAATGGAATGAGTCTTTGCTCAAATCTTCGTCACACTATGTGTAAAAGTGGCCCTGCCAATATTGTTGTGTAGGGGTAATGACAATGAATGGTTAATCAAATGTTATTTATTGGCAACGGTATTGTACTCACATTTTAATGAAATGTGAGGTGTTGGTATGATCTGGCTAAAATTGGTAGGGCCAATTGAGGGGTGAGGGCAACAAAGAGAAGTGAAAAGGCAATGGCATGATGCCATTGCCTTTGATGTCGGGAGTATTGTTACTTCATTACCACTGGAAGCCAGCACCAATGGCTGCAGAGTAATCGCCCTGGCTGTTGCTGGTTCCTTGCAATTTATACACCCAGCCCCCGCTTTCACTTACCATGGAGACACCAATGGCGACGGCACTTTCACCATTAAACGTACCCCCAGCAATTGAGGTCATGTTGGCTCCCGGTGCATAGGCTTGAGGAAGACCGGCCATGGCCATTGCTGAGGCAATGCCGCCGCTCATCTTGTTTTCTACTCCTTTGATTTTACTGTTCATTTCACCCATTTTTTGATCGGTATAGGTGTTTGCTTCTTCTACGCTGCGTTTCAATTGCGCATAGTTCACCGCATCCGTATCGTTCACCGCCGCTGAAACATTGCCGATCCGAGTGGTACCGCCACTCCCGTCTCCCAGGTTGAGCACACTGTAGTTAACCGAGCCATCGGTATTGGTTTCATAACGAACGGAACCTGCTTCTGAGGCTTTCAGTTGCGCCACATTAACCGCGTCAGTGTTGTTCACCCCTGCGGCAACATTGGTAATACGACGTTGTTGAGTCGAAGAACCGACAGACACCGTATTCGCTTCATCTGCGACTGAATTTGTACCTAACGCCACGCTGTTTTCAGCAGCCGCAATAGATCCGGAACCTATCGCGACGCTGTCCGCACCCTGGGCATTAGCATCTACGCCATCGGTGTTGGTCTTGAAGTACTTGGTGCTACCGGTAGTGACAATATCGCCGACAGAGTTTTCGATATTGGTGACGCGGGTATCAAGACTACTCACCTGCGTGTTCAGGTTATTGATACTTTCGGTATTTGCGGCAACATGGCTGTCGGTGACTTTCAATTGACCAACGTTTACGGCATCGGTGTCTGCCGAACCCGCCGCGACGTTAGTGATCTGACGTTGACCGTCTTCACTGCCTACAGAAACTTCGCCCACCGACGTTTGTGGCGTATCCATGTTGTAAGCGGTATAGCTGCTTTGTGCGCCGACGGTGGTTTGTGAATTGCTGCCGAGCGCGATACTGTTGGCGTGATTTACCTGTGCGCTTGAACCAATGGCAATGCCGTTGAAGGCAGATTGATCCACGACTGCGCCATAGCCAATACCGACTCCTGAATCGCCATTGACGATGGTTGTAGCACCAACAGCAATCGCGTTTTCACCCACCGCCAGGGAATCTTCCTCATCCGAGTTGGCATGGAAGTATTGTGTCGGCGTCGTGGAAACGGCGGCGATAGCATTTTGTAACTGACGAACTGTTACTGCATCTTGCGCTTCAGAGCCGTCCGCAACGTTGGTAATTTGACGATAGCTTTCTCCATCCGTCCCCAATGACAACGCGCCCAGCAACTCTCTGTCTGTTGTATCGTAACCAATGACGACGCCATCGCTTGTTACGCTCGTTGCTTGTGTACCGGTTGTAATAGCGCGGTTAGAGCTGGAGCCACTGCCCAAGGCGATGCTGCCCTCAATGCTGCTGCTGCTGTTCTCTCCAAGAGCCAGACTCGAAGCACCGGATGCGACGGCGTTGTAACCCACTGCTGTTGCGCCGTCACCCGTTGCGTATGCATCCTGGCCTTCAAGCCCGCTATCATTCGTGCGGATGTATTTCACGCCGGTACCATTTTCCGTGATATAGGTTTCGCTGGTATCGCCGGTTATTTGGCTAATAGATTCGTTGTACTGAGAAATCAGCATGTTAGTTTCATAGAGCTGAGAGCCATTAACGGCGTCAGTACTGTCACTGGCGATTTCACCTGCTGCTACATTGGTTATCTTATTGGTACCGCTGGTACCGTGGCTGGCGCTGAACGCACCCTCTTCGTCATCCCAGCTCAGTGCATCGGTACCAAGGTTGGTGATGGACGTATTGATATCCGCGATAGCAGAGGTGTTTTGATCTACCTTCTGGTTGGTTTCATACAACTGTGAGCCGTTTACCGCGTCGGTACTGTCCTCAGAAAGCTCCCCGGCGGCGACATTGGTGATTTTACTGGTACTTCCACCGTGGTTTGCGCTGAAAGCTCCGATGTCTTCGTCCCATAACAGAGCATTATCAGTGAGGCCGGTAATGGAGGTATTAATGTCAGTGACAGAAGTATTCAGGTTATCAATTGCGGTGCTGTTCTGAGATATGTTGGTGGTATTGGCGGCGATATCGGTCGTATTCTGATCCACTTTTTCATTGGTTTCGAACAGCTGCGAACCGTTAACCGCGTCGGTGCTGCTCTCAGAAAGCTCCCCGGCGGCGACATTGGTGATTTTGTTTGCCGTACTACTTCCGTGGCTGGCGGAGAACGAATTCGTTTCCTCATCCCAGCTCAGTGAATCGGTACCAAGATTGGTGATCGTCGTATTGATATCTGCAATATCTGATGTGTTTTGATCTACCTTCTGGTTGGTTTCATACAGCTGTGAGCCGTTCACCGCGTCTGTACTGTCTTCAGAAAGGTCCCCGGCGGCGACATTAATGATTTTGCTGGCGCTTCCCGCGTGCTTAGCGCTGAATGCACCAGAGTCAGCATCCCACAGCAGGGCATCATCGGTGAGCGTGGTAACTGAGTCGCTCAGGTTGTTGATATTGGTGGTGTTGGTGGCGATATCAGTGGTGTTCTGAGACACATTTTCGTTGGTGGCAAACAACTGTGAGCCGTTAACGGCATCGGTGCTGTCCGCGGCCAGGGTGCCTGCCGCCAGATTGGTGATCTTGCTGGCGCTTCCCGAGTGGTTAGCGCTGAATGCACCAGAGTTAGCATCCCACAGCAGGGCATCATCGGCGAGCGTGGTAACAGAATCGCTCAGGTTATTGATATTGGTGGTGTTGGTGGCGATATCGGTTGTGTTCTGGTTAATGCTGCCGGTATTGGTAGTGATATCAGCAGTGTTCTGATCCACTTTCTCATTTGTATCAAACAGCTGGGAGCCGTTAACGGCATCGGTGCTGTCCGCGGCCAGGGTGCCTGCCGCCAGATTGGTGATCTTGCTGGCACTTCCGTTGTGCTTAGCACTGAATGCACCAGAGTCAGCATCCCACAACAGGGCATCGTCGGTGAGCGTGGTGACGGAGTCGCTCAGACTGTTGATATTGGTGGTATTGGTGGCGATATCAGTGGTGTTCTGATTGATGCTGGTCGTATTAGCGGCGATATCGGTTGTGTTCTGGTTAATGCTGTCGGTATTGGCGGTAATATCGGCAGTGTTTTGGTTGATGCTGTCGGTATTGGTGGTGATATCAGCAGTGTTCTGATCCACTTTCTCATTTGTATCAAACAACTGGGAGCCGTTAACCGCATCAGTGCTGTCTGCGGCCAGGGTGCCTGCCGCCAGATTGGTGATTTTGCTGTCGCTTCCACTGTGGTTGGCGCTGAATGCGCTTGTGCTGTCATCCCACAGCAACGCGTCATCGGCTAATCCTGCGACAGAGGCCTCTGTATTCGTGATAGAAGTGTTAAGTGCGCTTAACGCACTGCCTACGTTATTGTAGATGCCTGTGCCTACCTCGTAGAGGGGCGCATTTACTGTACCATCAGAATTAACGGAAGCTCCTCCGCCGAGTCGGTCGGCGACGGATTGACTTAAAGAATAAATTTGCGCACCTGTGACTGCATCTGTACTGCTGGAATTGATGTCGCCTTTAGCAACGTAGGTGATCTGCCGCTGCGTGGTGCTGTTACCCACGGCGACGGAATTGTCTTCCTGGGCGGTAGAGCCTGCGCCAAGAGCAACTGAGTTGGTGCCTATCGCTTTTGCGCCATTACCAAATGCAGTGCTGTCGTCGCCGCTCGAAGTGGATTGATTGCCTAATGCAACGGATGTAGCTCCGCTCGCAGTGGCTTTATTACCTAATGCAACCGATTTTTCACCGCTCGAATTGGCATTAACACCCATTGCCATTGAATAACTTCCCGCGGCTGAAGATGAGGCACCCATCGCAATGGCACGGTTGCCGGTTGAGCTTGCTTTTACGCCGAGCGCTAGGGAAGAGTCACCGGATGAATCACTGTATGAACCAATAGCGGTACTCCATTTTCCCATCGCGGAGGCGTGATAACCCATCGCGGCGCTTGCGCCATCAACGTTGGTGTAAGTATTTGCTGTGGCATCGGTACCAATTGCAATCCACCCTGTTCCTCCTGTCTGGGTACCCGTTGGAGTAACGCCATCGCCAGTATCTTTACCTGCATTGGCCAATACATCCGCAGAAACCATAATACTGCTAAGACCGATGAGTGCGGAAACCGCCAGCTTTCTACGGCCGCTTTTTTTCCCGCGGCTTTTTGCGGTTTCACTGGTGACAATAAATGTTCCCGTAGCGGCATTCCAGAGGACTTTAAATATTCTGTTCATGGATAAGTGCTTTCCTTTTCTAAAATAGTTGTATCAATAGCTATTATTTTTTGGGCTTCTTTTTTGTATCGTTAATAGGTTGTGTGCTTTCGAAAATAACATTCTTCATGTTAATGCCTATTTTTAGATACTTAAGATTATTGGGCGATACGCCTTTTAATGTCAGCGTGACATTGGTCCATGCTCCCGGTAAGAGTTCGATTGTCGAATCCATTTGCGTGTTGAGCAAGAGTTGTCGCCAGCGAGGTAGATCTTTTGCCTCGGAAGGTTTTTTCGTACCCCACGTCATATTAAACGCCAGGTTTGATACGGGAACGCTGAGTAAGTTAACCAAATCAAGATGAATAACACTTCCATCATCTATTGGCTCAATAGATAAAATACGCCCGGCTAATCCAATATTGCCGTTGTTAATAATAAAATAGTGCGTTTGTGATGGGTCCAGTTCTGTGTAGTCGAATAGTCGTTGTTTACGTTCAATGCGGTCAACGACTTCGGCGACCTTTTGGGTCGCCTGGATAAGCGTAGTTTGTTGTTTTTCTAAAAGGTCTATCTTTGCTTCTTGTTCTTTTTGCTGTTTTTTTAGTTCTTCGACAAGGTGTTTATCTGCAAAGTAATCACAACCCGATAACAAGAATGTGAATCCCAAAACAATCAGGGGAATAAATTTTCCATTTTTGTGCATATAAAATATCCTTATTAATTACTAATGTAGTATTAATAGTTAACCTATTATTTATACAGCTAACTCATCATCCTGCGAGTATTGTCAATAACCCGTTAATACATGGTTATAATGAACACATTCATTGCTTTTATAGAATTGAGCCATTGCTCGATAATTTTAATCAATTACCCATGGCAATGCCTTATAAAAATATAATCATAATATTTATGTATGGGGCATTGTTTTATAGATGATAATGTTATTTAATTTTGTGGGTCAATTATATTCTGCGGGTCATGAGAAAAGTGGAAGAAAAAATTCATTGTATAAATACAAATGGACATGGTGGAGTAATTTATTTTCATGAAAAGCAGGGAGGGCCGTTAAAAATGAACTTGTATATAAGCGGTGTAAATATTTATGGGGAAAAATTCGGAATATAGCCCGATGCTCTCAAGACACCCGCTGTACGACGGGTGTCTTGAGAGCCTGTGATACGAGAGTGTTTAGAACTCGTTCTTCGCAAAGCCAGTCATCTCTTTCAGGCCCATTTCACGGCCAAGCTCGGTCATCGGGTGGACGACGATCAGGCCGCGCACGCTTTTCTTCAGTTTGCCCATGTCAGCCTGCTCTTTTTTGGTGATGGCCCGACGGAACGGAAGTTTTGTCAGCTTTTGCGCTTCTTTGCTCAGCTTCTGGCTGTGAACTTCACGCAGGCGTGCGATCTCGGCTTCCAGAGTTTCTTTCTCTTTTTCCAGCTCCGCGTATTTGTCGGCGGCTTCAACCAGGGACAGGTCTGCCTGCTGGTGGCGAATAGCGTCCAGACGATCGCTCAGGCGTTTAATTTCGTTTTTTTCGACTTCTTTCATAGGATAGCTTCTGATAAAAATAGGATGAATGCCCTATAGTATGCGCGCAGAGCGGGATTATTCACAACTGCTCGAAGATAAATAATCAAATACCGTAAGTATTAATTAGCTAATGATAATGTTACTGCATTGATTAACAAGGAATTTTAAGCGATAAGATCGGCCGTGGTGCTTTTTATTGGCGTGTTCGTGGTGAAGCACGTTTTCCTCAATATAAACACCCAACTGATCCTAAACTTAAATGATCAACCGCACAGGCTGAGCGCGGTTAATACATGGAGGAGGGAAGATTATGGCGAAAATAGGTGAGAACGTTTCAATCCTGATTGATAAAACTGTCGATTTTATGGCTTCAAGCCAGGCTTTTCGCGAATATTTGAATAAAACACCGCCGCGCAACGTTGTCCCTTCAGAAATACCGCAGGAAAACGCGCAGCTGTATCTGCAACGTCTGGCGTACTATCGGCAGCTGTATCGACCGCAGCAGGAAGAGAAATAAGCAAACATCGTCTTATTTTTGAAAGGCTTTTTTTAAGCTGATTTTAGAAATCAGCTCGGTCAGGGAAAGGACCATGGTGGATCGTACCATCTGCTGGTAACGCTGGATCTGCATGGCATGCAAACCAGAGTCTGAGGTATCAAACTGGGGTGGCGGCGGGAGTGCCGTCACGCAGTGAAGTTCACCAAACGGTCCAAGAATTTCGTCGTCGGTGAATGCGTATTCATTGCCGTCGTGATTCAGCTCCTCCCGCAGCGCCATCAGCAGCTCCGCATCTTCGTACTCCGGGCGACTGAGTACGCCCAGGCCGTAGATTAACTTCAGACGAACAGAAAGATCGCCCAACGGACCATCGCCATCGAGCAGCGGTTCTACGGCGTATTTCACCGCATAGTCGTCTTTGCGAAATACCTGAAGCACAAGGATATTCACCGCCTCGGTGAGCAGTTCTACGGCGGTGATGAGGAAGCTGCGTACGGTTTTGCCAGCATTCAGACGCTCAAGCACACGATTTTCAAAGGCCTGCGTTTGTTCCATTATTGCCTGCATATCTGACAATCTATTATTCAGGCGCAGGATATCCTGCGCCAGGTCCTGCATCATTTCTTTGCGTTATACGCGTTAACAGCCTCAAGCACGACATCACTATTGGCATCCAGCCCGGAAACTTGCGCCAGCGCGGCCTGTGGACCTTTTTCGTCAATCAGCGCGGCCAGTTCCTGTGCCTGCGGATCTTCTTCGCTGCGATAGTGCATCGCTGCCGCAATACCGGTAACCAGATTCGCATGCGGCAAACCATACTCCAGCGTACCCAGCAGCGGTTTAATCAGGCGGTCGCCTGCGCTCAGCTTACGCAGCGGCTGACGACCTACGCGCTCAACGTCATCTTTCAGATACGGGTTTTCAAAACGACCGAGGATTTTCTGAATGTATGCCGCATGTTTTGCTGCATCAAAGCCATAGCGTTTGATCAGTACCGCGCCGCTCTCTTCCATCGCACCTTTTACCACTGCGCGGATTTTCTCGTCGAGAATCGCGTCACGGATGGTCTGATGACCGGTCAATTTTCCGAGGTACGCGGTTATAGCATGCCCGGTGTTCAGCGTGAAGAGTTTACGTTCGACAAATGCCATCAGGTTATCAGTTAATTCCATTCCTGGGATATTTGGCAGTTCACCTTTGAACTGTGTTTTGTCGACAATCCACTCACTGAAGGTTTCGACGGTAACTTCCAGCGGATCGTTGGTTGCTGAAGCCGAAGGCGGAACAATGCGGTCCACGGCAGAATCGACAAAGCCAACATGTTCTTCAACCCAGGCTTTATCTTCATCTGCTAACGCGTTCATTACATGGCCTTTCAACTGGGTCGTTCCGCGCACCATGTTTTCACAAGCGATGATATTTAGTGGAGTAGCGATGCCCTGCGCCTTGCGTTTAACCAGTCCTTTGGCGATGGCTGGAGCGATACGCTCAAGCACAACCGGACCGACGGCGGTAGTGACTAAATCTACGTGGGCAATCAGTTCAACAACATCATCGCCGATGCTGCTTACAGCGTTGACGCCGGAGACGGTATCAACCTGCTCATTTTCACCCACGACATGAACCTGATAGCTATGACGGGCATTCAGGGCATCGAGAACGACCTGATTTACATCCGCGAACGTCAGCTGTATCCCCGCGTCCGCCAGCAGTTTGCCGATAAAGCCACGACCGATATTACCTGCGCCAAAATGTAATGCTTTCATAGTATTAACCTTCATTAATGTTTTTACCCAAGAGGGCTGGGGTGAGGGACTGCATTGATTTCCCCTCAACCTAACCCTCTCCACAAGGGAGAGGATTTTGTAGGCCCGGTAAGCGTGAGCGCCACCGGGCAATAACGCTTACTTACGACCTGCCAGCAGTTCCAGAACTTCATCCACGCTGGTGGTATGGGCCAGACGTTCGATCACGGATTCATCATCCAGAGCGTTGGTCAGGCTGGTAATCACCTGGATGTGCTCGTTGTTACGCGCTGCGATACCAATAACCAGACGGGCAATATCGTCTTCTTCTTCACCGAAGCGAACGCCTTCCGGGTACTGGCAGAACACCACACCGGTTTTCAGCACGCGGTCTTTGGCTTCAACCGTACCGTGCGGTACTGCGATGGACTCACCCAGGTAAGTCGGGGTCAGTTTTTCGCGGTCCAGCATCGCCTCGACGTATTCTGGCTCAACGTAACCGCCTTTCACCAGTTGCTCACCAGCAAAGCGAATCGCTTCTTCTTTGTTAGCCGCTTTACGGCCAAGGAAGATGTTCTCCGCACCCAGTTTGAACAGGTGGGTATCACCCTCTTCAAAGCTGTCTTTCAGGTGGTCGCGAACTTTCTCCTCGTTCACGTTGTGGCGCTGCGCAGCGACCAGACGTTCGGTCAGGTTGGAGTACAGACCGCTGTCGAGGAAGTTGGTCAGCGAAATGTGCTGTGCCTGAGGCACCTGGCGCATCGCGCGTTCGGTCAGGTCACGGTGGGTAATGACCAGATCCACATCCGGCGGCAGATTGTTAATCGCGCTGTTAGTGACGGAAATCTGAGACAGCCCTGCATCCTGCACTTTCTTACGTAGTACGCCCGCACCCATGGCGCTGGAACCCATACCGGCATCGCAGGCAACGATGATTTTACGCACATGGCTCAGGTCGTTGGTTACATCGCCAGCCGCCAGCGGAGATGCGCCTTTGGATTCCGCTTTCATGTCGTGCATACGACGGGTTGCGGCATCAATGTCATCATCTTCTTTCACTTTGCTGGTTTTCAGCAGAATGGCTGAGACCACAAAGGAGACTGCCATAGCCGCACAGATAGCAGCGATGTTAGCGAAGTAAGCTCCCTTCGGTGTCATTGCCAGCACGGCCAGGATAGAACCCGGAGACGCCGGAGAAACCAGACCGCCGTTCAGGATAGTCAGGGTAAATACGCCAGTCATACCGCCGAGAATAACGGCCAGGATCAGGCGCGGGTTCATCAGCACGTACGGGAAGTAAATTTCGTGGATACCACCCAGGAAGTGGATGATAGCCGCGCCGCCTGCAGACTGCTTAGCGCTGCCGCGACCGAAGAACATGTACGCCAGCAGCACGCCCATACCCGGACCTGGGTTAGCTTCAATCAGGAAGAAGATGGATTTGCCCATCTCATGGGACTGCTGAATACCCAGCGGTGAGAAAATACCGTGGTTAATGGCGTTGTTGAGGAACAGGATTTTCGCCGGTTCAACGAAAATCGATGCCAGCGGCAGCATGTCATGGACAACCATGAAGTTAACGCCTGCCGCCAGAATTTTGGACAGTGCTTCAACCAATGGACCAATGCCAAGGAATGCCAGAATGGCGAGGATCATACCGATGATGCCAGCGGAGAAGTTATTCACCAGCATCTCAAAACCGGATTTGATCTTACCGTCTACCCAGTTGTCGAAGTGTTTGATCGCCCAGCCGCCCAGTGGACCTGCAATCATCGCGCCGAGGAACATTGGCATGTCCGCACCGACGATAACGCCCATGGTGGTGATTGCACCAACTACGCCGCCACGCTCGCCGCCAACCAGTTTACCACCGGTATAACCGATCAGTAGCGGCAGCAGATAGGTGATCATCGGGCCGACCAGCTTCGCCAGCGTTTCGTTCGGCAACCACCCTGTCGGAATGAATAATGCGGTGATAATACCCCACGCGATAAACGCGCCGATATTTGGCATCACCATGTTGCTGAGGAATCGACCAAAGCTTTGCACCTTGATCTTAATATCGGATGACATAAAAACACCCCTTCTTATGTTTGCTATCACGCAGGCTGAAAGCCCGAGGTTTGTTAATGTAGCGGCAGGAGGTAGCCGGACCCTGTAGATACTGCGAAATCTGGCACTGAATCGTTCAACTGTCCAGTCGACGGCCTTTTATGTGACATTCGTCACGTAAATATAGGGTGTATGGCGTTAGTTAATGTGATTTTCATCACAAAATGCCGGTACAAAAAAACATCGCAGTGCAATAATTCGCTGAAAATGAGGATTAAATGTGAAGTGATTCACATTTTTGCTTTCCTTGTTTGTTGGATTTTTGTGATGTGAATCGCAAAGTATTTTCATCTGAAATTTATCAGATGTGATCTGCGGCAGGTTCTACCCCCGACATTTTTTATTGCAAAACAAAGCAACTTCTCACCAGAAAAAATATTTATTTTGTGGTATGGCAAAAACCCTTAACTCCAGTTATGTTCAAAACATCAGCCAGGGTGCATACGGCTGCCGGCATAAAAAAACTCTAATTAGCGTGAATTCGAGGCAGGTATGTTTCTAAATTATTTCGCGTTGGGCGTGCTGATCTTCGTTTTTCTGGTTCTGTTTTACGGAATCATCGCCATTCACGATATTCCCTATAACATGGCTAAAAAACGTAACCATCCCCATGCCGATGCCATCCATACTGCAGGATGGGTGAGCTTGTTCACTCTTCATGTTATTTGGCCGTTCCTGTGGATCTGGGCCACGCTCTACCAGCCTGAAAAGGGATGGGGAATGCAGTCACACATCACACCGACCGGAAAGGAGTCAGACCCTGAGATTGCCGCGCTGGCTGCGCGAATCACCCAGTTGGAAAAAAGACTGGATGGGGAGAAAAAAACCGATAACTCCACCTTTCCGGAGATTTAATCATGGATTTGTTGATAGTCCTGACCTATGTGGCCTTTGCCTGGGCCATCTTTAAAATATTCCGTATTCCGGTAAACCAATGGACGCTTGCTACCGCTGCATTAGGTGGGGTGTTCATTGTTGCGGGATTGATTTTATTAATGAACTATAACCACCCATATACCTTTACGGCGCAAAAAGCAGTTATTTCAATTCCGGTCACTCCGCAAGTCACAGGAATTGTTAGTGAGGTAACGGATAAAAATAATCAGCTAATTAAAAAAGGCGATGTGCTGTTTAAGCTCGATCCGGTACGGTATCAGGCGCGTGTCGACAGGCTGCAGGCTGATCTGGTTACTGCTACGCATAACATCGACAACCTGAAAGCACAGTTGTCGGAAGCGGTCGCCAATACCACCCGTGTATCTGCTGAACGTGACCGTCTGTATAAAGATTATCAACGCTATTTGAAAGGCAGTCAGGCGAAGGTTAATCCGTTCTCTGAAAGCGATATCGATAACGCCCGGCAAAACTATCTGGCACAAGATGCGCTGGTCAAAGGCTCGGTTGCAGAACAGACGCAGATTCAGAGCCAATTAGACAGTATGGTCAACGGTGAGCAATCTCAGGTTGCGTCCCTACGTGCCCAGCTTGCCGAGGCTAAATACAATCTTGAACAGACGGTAGTTCGTGCCCCCAGCAACGGTTATGCCACGCAGATTTTAATTCGTCCGGGGACTTACGCAGCAGCATTACCTTTGCGTCCGGTAATGGTGTTTATTCCTGAACAAAAACGGCAAATCGTGGCGCAATTCCGCCAGAACTCGCTGCTGCGCCTTAAGCCGGGCGATGAAGCGGAAGTGGTGTTTAATGCGCTGCCTGGCCAGGTTTTCACCGGCAAGCTGACCAGTATTCTTCCGGTCGTTCCGGGCGGTTCTTATCAGGCGCAGGGCGCATTACAGTCCTTAACGGTGGTGCCGGGTACCGATGGCGTGCTGGCCACGATTGAGCTGGATCCGAATGCCGATGTGGATGCGCTGCCGGACGGTATCTATGCTCAGGTTGCAGTCTATTCCGACCATTTCGCCCACGTGTCGGTAATGCGTAAAGTACTGCTGCGCATGACCAGTTGGATGCATTACCTTTATTTGGATCATTGAGTTGATATTGGATTACACGGAAAGAAGTTCTCCACATCCAGGGAGATGCGGTTATCGGGGAAACGTTCCGACAGCATCGGGTATTTATCCCGCACGGCTATCCGGTTGCCCGCCGCTGTTCCAGGTATAATCACGGTTAAGCTGCGGAAGGTTAAGGTGATGGCTCTATAACAGACCGCTCAGCATGTAGGCCGTGGTCAGTTTGTACTCACCAAAGCTGCGCAGCGTTTCGCGGTGATGTCGATAAGCGGTGAGTCGCCCAGTTTCATCCCGGCCAGATAACCGCTGCCGTAAGTCAGCCATTCCACCGGGGGGAGAGTATCCGGCGTCACGCGATTCGCCAGTCCATAACTGGAGATAAATTTTATTTAAACAGTAAATACCTCAAAACATTACCTATAATAAAACCAATAAAAATGATGCAAAAACTTAAAACAAGGAAAATTACTGACAACCATATGCTTCCCACTACCCCGGGAAAATCAGTTGATTGATGCAAATTATAAATAAGAAAATTGTATATGAAAATAATTATGGATATTATAAAAGCATATACGCAGCATAACCACCAGGCGCTCAGATCTATACACCACGAAACTCTCAAACCACACAGAAAAAGCAACCCCCATGATATCCATGAGATGACAGATATAGGAATATTAATTCTTTCATACACATATATAGGGATGTACTTCTCTGTAATTAGCAAAAATAAAAATAAAAACACCCATAAAAGTTCGGTGATAAAATGTTTTAACATACTTATCCTCCCCCCAGATTTGGTCCAAATAGAGGCTCTCGGCTATAACCAGGCTCTCCTGGTTGTGGGCCCGGATTTATAGGGGCGTTTGGCCATGATGTTTTAGGGATGGATGTGCCACAAGATTTCATCGCCTGTTCTGCACAGTGACAACAGTTAAACTCAGTAAAGTGATAATTTTCACCTTTACATTTTTTCATTGCTTCGCGAATACACTCATCCAATGATGGATTTTGAGGCTCAGTACAGATCGTACCAGACTTATTGGGAGCAGGATCTGCATGAACCCCCTTATTATCAAAACTTGACGTAGTACCATCTTTAAACTTTATATAGCAATGCCTTGCATAGGGAACGGGGACCGGATCGAATTTTCTATGGCACATCTGATATAAACCTAATGGATCTATCTCTGTGACAGGATTCAATGGATACTCATACAGATTCCATCCCCCCATCAGCCCTATGGGATCCTGAGTAATATACCTCCCCTGTTCCGGGTCATAGTAACGGTGCCGGTTGTAATACAACCCCGTCTCCTTATCCCACTGCTGTCCCGGTAACCGGATTAACTGTTGCAGATTGTCCGGATTATCCTCCCGCAGCATATTCCCCCATTCATCAAACTCTGCACTCCACGCGATAGTTTTGTCAGCATTCACCAATGCCAGCGGCAGTCCCCGGTGGTCGCAGTGGTACAGGTGAATTTTTCGCAGCGGCGTGTATTCCGGCTCCATCTGGTTCTTCATCTGCTCCAGCGTTAACCCGCACTGCGCCAGCCACTGCTGATTCGCTGCGCTGACTTCGCCACGGCGCAATTCGGCTTCCAGCCCGTCCAGCATCGCCCCCAGTTCCGGCACAAACGTCATTCCCGCATCCTGCTGGAGCTTCTCCGCCAGCGTGCGGTGCGCTGCTTTTGCCAGCTCTGCCATGTCCGTTTCGATTCTGACCAGCGGCGTGAAGCTGCCCGGTGTATAAAGCGTCTGGATACGGCTGTGGTTTGTCTGTGTGGTCGTCAGCCTGTCGCCGTTCCAGCCGTACCACGTCACCTCCGGGGTGGGGTTCAGCCAGAGATATTCCTTCCCGGTGAGGCTTTCCCGTTCAGTCTGGCTTTTCCATATCCGTTTACCGACGCGGCGGCCCAGCGGGTCGTACAGGTAACGGCTTTCCAGCAGTGGCTGTCCCTGCTGCGCACGGACGTAATGCGCCAGCCGGTGCCGGTTATCGTAGTGATAATGGTGGCTGTGGCTGCCGCCGTCACGGATGCGGCGCTCGTCTTTTTCTGTCAGCCTGCCGTGTTCGTCATGGTGGTAAAACTCGCACACATCCTCGCTGATACGGTTATCCGGGAAGTGGGCTGGCAGCGCCGGGTTCTGTTGCCGGTCTGCAATCCGGTTACCCGCCGGGTCGGTGAAGTACCCGGTGGTTGTCCCGCCTGGGGTAAGCTGTACCTGGCTCAGTCGCCCCGCGTCGTCATACTGATACTGTCTTTGTTGCAGTGGCCCGCTGATACGGACAAGCTGTCCGCCGTCGTTATATGTGTATTCCCGGTTCAGCTCCGTCAGATTCAGCGTGTGGCGCTGCAACTGCCCGCCTGCGTTGTATGCGCTGGCACGTTCATATGTCCCAAAGCTGCGCAGCGTCTCCCGGTGCAGGCGGTCGCGGGTGAGGTCGATAAGCGGGGTGTCGCCGAGCTTCATCCCGGCCAGATAACCGCTGCCGTATGTCAGCCACTCCACCGGGGGAAGGTGGTCGGGCGTGGTTTTATTCGCCAGTCCGTTCTGATAATCGTGCTGCGTGAGGTGCTCCCACAGCAGTTCATTCGTCTGCGGGGCGTGAACGGTCTGCCGCTCGCGGCTCATCCGGCCTTTCTCATCATAGCCGTAGTGCACGGCGACCCGGTGACCGTCGCTGAGATGGCTGATTTCCGTCAGCCAGCCGCGCTCGTCGTACTGCCACTGTTCCGCCGGTTCGCCGTTCACCGTGCGGTGCGTCAGGCGGTCGGCTTCATCGTAATGCCAGAGCGTGACGAGGCCTTCGTCCTCACTGCGGACAAGCTGCCCACCGGTGTTGTAGCCATAGCGCTGCGTTCTGCCGTCAAACCCCGCTTCCTGCGTCAGCCTGTCCATCACGTCATAAGCAAAGGTGGTGGTGGCGTGGTTCTCGTTAATCAGTGAGGTGACGAGTCCGGCAGCATCGTATGTTATCTGCCGCGTCAGGCCGCCTTCGGTTATGCCGACCGGTCTGCCGGACGTGTCATACTGCGTTTCGCTGCGGCTGCCGTCAGGAGAGATGACTGCCGTCAGGTCGCCCGCCAGGCTGTATTCATAGCGCGTTTCCCTGCCCTGTGCATCCTTCCGGCTGATGAGTCTGCCCCGGTCATCGTAAGCAGAATAAACGCTCAGCCCTTCCTCGTGGTGAACCGCCGTTATCTGTCCGAAACGGTTATATTCATAACGGGTTTCGTAGCCTGAACAGTCGGTGAAGGTGAGCAACTGCCCGTAACGGCTCCACGTCATCTGTTTCCGGCTGCCGGTGACGTCTTCAGTGGCTGCCGGCAATGCACTGTGTGGGCTATCATAAAAATAGCGGGTAGTGCTGCCGTCGCGTCGGGTGTCGGTCGTGAGCCTGCCCTGTGCGTCATATTCCTGCTGGCTCTGGAGGCCGTCCGGGTACACGGTATCCGTTAACTGGCGCTGGCTGTTGTAGTAAAATTCCGTTTGCCTGCCGTCCGGCATGATGATTTCTTTCAACTGACCGGAGCCAGGACTCAGGCGATACTCTGTCTTGCGACCTGCCGCATCGGTCTGCGCGATAAGTCTGCCTGCCGGATCGTACTCGCTGTTAAAGGAGCTGCCGTCTGCGCGCTCCTGTTTCACCACCCGCTTCAGGCCGCCTTCGCCTGTGGTATGCAGCACCTCCTGGCGGTTGAGGCTGTCGGTGAGGGTGATGCGGTTCGGTTCATACGCGTAGGTATAGCTTAAGCCCTGTGGATTTCGCTGTTCCGTCACCCTCCCGGACGCATCATAGCGGTACTGTATCTCCGGCCTGCCCGCATAGCGGTGGGCCACCATTCGCCCCGGATGCGACGGGTCATATGTAAACCCGTGTACTGCTGTGCCGCTGCGGTCATATACCGTTTTCAGCTCACCACGCGGGGAATAGTCATAACGCGCCAGCGGGGCGGCAGGCAGGTTGTCCGGGTATTCCGGGTCGTGCGTCAGCCACACTTCCGTCAGACGGAGGCCGTGGTCTGCACCGTAGGCTGTGGAGGGCAGGACGTCCGGAAAGGGAAGGGGGATTGCACCGTTGGCGACTGACTGTTTTCGGTGCTGGTCCGCCCGCTGCGCCTGCGTGGTCAGCACCAGCCGGAAGCGGCGTCCTGCGCCATCCGTCACGGCGGTGATTTCCCCGCTGAATTCACCGGATGCCGCACGATGGAAGTTCTGCGCGCGCCCAAAACTGTCGGCAAGCCCGGTCAGTACCCGGTATAGCGGTAGTGGCGCGGGCAGAGCTTCTTCCGGGGTGGGAGTGTGCTCAGACCAGCCCAGAATCAACCACGGACCCTGAGCACTGTTGGTCGCCAGATACACGTGTGGACTGGTGCGGATGTCTTCCGGCAACGACTGCCAGAGTGTGTGCAGCGGGTTACTGTCATGAAGCGCTGGCACTCCACCACGCACCAGCCAGAGCGATTCGCTGCGGCTGAAGGCGGATTCACCGGGAAACAGCGGGTTGAAATGAATACTTCTGCCGCCGTTGTCGTTAAGTATCAGTTCGTCATCATGTATCTGTAAGCGAATATCAAAGGGCGCTTTCCAGCCGGGACCCAAAATGCCCACGGGCGCGGGCGTTTTCGTCCGGTAGCTGCTGTAAGTTCTTGAAAGTACAAATGGCAGAGGGCCGGGCAGGGAAAAATCGGTTTCACCGGGCTGTACCTTGGCACCCAGTATCGGGTTAACCGGATTTCCGGAGATCATGCCGCCCGGGCAGACCGAGCAGGCCACGCCGGTCGGTGCGCCAATCATCACGCCCGGAGATCCCTGAACAATCGGCCCCCCGATTGTTGTCATGTCGCCCATCCGGGCGGCGGGTTTTCCGCTCATAGTCAAATCCTTCTGAATTTCCGGGTTTAATTTTTATTGCGTTACACAGCAGGTAACCGGGTTTTCACTGACTCAGCACTGCCAGATATCCGGCGGCAAGTTCGCTAATTTATTTCGGTGCTTTCGGCGGGTCTTCTGCTGCGCCACAGTTCCAGTTAATCATCAGCGCGTCGCCGCTGAGCGTCTGCATGCCCTGGAGGTTAATCGCTGTACCGTTCAGGAAGATTTTACCGTCCTGCGTCAGCACCAGCCGCGCCTGTCCGCAGCGCAACTCCAGATGCTCTCCGGCGGAATATACAGCTACTTTTCCGGTGCTCTCGGTTTTGCTTTTACCCACAGTGAAGGTGACATTCTCTCCGATGCTGACGTCATAACCCTTCCCGACCAGCAGCGATTTCTGAATCCCGACCTGTGAGGACTGCATCATCGCCACCGAGGTGTTCATTACGCCTCCCACAGTGGTCTGGTACGCAACACCTACCGTTAACGCCCGCGCCATACCCACCGTTTCGGCCTGGTTCAGGCCGACGGTGATACTCTGGTTTTGCCCCACGGTTTCTTTCTGGTTCTGCACTACCGTCTGTACCTGATTCTGTTTCACGGTGATAACCTGGTTGCCGCCGATGGCCTCACGATGGTTGGCGGTGACATCAGTGGTGCGGTTGTTCAGCACCTCCGTATCCATGTTCTTCTGCGCATGAATATAGACCTGCTCCTGGTCCGTCGCATCCTCGAAGCGCAGCTCGTTAAATCCACCGCCTTTATAGGTTTTCGAGCGGATAGTCATCTGCGTTTTGGTGCCCGGCAGGCTGCCCGGTGAGCGGTTATCCTGGTGGTAGGTGCGTCCCATGATAATGGGCTGGTCCGGGTCTCCGTTGAGGAAGTCGACTATCACTTCCTGGCCCACGCGCGGGATGGCGAGGTTGCCAAATCCGGCTCCGGCCCATGCCTGCGACACCCGAATCCAGCAGGAGCTGTCTTCGTTCCCCGGACAATAACGGTCCCAGTGAAAACGCACCCGGACTCGACCGTGTTCGTCACAGAAGATTTCCTCGCCCGCCGGGCCGGTGACAATGGCGCTCTGCGGACCGTCAACGGAAGGTTTGGGCAGGGGGGAGGAGCGCCATGTCCGGTCAGCCGGGATGACGTCCAGGCTGTTACTGAGCTTGGTGCCTTCACCCTGGTGGCCATGCTGCGCCTGTGGCTGCTTTCCTTTCAGCACACTGCCGGTGACCTGCCACTCCCGGTTCAGCGTTAATGAAGGGTGGCCGGTGAGGGTGAAACGTTTTCCGGGCCACAGTTTCGGGGAGTTACTCTCGCAGGCAGCGGTTTCAGCATCCTGCCGGTGGCCTTCTGCCTGGTAGCGGGCAAAGTCCTGACCGTGCTGCTCGTCCTTGAAGCGTCCCGGCCAGTCGAAGATTTCATACTGGGTGCGCTGACCGTTCAGGTTCGGGGCGTGATGGCTGAAGTAAGCCGGCCAGCCAGGAGCTTTGAAGGTGTAATCCTGGTTTTCCACCGAGGAAGGGCGTACCTGCGCCCGGTAACGAAACTCGCTGATGCATTCCGTGGCGACTTCGCGGGTATTCGGGTTAAAGGACATCTCACCCAGCGTGGAGACCCCGGCCACGTCATCACAGAGCACCAGTTTCTGGTCGGGGCTGGTCGGGTGGAACCAGTCAAAGAAGAAAATGCCCTCTTCAGCCCACAGTCGGATGAGAAAGCCGAGGTCGGTTTCGCCGTACTGAACGCAGAACTCCCGCGCCGGGTGGGATTCATAAAAGGAGGGCACCCAGTCGGTGACGCCGTTTTCAGTCAGCAGGGTGGTAGAAATGGCCAGGATATCCTGCTGCTGAAAGATACGGAAGTTCTGTCGCAGGCCACAGCGCCAGAGCGGAGGCGAAATAGTCAGGCTGTAGTTCATCTGCCAGCCGTTGTTTTCCCCGGTTTCCATCCCGGTGATGATGCCATGGAGATAGCGCTGTGGGGTGTTACCCTGCCAGATGGTCAGCGTGGCGTTTTTCTCGAGGAAACTGACGGCGGTGAGGCCGGACCGGTCGCTGGCAATATCGACAGTGAGCAAAAAGGGCGTGGAGATATTCTGGTAGAGGGTAAAGCTGACGACAGCGGTTGCCGTCGGCGTTAATCCGTCAACATCCAGCGTAAAACGCAGGCCCTGCTGTGACATGATTTTCTCCGTGACGTATTGATACATTTGCAGAAAACCATACGTCCCGAATAATGCAGGGAAAAGCATGTTGTATAAAAAGCAGCTGAAATTAAGAAAACGTTTAGATCATAAGTAAAACAGTAAGAATGGAAGCTATCATCTGCCATTTGTCTCAGTCTGAGCCATACTGATATTTTTGTTGGCAAAAAGGACCCGGCATGAAACTCATTGGCAGCTATACCAGCCCTTTTGTGCGTAAAATTTCTATTCTGTTACTGGAAAAGGGCATCACCTTCGAATTTGTGAATGAACTCCCCTATAACGCGGATAGCGGCGTGGCGCGCTATAACCCGTTAGGTAAAGTACCCGCGTTGGTCACCGATGCGGGCGAGTATTGGTTTGATTCTCCTATCATTGCGGAATATATAGAGCTACTGGATATTGCACCAGCCATGCTGCCGCGTGATCCGCTGGCCGCGCTGAAGGTACGCCAGTTGGAAGCGTTGGCAGACGGCATTATGGATGCCGGTTTAGTTTCGGTGCGCGAACAGGCTCGCCCTGCCGCGCAGCAGTCAGAAACTGAATTGTTACGTCAGCGTGAGAAGATCACCCGTAGTCTGGATGTGCTGGAAGGCTATCTGGCGGATGGTACGCTGAAAACGGATACGGTTAACCTGGCAACCATTGCGATTGCCTGCGCCGTCGGTTATCTCAATTTCCGTCGGGTTGCGCCTGGCTGGTGTGTTGATCGCCCCCGTCTGGTCAAACTGGTGGAAACGCTCTTTCAACGCGAGAGTTTTGCCCGTACAGAACCGCCAAAGGCTTGATGCGTATTATGTCCGCCTGAGCAAAGTCACGGTACAATCCTTCCTATATCGATATCCCTCTCCACGGTGGAGAGGGCCACCAACAGCCAGGCCCTTTCATGACAACCGACATGCGTTCACTCTACAGCCAGCTTCCTGCTATCGATCGTTTATTGCGCGATAGCGCCTTCCCAGCCTTACGTGAATCTCACGGCCATACCCGGGTGGTTGACCTGCTGCGTCACATGCTCGATGAAGCCAGAGAAGCTATTCGCGACACGCACGCGCTCCCGGAATGGTGTGAGGACTGGGCGCAAGAAGCCAGCGCCCGGCTTGAACGAGAATCGCAAAGCGCGCTACGCCCGGTGATTAACCTGACCGGAACGGTGCTGCATACCAACCTTGGGCGCGCGTCGCAGGCCGAAGAAGCAATTGAAGCGGTGGTACAGGCGATGCGCACGCCGGTGACGCTGGAATATAGTCTGGATGATGCCGGGCGGGGACATCGGGATCGGGCCCTGGCAGATTTACTCTGCCGTCTGACGGGGGCGGAAGACGCCTGTATCGTCAATAACAATGCGGCAGCTGTTCTACTGATGCTGGCCGCCACGGCGAACGGCAAAGAGGTGGTTGTTTCTCGCGGCGAGCTGGTGGAAATTGGCGGCGCGTTTCGTATTCCGGACGTCATGTGTCAGGCCGGATGCATTCTACGCGAGGTGGGGACCACCAACCGGACCCATGCGAAAGATTACCGCCAGGCGGTGAATGAAAACACCGGTCTGCTGATGAAAGTGCATACCAGTAATTACAGCATTGAAGGCTTCACAAAGTCGGTGGATGAGGCGGAGCTGGCCGTAATTGGCCAGGAACTGGATGTACCGGTGGTGGCGGATCTGGGCAGTGGTTCGCTGGTCGATCTCAGCCAGTATGGCTTGCCGCAGGAGCCGATGCCGCAGCAACTGATTGCCGCTGGCGTCAGTCTGGTGAGTTTCTCCGGCGATAAACTGCTGGGCGGGCCGCAGGCAGGGATAATTGTCGGTAAAAAAGAGATGATCGCTCGTTTGCAGAGCCATCCGCTGAAACGCGCATTACGGGCAGATAAAATGACACTGGCTGCGCTGGAAGCGACGCTACGGCTCTATCTGCACCCGGAAGCACTGGCGGAGAAGTTGCCGACGTTGCGCCAGCTCACCCGCTCACAAGAAGCGATCCACGCGCAGGCACAGCAATTACAGGCACAGCTTGCAGAGCATTACGGCGATGAGTTCGCCCTGAATGTGATGCCTTGCCTGTCGCAGATTGGCAGCGGCTCACTACCTGTTGATAGGCTGCCCAGCGCGGCGCTAACCTTTACCCCACATGATGGGCGCGGGAGCCGCCTCGAAGCGTTGGCAGCCCGTTGGCGTACGCTGCCCGTACCGGTTATTGGGCGAATTTATGATGGCCGCTTATGGCTGGATCTGCGCTGCCTTGAAGACGAGACCCGGTTTATGGAGATGATGCTGAAATGATTATTGCAACCGCCGGACACGTTGACCACGGAAAAACAACGTTATTACAGGCGATTACCGGTGTGAATGCCGACCGTCTGCCGGAAGAAAAAAAGCGCGGCATGACCATCGATCTCGGCTATGCCTACTGGCCGCAGCCGGATGGGCGGGTGCTGGGGTTTATCGACGTTCCTGGACACGAAAAGTTTCTGTCCAACATGCTGGCGGGGGTCGGCGGCATCGATCACGCGTTGCTGGTGGTGGCGTGTGATGATGGCGTAATGGCGCAAACCCGTGAGCATTTGCAAATTCTGCAGCTGACGGGCAATCCGCAGATCACCGTGGCACTCACGAAAGCCGACCGCGTAGACGAAGCAAGAATTGAAGAGGTACGTGCGGAGATTCAGGCCACGCTGGGGAATTATGGTTTCGCGGAGTCGGTGCTTTTCGTCACTGCGGCCAATGAAGGCCGTGGCATAGAGGAACTGCGTGACCATTTGTTGCAATTAACGTCGCGCGAGCATGCCCGCGATCACAGCTTCCGCCTGGCGATTGACCGCGCCTTTACGGTCAAAGGCGCAGGGCTGGTGGTGACCGGGACGGCGCTCAGCGGTGAAGTGAATGTCGGTGACACGCTGTGGCTCACGGGCGTCAACAAACCGATGCGCGTACGTAGCCTGCATGCACAAAATCAGGCCACCGACCGCGCGCAAGCGGGACAACGTATTGCGCTGAATATTGCCGGTGATGCACAAAAAGAAGAACTAAACCGCGGCGATTGGCTGCTTTCCGATGCGCCGCCAGAGGCTTTTACCCGCGTGATTGTTTCTTTAGAACATGCCGCGCCGCTGATGCAGTGGCAACCGTTGCATATTCACCACGCGGCTAGCCATGTTACCGGGCGTATCTCTCTGCTTGAAGGGACACTAGCTGAACTGGTGTTTGATACACCACTCTGGCTTGCCGATAACGACCGTCTGGTGCTGCGTGATATTTCTGCCCGCACAACGCTGGCAGGTGCACGTGTTGTGACGCTTAATCCGCCGCGACGCGGAAAGCGTAAGCCGGAATATTTACAGTGGCTGTCGGCGCTGGAAAACGCGCAGACTGACGGTGACGCTCTGGCGCTGCACCTGGCGCGTGGGGCGGTGAATATTCCTGACTTTGCCTGGGCGCGTCAGCTCAATGGCAACGGTATGCGTCCGTTGATTGAGCAACATGGATTTATTCAGGCGGGATACAGCCTGTTGAATGCCCCTGTTGCCGCGCGCTGGCAGCGGAAAGTTCTCGATACGCTGGCGACCTACCATGAGCAGCACCGTGATGAACCAGGGCCCGGGCGCGAGCGCCTGCGCCGTATGGCTTTGCCGATGGAAGACGAAGCGCTGGTATTGCTGCTAATTGAAAAGATGCGCGAGAGTGGCGCTATTCATAGCCATCATGGCTGGTTGCATTTGCCGGAACATAAGGCGGGTTTCAGCGATGAGCAGTTGGCAATCTGGCAAAAAGTAGAACCACTTTTTGGCGATGAGCCGTGGTGGGTGCGCGATTTGGCAAAACAGACGGGAACGGATGAACAGATGATGCGTGTGGCGTTACGACAAGCGGCACAGCAAGGCATCATTACCGCGATCGTGAAAGATCGTTATTACCGTAACGATCGGATTGTGGCCTTTGCCAATATGATCCGCGAACTGGATCAGGAAAGGGGATCGACATGTGCCGCCGATTTTCGCGACAGGCTTAACGTTGGGCGCAAATTGGCTATCCAAATTCTGGAATATTTTGACCGCATTGGTTTTACTCGCCGTCGGGGAAATGATCATTTATTACGCGATGCGTTGCTGTTCCCTGAAAAATAATGAAACAATTAATTCATGGATTAAATGAATTAATACAAAATAGATGTTGATTGAAATAAGCACATTAGATTATGAACCTAATGTGCTTTTTAATTGTAAGTGTTATTAAAATAACAACCACGATCATATTTTGTTGGAAATTTCACTCGTATGCTTCCTACCTCTTTAGAGTAATTAAGGATCGTACAATGGCTGCTTCAACATTTTTTATTCCTTCCGTGAATGTAATCGGCGCTGACGCATTAAAAGACGCAATGAATACAATGGCGGAATATGGTTTTCGCCGTACGCTGATTGTTACGGATGCCATGCTGACGAAATTAGGTATGGCTGGCGATATTCAAAAAGCGCTACAGGAACATGATATTTCCAGCGTAATTTACGATGGTACGCATCCTAACCCCACGACCAGTAACGTTGCCGCTGGCCTGAAAATGCTGAAAGAAAATGACTGTGATAGCGTTATTTCTCTCGGTGGCGGCTCTCCTCATGATTGTGCGAAGGGCATTGCGCTGGTGGCGGCTAATGGTGGCGATATTCGTGACTACGAAGGCGTAGACCGCTCTGCAAAACCGCAGCTGCCGATGATCGCCATCAACACCACGGCGGGTACGGCATCTGAAATGACCCGCTTCTGCATCATCACTGATGAAGTACGCCACATTAAAATGGCGATTGTGGATAAGCATGTTACACCGCTGCTGTCCGTCAATGACTCCTCGCTGATGGTCGGTATGCCGAAGTCTCTGACGGCGGCTACCGGTATGGATGCGCTGACTCACGCTATCGAAGCCTATGTTTCTATTGCTGCGACCCCCATTACCGATGCGTGCGCGCTTAAAGCTGTCACCATGATTGCGGAAAACCTGCCGGTCGCCGTGGAAGAGGGCGGCAATGCTCAGGCGCGCGAAGCCATGGCCTATGCGCAGTTCCTCGCAGGCATGGCCTTTAACAATGCCTCTCTTGGCTACGTGCATGCGATGGCGCACCAGCTGGGTGGCTTCTACGATCTGCCACACGGAGTATGTAATGCCGTACTGCTGCCGCACGTACAGGTATTTAATAGCAAAGTTGCTGCCGCCCGCCTGCGCGATTGCGCCTCGGCAATGGGTGTGAACGTTGCTGGTCTGAGCGAAGAGCAAGGGGCAGAAGCCTGCATCGCGGCGATCCGCGAACTGGCGCAGAAAGTGAATATTCCGGCTGGGCTGCGTGAGCTGAACGTGAAAGAAGAAGATTTTGCCGTTCTGGCGACTAATGCCCTGAAAGATGCCTGTGGTTTCACTAACCCGATTCAGGCGACACATGAAGAAATCATGGCGATTTATCGTGCTGCCATGTAATTCGTGATACCTGTCGTAAAGCAGTAAAAGGCTGGCGAATAATTCGCCAGCCCCGTCTACCCTTGTAGTACCCCTACAGCAAGGAGACGGTCATGACCAATAACCCCCCTTCAACGCGTATTTATCCCGGCGAGTATGGTTACCCTCTGAAGTTAAAAGCCCGATACGATAACTTTATCGGCGGTGACTGGATCGCACCGGTGGACGGTGAGTATTACCAAAACCTGACGCCGGTAACCGGGCAATTACTGTGCGAAGTGGCCTCTTCCGGCAAAAAGGACATCGATTTGGCACTGGATGCCGCGCACAAAGCAAAAGACAAATGGGCGCAGACTTCCGTGCAGGACAGGGCGGCGATTTTGTTCAAAATTGCCGATCGTATGGAGCAAAATCTGGAGCTGCTGGCGACGGCTGAAACCTGGGATAACGGTAAACCCATCCGTGAAACCAGCGCGGCAGATGTGCCGCTGGCGATTGACCATTTCCGCTATTTCGCGTCCTGTATTCGTGCACAGGAAGGGGGAATAAGCGAAGTTGATAGCGATACCGTGGCGTATCACTTCCATGAACCTCTTGGCGTGGTGGGGCAAATTATCCCGTGGAACTTCCCGCTGTTGATGGCCAGTTGGAAGATGGCGCCCGCCCTGGCTGCCGGTAACTGTGTCGTGCTTAAACCTGCGCGCCTGACGCCGCTGTCCGTGTTGTTGCTGATGGAAGTTGTCGGCGATCTGCTCCCGCCTGGCGTGGTGAACGTGGTAAACGGCGCGGGTGGGGAAATCGGTGAGTATCTGGCGACGTCAAAACGCATTGCAAAAGTGGCGTTTACCGGCTCAACGGAAGTTGGGCAGCAGATCATGCAGTACGCCACGCAGAACATTATCCCTGTCACGCTGGAGCTGGGCGGGAAATCCCCCAATATCTTCTTCGCGGACGTGATGGATGAAGAAGATGCGTTCTTTGACAAAGCGCTGGAAGGTTTTGCATTGTTTGCCTTCAACCAGGGCGAAGTATGTACCTGCCCGAGTCGGGCACTGGTACAAGAATCCATTTACGAACGTTTTATGGAAAGAGCCATACGTCGGGTGGAAAGTATCCGTAGCGGCAACCCGTTAGACAGCGTGACGCAAATGGGCGCGCAGGTGTCGCATGGTCAACTGGAAACCATTCTGAATTACATCGACATTGGTAAAAAAGAAGGGGCAGATGTTCTCACCGGCGGGCGGCGCAAGCAGCTGGATGGCGAGTTAAAAGAGGGGTACTACCTCGAACCGACTATTCTGTTTGGTAAGAACAACATGCGGGTTTTCCAGGAGGAGATCTTCGGACCGGTGCTGGCCGTCACGACCTTCAAAACTATGGAGGAAGCGCTGGAAATCGCTAATGACACCCAATATGGGCTTGGCGCTGGTGTCTGGAGTCGAAACGGAAATCTGGCTTACAAAATGGGGCGTGGGATTCAGGCGGGGCGAGTTTGGACCAACTGTTACCATGCTTACCCGGCGCATGCGGCGTTCGGCGGCTACAAGCAGTCGGGTATCGGGCGCGAGACGCATAAGATGATGCTTGAGCATTATCAGCAAACCAAATGCCTGTTAGTGAGCTACTCTGATAAACCACTGGGGCTGTTTTAATTTCACGTCACCTACTGCCCGGTCGCGTTTAGCGTACCGGGCATCAAGTTATGTCCTCAGGTAAGTGGCTGGGGTGAACGAACGCAGCCAACAAAGAAGCAGCTCGAAAGACGACGGGTATATAGAAACCCATATATCGTTATATAAATAAGATAATTGCATCCAATCTGGTCATTCCAATACTATTATCAACTCTATTGTTTAAATCAAATTGCATCCGAATTCCTTAATTTAAATCCCTGAGGCAAATATGTTCCTTAATTATTTTGCATTAGGAGTGCTTATTTTTGTATTCCTGGTCATTTTTTACGGGATTATTATTCTGCATGATATTCCCTATCTAATTGCAAAGAAACGTAACCATCCTCATGCCGACGCAATACATGTTGCGGGTTGGGTTAGTTTGTTTACCTTACATGTTATTTGGCCCTTTTTATGGATCTGGGCAACGCTTTATCGCCCGGAACGCGGGTGGGGCATGCAGAGCGCGGATTCTTCCCTGATCCAGCTTCAGGCAAGGGTTGCGGATCTGGAAAAGAAACTGGGTGAGGCCAAGACCTCTCCGGCGGAGTAATATCGATGGATTTACTGATTGTTCTGACCTATGTTGCGTGTGCATGGTCAATATTTAAAATTTTTAAAATTCCTGTAAATAAATGGACAGTTCCTACCGCGGCATTAGGCGGTATATTCATTGTTTGCGGACTTATATTACTGATGAATTATAACCATCCGTATACATTTAAGGCACAAAAAGCGGTAATTTCTATTCCCGTGGTGCCGCAGGTAACGGGTGTAGTGACAGAAGTAACGGATAAGAAGAATACGCTAATCAAAAAAGGCGAGGTTCTGTTTAAGCTTAATCCAGGGCGTTATCAGGCGCGGGTAGATCGCCTGAAGGCTGATATTGTTACCGCACAGCATAAAGAGCAGGCTCTGGTTGCGCAGTTAGACGAAATGAAAGCCAACACGCAGCGGGCAAAGGCCACGCGTGACAAGCTGGCAAAAGATTACCAGCGCTATGCGCAGGGGAGTCAGGCGAAGGTGAATCCTTTTTCTGAACGCGATATCGACGCGGCGCGCCAAAACTACCTGGCGCAGGAAGCTTCGGTGAAATCCTCCGTTGCAGAACAACAGCAAATTCAGAGCCAGTTGGACAGCCTGGTACTGGGTGAGAATTCGCAAATTGCCAGCCTGAAAGCACAGCTAGCGGAAGCAGAGTTCAACCTGGACCAGACCGTGGTTCGCGCGCCCAGCGATGGTTACGTCACTCAGGTGCTGATGCGCCCAGGAACCTATGCCGCCGCGCTGCCGATGCGCCCGGTCATGGTATTCATCCCGGATCAGAAACGACAAATTATCGCCCAGTTCCGTCAAAACTCGTTGTTGCGACTGGAGCCAGGCGATGAAGCGGAAGTGGTGTTTAATGCCCTGCCGGGTAAGGTGTTTAGCGGTAAACTGGCCGCCATTAGTCCGGCAGTACCGGGTGGTACATACCAGTCGAACGGGGCACTGCAATCTTTAAACTCTACGCCTGGTTCGGAAGGGGTAATCGCCACGATTGAGCTGAACGACAATGCGGATGTGAATGCGTTGCCTGATGGGATCTACGCGCAGGTCGCCGTTTACTCTGATCACTTCGAACATGTGTCGGTCATGCGCAAGGTGTTGCTGCGGATGACCAGTTGGGTTCATTACCTGTATCTCGACCACTAAGCGCAGGCTATTCGCTTACTCAGGCTGTCGTATCGCCTGAGCAAGCTGCTGACGTATCTCCGCGAGCATTGCATCGAGAATATACTGCACTCGCCAGGGCTGGTATTCACGCTTGCGGAAAATCGCCACTAAATCCAGCCACCATTCATGTTGTTCTGAGAAACACGGGACCAGCATCTCGGAACGACAATCTTTTTGCACACTTTCATTTGGCGCAAAAACAATCCCCAAATGGTTACGCGCCAGCGCCAGTGCCGATTGTGTATTGTCGCAGATGTAATTTCCCGTCACACGATAGTCGCGCATCTTTTTGTCTTCAGCAGAATTGAATCGCCAAATGTTGGCATCATCAATCATCATAGAATCAATTAGAATGCAGGAATGGTTAACTAATTCATCAGGACTACTAATAGGATTCTTGGTGAGATATTCCCGACTGGCAAAAGCAATAACCGCATATTTAGTGATAAAACTGGCGACCAGTGATTCATCTTTAGGATGAGCATAGGAAAGTAAAATATCACAATCGTCAGGAAAGTCGACGCCTTCATAAAATGCTTTGCGATCCAGGTTATAGGTTTTTAGCACCAGACTGATATCGCCAATATCCATAATTTTTGCAATAACATGTTGCGATAAGTAAGCAATAATTCCGGTTGGTGCATATACCGTTACTTTGCCACGTTTCTCGTGCTTATAATCAGCAATGAAATTATTTAACTGCTCATTTCTGTCTAACATGTCATTGATGTAAGGAAGTAACGCAATACCAAACGGCGTGAGGGTCAGTTGTCTGGTGGTGCGGTCAAATACCTTTAGCCCAACTTTTGATTCAAAATCAGCAAGATACTTACTTACGTTGGCCTGAGCAATGCCGAGAACAGTAGCGGCATGGCTGATATTTTCACTGGCAGCAATTACCGAAATAATCTTCAGTTCCCGGTGTTTAAGTTGTAATTTATTCATCGCCAAGCCCAATATATATAATTTTATATATATTACTATATAAATAAGAACCTTGCACCGATGAAATTGTAAGCATTATTATGCACCCGCTTTGTAGCTTATTTTAAAATGGAATGTTGGCATGTTAATTAAACGCAATATTGTGGCGCTGCTCGCCTTTTCTTTTATGGCGAGTGCAACTGCCGCAGAATTTTCTATTGGCGCTGGCGCTGTATATAATGAATCACCTTATCGCGGGTATAATGATAATGTTCACGCAGTACCGCTTGTCAGTTATGAAAGTGAATCATTTTATTTTAGGCAAACAACGCTAGGTTATATTTTGTCTAAGAGTGAAAGTAATGAATTTAGTATTACTGCCTCTTATATGCCGCTGGAGTTTGATCCCGGCGACAATGACGATCACGCGATGAAAACGCTGGATAAGCGTGACGCAACTGCAATGGCGGGTGCCGCGTGGTATCACCATGAAAGATGGGGTAGCGTGAAAGTCTCCGCCGCTGCGGATGTGCTGGACAACAGTAATGGCTGGGTAGGGGAAGTTTCACTGTTCCGTCCAATGCCGATGGGCAAGCTGACGCTGACGCCATCAATTGGCGTGCTCTACTATGACGAAAAATTCAATGAATACTACTACGGCATTTCGGGTAATGAGTCCCGTCGTAGTGGTTTATCAAGCTATTCCCCAGGCGATAGCTGGACACCGTATGTTGGCCTGTCCGCTAAATACGCATTAACCACTAACCTGACGCTGCTGGCAAGCGCCAACTATAGCGCACTGCCGGATGACATTAAAAATAGTCCGATGGTTGATCGTGATGACAGCTTCACCTTTATGTCCGGTCTGACCTGGCGTTTCTGATTCTCACCCGTTTGTCCTCAGGGAGGAGGGCAATCTTTTCATGAGACATTGACGGATGGGGGCTAACCGCCGCCATCCGCCTTATTATTACTGCTCGTTTATCCAGATACGCATTTCGCCTTCACCACGGTTCGCCCAGCTAAACCACGGAATAAACGTCAACGTATGCGCCTGGCGCGAAGCTGGGGAAACATCGTAGTGCCACAACGATTGTTGTGCTGCATCGGCAGTACTTTGCTTCACGCCTTCAGCCTGAATTAACATTTTATGGCTGAACAATCCCTTACCCTCGAATACTCTGAACTCACTCTCTTTTGGCAACCACAGGTTATGCAATTCCTCACCGTTATCGGCCTGCTCCAGGCAATACACCAGCGGTCCACGCTGAATGGCGACCTTACCGGCGACATGACGCACTAATGGATTTCCGTATACCCGACGCACCGGCATTGGCAGGGTCAGACTGAGCGTATCGCCTTCCTGCCAGGTTCGGCTGATGTGCAAATATCCTTTACGAATATCCTGCTCAACTGGCTGACCATTCAGTAAAACCTGCGGTGCGGTGCACCAGTCTGGCAGGCGCAGGGCCAGGGTGTGATATATCGACTGCGGTGATTCGATGGCGATTTTCACCTGCTCATGCCATGGATAATCCCCGCTAATGCGCAGCTTGAGCGAGCCATCCGCCACGGGGACTTCCATGCTATTGCCCACGTACATATTGATATACAGCGCGTCCTGACGTGGTGTGTAGATGTAATGACCAATAGAGGTGAGTACGCGGGCGATATTCGGCGGGCAACAGGCGCAGCCAAACCAGCGCTGACGAACGGGTTTCACGTGGTCATAAATATGATTGAATTTTAATGATTTAGGATGCACTTCCAGCGGGTTCACATAGAAGAAGTGCTTGCCATCGAGCGCCATCCCGCCCAATACGGTGTTATACAGGGCGCGCTCCATCACGTCGGCATACTGGCTGTCGGCCTCCATCTCCAGCATTCTGCGGGCGAACATCATTAGACCGATTGAGGCGCAGCTTTCCGCATACACGGAGTCGTTAGGCAGATCGTAATCGCTGCTAAACGCCTCGCCGCTGCTTTGTGAACCGATCCCGCCGGTAATGTACAACTGACGCTGGGCCATGTTTTTCCACAGACGCAGGCAATCCTGACGCTTGCCTTCGTCCTGACTCAAGCGTGCCAGATGCGCCACGCCGGTCATCAGATAAACAAAACGTACTGCATGACCGATCGCCGTTTGCTGTTCTGAAATGGGCTGATGAGCCTGGCTATAGGGTTTATCCTTCACCATCCATGCCGGGCCGTAAGTATGCCAGTAAGAGGTTTGGCCGCGCTTTTCGTACTCTTCGTCATAGAAATGGGGTTGCGCGCCGCGCTGTTCCACAAAGTAATTTACCAGCGCCATATAGCGTGGTTGTTGGGTCACTTCGTATAAGCGCATTAACGCCAGCTCAACTTCCGGGTGTCCCGGATAGCCGCGCAGTTGATTATCACCAAGCCCGAAAACGTTATCGATGTGGTCCGCCAGACGGCACACTACGTCTAAAAGACGATGTTTTCCCGTCGCCTGAAAGAACGCGACGCCGGCTTCGATCAAATGACCTGCACAGTACAACTCATGACACTCGGCGAGGTTAGTCCAGCGTTCATCCGGGGCTTTCACTGTAAAGTATGTATTGAGATAGCCGTCTTCACACTGCGCAGCGGCCACCAACTCGATGACCTCATCTGCGGTTTTCTCAAGTTCAGCATCAGGTTTCTGGCACAGGGACCAGGCGACTGCCTCCAGCCATTTCGCTACGTCGCTATCCTGAAAAACCATGCCGTAAAATTCGCCATCCTGCAGTCCTGCGGCGATACGAAAGTTCTCTATCGCATGGCTTGGTTCCGCCTCTGCAATGCGGTCATTCAGCGCATCCCACTGGTAGGGGATCACTACATCACGGACCAACTGTTGGTATTGTCCGAGGAACGGATCGCTGACGGTGAGCTTATGCAGGTCGACTTCCAGTACGTTCATTTCGTGCTCCTTAAGGCTGTACATGACGCTGACGCAGATCGGTGGCAATGCGCGACATCATCGGATTATTGAGTTTGCAGATGCGGATAGACAGCGCCAACAGCAGGTGGAACAGCGCGGGAAGCAGCGTCTCCATCGCGGTAATTCCTTGCAGCGAACTGGCGGTTTGGTTACCAGCGCCTGGCTGATAGGCGACAAAAATAAATAACAGGCTGATGATCCCCGCGCTTGAGGCCCAGGCCAGCTTGATGAAAAACAGGTTGAAGGCGAAATTCATGCCGGAAGAACGCACGCCGGTTTTCCACTCGCCGTAATCGTCGGCAAAGGCCATCAGCGAGAAGTGCAGAGGCAGCGTAAAGCCCAGAATAATGCCGTTGCCGAGAATAACCGCCAGCCATAATGTTTGATAAGCCGGGCCGGTCGGCAAGAACCACATCATCACTGCCAGGGCTGCCAGCACCAGGTTGGTGTAGTAATAGAGTTTGACGGTATCTATACGGCGGGTCAGCGGGCTGACAACCACTGAACCGATGATGGACGCAAAGGTCACCATGGTGAAAAACAGCGACGTGTAAGCGGTACTGCCTTCCAGCACGTAGGTAATGAAATACATGTACCCGCCGCCACGAATATTGAAGACGTTAATCAGCAGGAAAGACATCACCAGCATTAGCAGCAACTGGTCATTTTTGCGTAGCCCACCAATGTGTTCACGCAGGGTAAATTTCCCCATCATCGCCAGCGGCACACGCTCGCGAACCCAGAAGAAGCAGCACAGGAACATCACCACAGCGATGGCGCACAGGATGCCCACGCCGAACTGATAACCCTGCGCGGCATTGCCCTGACCCAGAATATCCACCATCCACGGCAGACCAACGGAGACAAGGAATCCCGCCACGCCGCACAGCACAAAGCGCCAGGACTGACAGGCGATCACCTCGTTATGGCGGGTCGTCATGGTGTTGATCAGCGCACAATACGGTACGTTGATGGCGGTATAGCCGACAGAGAGCAGTAGATAGGTGCCAAATGCCCAGGCTATTTTTACACTTATGCTGGCGTCAGGGACGGTAAACGTGAGTACGCCAATGATGCCAATGGGAATTGCCACCCACAGCTGCCATGGGCGAAAACGCCCCCAGCGGCTTTGCGTGCGGTCGGCAAGTATGCCCATTATCGGATCGGAAATGGCATCAAATACGCGCAGGGCAATAAACAATGTGCCGACCAGCGCGGGCGTTAACCCGAAGACATCGGTGTAGAAAAATGTCAGGAAGTTCATGATCAGACAGGTAATTACCGTCCCGCCTGCATCGCCTAACCCATAACCTATTTTTTCACGCAGGGATAATTTGTCGTCCTGGGCACGCTGTGCCAAATCAGATGTCGTAATCGGAGCCGAAGTCATAAATAACTCCCGGAGAGGATGTTCAGAAAGTATCCCGCTACGTTGCGGGTTATTTGTTTGTAATTTGCAAAGTACGTTATTTATTCTGCACGAAATGTTTGGGTCAACAAGGGAAGAGAAAAGTATAAAAAGATGACAATTCCGACTTCATTATAAAAATGTGATTTCGATCCAGCGAAAAGCAAGTTTATCGTGAATAATCAATAATAAAGAGCAGTTTAAATAATGCAAAAGCGGGAATTTGAATATATATGCTCGAATTATCCATGTCTCTTCCGATTAAAGTGCAAAATGGTGGGCTATTTATTTCCCGAGGTGTGGGAAGCCATCCGGCGCGGCAATTGCAATCCTGGGAAATCATCTTTGTCGAAAAAGGGACATTAACGATTTGCGAAGGTCAGACCGTTTTTTGCGTGAATGCTGGAGAAAGTTTGCTGTTATGGCCGCAGCGTTCGCATATTGGTGTGGGACAGTTTCCGGCTGATTTGAAATTTTACTGGCTACACTTTGAGGTGACAGCAGAAAACGATGCTTCACTTACAGAACCGTTGCTTGCGATTCCTCAGCATGCCCGGGTTAGCGAGCCACAATATATTATTTCGCTGTTTCGCCAGTTCTTACGCGAGCAGGAAAATATTCATCGCAGCGTTGCGCTGGAACTGATCCTACTGCTGATTTTGCAGCAAATCTCCGCGGCGGCTAGCGAGCAACCCGCAGATAGCCCCGGTAATGCGCTGGCATGGAAAGCGCAACAAATAATCCACACCCAGTTCCACCTGCCGATTAGTGCTTCAACTCTGGCGAAAGAGCTGCATTGCAATGCGGATTATCTGGGGCGTGTATTCCGGAGCGCTTTCCGGCTGACGCTAACTGAAGCATTGCATCGCCAGCGGGTAAGGGCGGCAGAAAAGCTGTTGATCAGTGACTCGCTGTCGCTTACCGAAGTGGCGATTAAATGTGGATTTAATGATGTGGGTTACTTTCGTAAAATCTTTCGTAAGCATACCAGCCTGACGCCTGCGGCGTGGAAAAGGCGCTACTGCAAAGAGCATATTAATTCGGCGTAAATGAGGATCGCCGGGTGGCGCTATGCTTACCCGGCCTAAAAATGACAGACCAGTGCAAGCACAGCGCCGCCGGACGTTAATTTTGCCCGTAATACGCATTTACACCGTGTTTACGCAGATAGTGTTTATCCAGCAACTCAGGCTGCATATCCGGCAACTGCGGAGCTAACTGGCGCGAGAAAAGCCCCATGTAGGCGCATTCTTCGAGTACCACTGCGTTATGTACGGCATCTGCGGCATCTTTACCCCAGGCAAACGGACCGTGTGAATGCACTAACACTGCCGGAACCTGCAGCGGATTGAGATCGCGTTGCTCAAAGGTCTGAATGATCACTTCACCGGTTTGATATTCGTATTCACCATTGATTTCCTCAACGGTCATCAGCCGGGTACACGGAATAGAACCATAGAAATAATCGGCATGCGTGGTGCCCCATGCCGGGAGATCAAGACCCGCCTGCGACCAGATCGTCGCGTGGCGTGAGTGAGTATGGACGATCCCACCGATCTCAGGGTAGCGGCGGTACAGCGCCAGATGGGTTGGTGTGTCAGATGAGGGTTTTTTACTGCCTTCAACCACGTTGCCGCTGGCAATATCCACCACCACCATATCGTCGGCGGTCATCACGTCATATTCCACGCCGGACGGCTTAATCACCATCAGCTTACGCGTTTCATTCACAGCGCTGACGTTACCCCAGGTAAAGGTGACTAAACCATGAGCCGGAAGCGCCAGATTGGCCGCCAGCACATCGGCTTTCAGTTGTTCTAACATGAAAATCCTCCTTCCTGCATACGTGCTTCTATCCAGCGTCGTGCCTGGATAATTTCCAGTACCGGCTCTTTTGCTTTTTCAGTCCACATTTCAATCAGAAACGACCCGCGATAGTTCAGCTCATGCAGCGTTTTGAAGATACCAACAAAGTCCACGCACCCTTCGCCAAAGGGTACATCGCGAAACTGGCCCGGATGGGTTTCGGTTACTGGCAGTGTGTCTTTCAGATGGATAGCGGCGATACGGTCGATGCCCAGCGTCAGTTCGGCAGTGACGTCATTTCCCCATGCGCTGAGGTTGCCCACATCCGGGTAGACGGTGAACCACGGCGATGACAGCATTTCATCCCACTTTTTCCACTTGCTAATTGAGTTCATAAAAGCGGTATCCATGATTTCTACCGCCAGCATGACCTGCGCGGCGGCGGCTTGCTCGACTGCCCATGCCAGCCCTTCGGCAAAGCGCTGCTGCGTACCTTCGTCATGTTCCTCGTAATAGACGTCGTAACCTGCCAGTTGAATAGTGCGAATACCGAGATCGCGCGCCAGACGAATGGCTTTGGTCATGATGTCGCGTGCCCGAATACGGACTGATTCATCGCGGCTGCCAAACGGAAAACGGCGGTGGGCGGACAGGCACATTGAGGGGATTGCCACGCCGGTTTCTAACATTGCGCTCACCAGCGATGCACGCTGAGCAGGGCTCCAGTCGAGACGCGACAGGCGTTCATCGGTTTCATCCACTGACATCTCGACGAAATCAAAACCACAGCTTTTCGCCAGCACCAGACGCTCCGGCCAGGAGAGGTCTTTCGCCAGCGCTTTTTCATAGATACCTAACGGATGATTACGCATACTGTGCTCCCCAGATAGCGTCGATTTGCGTATGGAACTCAGCGGCAACCTGCGTTGGGTTTTGCGCCCCAGCCAGCGCGCGTCCGGCGATAAAGGCTTTGACGTTGATATCGCGAAACAGCGGCAGGTCGGCGGGCGTAATCCCGCCGGTAATCGACAACTCCAGACCGATATCGGAAAGCGCTTTCATGCGCGCCAGATCAGCTTCTCCCCATTGTTGTCCGCTGGCCTGAGCATCGCGACCACGATGGTAAATTGCCTGGCGAACCCCAACGCGATACCAGTCACGGGCATCATCCAGCGTCCAGTTACCGAACAGTTCCATCTGAATTTCACCGCCGCAGGACTGCGCGACGCCATGGCCTTTCTCTACCGTCGCCAGCGGGGCAGCGCAGATGATAGTCATCCAGTTAGCGCCAGCGCCAAACGCTTGCTGTGCGAGAGTTTCGCCTGCATCGGCCACCTTCCAGTCGGCAACGATGATTTTATTTGGGCACTGGGCTCGCAGCGCTTTCACGGCAGCCAGGCCTTCGGTTAAGCAGAGAATCGTCCCTGCCTCAACGATATCGACGCTCTCTTGTAGCAGTGCGACATCGTGTTGGGCCGCCTGCAGGTTGGTGTGGTCGAGCGCCAGTTGCAGTAATGGTCGACTCATCATTCGTGCTCCTTAATGCGGGCGTGATAGCCCTGTAGTGCGGTAATTAAATTCTGGTATTGGCGGTATTTACGCTGGTAGCTCGCATGCGCCGTAGCGTCTGGCAGCAGTGTGCGAACCGGGTGCTGTAAGCTGCGCTGCGCGTCACTGAAATTGTGATAAACGCCGGTGCCTACGCTGGCGGCGAGCGCAGCGCCAAAGCAGCCGGTCTCTTCAATCTGTGGCAATTCGATACGTAAACCGCTGACGTCCGCCAGCATTTGCATCCAGATGTCGGAGTGCGCTGGACCTCCGGTAACGCGCAGGGTATGTGCCTGCGTAAAACGTTCGCGCATGCGGTTCAGATGGGTCATGTGGCTGAAAACCACGCCTTCGTAGATGGCCTGTAATAAGTGGGCGCGAGTGTGTATAGCCTGCATGCCATAAAAGCCGCTGGTCATCTCCAGTCCGGCGTTGCTGCCGTACAAAAAGGGCAGAAAGAAAAGCTCGCTACCGGCTTTCGGTAAGCTGGCAACGGACTGATTAATCTCATCAAAAGAGAGTTCGCCCCACTGGGCGGTAAACCATTCCAGATTGCCTGAAGAGGTCGGGCTGGCTTCATGAACGATGTACTGCCCGTCATTTACATAGCGACCATAGACATAGGGATGGGGCTCGTGGTCGCGCAGGCCGTGAGCGATCCCGCTGGTGACGGCCCAGGTACCCATCACCGCGTTGAGGGTGCGTTCATCTTCGATACCGGCGCAGAGTGCGGTGGAAACCACATCAAACAGTCCGCCGACGACGGGGGTACCCGCCGCCAGACCGGTTATGGCGGCTGTCTGAGCGGTGATTTCCCCGCATATTTCTGCTGAACCAACGATGGGGGGCAGGGCATTGTCGATTTCACTGATGCCCAGCCACTGAGTCAGCCTCGGGTCGTACTGACCCGTGGTCATGTTGTAGAGGTTCGACTCGGAGATATTGCTCTCTTCACAGCCTTTGGCGCCGGTTAAGCACCAGCGCAGGTAGTCATGACCCATCATGACGCTACCAATTTGCGCGTAGCGCTGGGGGGTGTTCTCTTTCACCCAGCGCAGGAGCGATGCCGGATGACCGGTCCACAATGTCTGGCGGGTGATCGGGTAGAGCTGCTCAGGTATCCCATCCTGCTGCCAGCGCTGAACGATTTCCATCGCGCGTCGGTCAGAAGAGAGAATGGCATTGCCTAGTGGCTTATCTTGTTTATCGAGAAGGAACAGACCTTTGCCCTGAGCGGATATACCGACGCCTTTGATTTGCTCACCGCACACGCCTGTGCGCTTTAACAGCCCGGCGATGGTCGCGACGCACTGTTGCCACAGTTGGTGCATATCGCGTTCGGCGTAACCTGGTAATGGCGATATTGTCTGCAGCGATTGCCGGTTAATTCCCTGCTCATGACCTTTGGCATCATACAAACCCGCTTTCAGATATGTACCGCCACAATCAATACCCAGCCAGAAGGTCGCTTTCTCACTCATCTTTGTTATCTCATTTTTGCCGGATGGCGCTGCGCTTATCCGGCCTACGACGGTTGTTACCTGTAGGCCCGGTAAGCGAAGCGCCACCGGGCATTGTTTTAAGCTGTACGTTTATGTGGATTCAGCGTCTTTAGCGGCGCGGCACCTGCATCGCATTTCGCTGGCAGCAACAGGGCCATCAGCGCGGCCAGAGCCAGTGAAATTGCCAGGCAATAAACGCCCGCATCTTTGCTGTACAGGGTGATGAGAACGCCGACTGCGTAAGGGCCGCAGAAACCACCGAGGTTGCCGAGAGCGTTGATGACCCCACGTGCGCCACCGGCCATTTCCGCACTGAACAAACGTGCTGGAATAGTCCAGAACACGCCCGCAGCCGATTGCAGGAAGAATCCGCAGCCGACCAGCGCGGCATAAGCCAGCCAGACGTTATTTTTCAGCGCCACAGACAGGAACATGCACAAGGCGAAGCCAATCAGCGGCAGGCAGACGAACAACTTGCGTTTACCGGTGCGGTCAGAGAGTGAAGAGAACAGGAACATCCCGGCAATTGCGCCGACGTATGGCAGAATGGCGAGCATGCCGACCTGTCCCATGCTGCTGTGAGTCAACTCTTTGAGGATGGTCGGCAGCCACAGGGTGTAACCGTAAATCCCGGTCTGATAGAAGAAGTTCAGCGCGATTAGCTGCCACATGGTTTTATCGGAAAGCACTGCACCCAGAGAGGCGTTTTTGACCTCTGTTCCGGCAATAGCTTTTTGCTCGGCGGCCAGGGTTTCTACCAGGTAATTTTTCTCCGCCTCAGAGATCCAGCGTGCTTCCTGCGGACGGTCGTAAACGGTATAGGCCCACAGCACCAGGACGACGACAGACAGTAAACCTTCAATGATAAACAGCCAACGCCAGTCGAGTACGGTGATGATCCAGCCCGAGAGCGGGGCGGTAATGATCCCGGCAATCGGCACAAACATAATCACAATCGCATTGGCGCGACCGCGCTCGGCGTCGGGGAACCAGTTGCTGATCATCGTCAGCACGACCGGCAGCATGCCGCCTTCAGCAACACCGAGTAAGAAACGCAAAACCAGCAGTTGATACTGATTCGTGATTAATCCCGTCAGAACGGAAATAACCGCCCAGGCAACCAGCGACCAGCCGATAAATTTCTTGCCGCTGCCGTGTACGGCAATTTTTCCGCCGGGAACCTGTAAAAACAGATAACCGATAAAGAAAATACCACCGGCCAGACCGGCCATGGTGGCGGAAATACCTAATTCTTCATCCATTCCGCCGGGCATCGCGAATGCGATATTGACGCGGTCCATATAAGAAATAATACAGGCGATAAGAATAGGTGGAATAATCCGTAGCCAGCGCTGACGGGGTATGTCTTGAAGTGTAGGGCGAGAGGTCATGTTCATATTAATATTCTCGTAGAGTAGTATTTTATTTTTATAGTTTTGCTTTATTTAATGCGGCGATACCGTCGCGCAATATCGCTACACGATGGTTCACATCTGCACTGGCATTTATTTCCAGCAATTTAATGCCAGAAAATTGCAATGGGTCTGCTCCTGCGCAGGCGAATAATTCGTGGGTATGCTCTGTGGTCATTAGACCTTCTGGACAGAAAGGGGCAAACGGTGCGTGTAAGTCCTGCCACTCGCCGTATTCCCCCGCAAGCGTGGTACCGGAAAACATCAGTGCGCCCAGTTTTCCAGCCCGTTTGGTCTGCTGCGTGTGGGTCAGCGGTAGGGTGAGGCTCCGCCCTTCAATGGCCGAGCGCGCCCAGTTAATGCACACGCTGATGTCATATCCGGCTATCGCGTCCAGCACGTTGTCTAACGGTAAAAATCCTTTGCGTGGCGCGGGGCCTGTCATGGCATCGCAATGTTCCAACACCAGATCGCAGGACCAGTCCCAGCGGGTAATTTCTTTCAGCGAACGAGCAAACGCGTCGGTGGCCTGAGCGACGTTCGGGTTGCCCGCCAGCGGGGCAGCATGCAACTCCAGTGCAATCACTTTTCCGCCGTTGGCCGCATTGATATGGTTGATTTTCTGCTGCAGATGACGGTAATACGCCACGCAGGCTTTACGCTGTTCTTCATCGCTGGAGGCCAGCCCGAAACCACCATTAATACCGCGACGGCGCATGGTTTCCATAATGGCCGTGACCACGATTTGCCAGTCGCCCGGCGTATGGCGTAATAACCATTCGTCGCCTAACGGGTGCAGATGTTCAAGACAGGGCTGCTCCAGTCCGCGAATATCCGGGGTATCGGAGAGTTGTCGCCAGAATTCCTTCTCTTCCTCTTCACTCTTTTGGTGAAATGAGGGTGCACAGGGGTACGCACCGATAATATAACCGGTAGTGTTAGCTTTCATTTTTTGTGCTCCTTTTATAAAACTGAAATAGCAACCTTCACGACTATTTTGCGGATCGGTGTGGCGACAGTTTTATGACATGCTGGACGATGAACATCCTGCGGGAAAAATATGGCGTAACTTCCCGGAATCATTTCAATAAAAGATTCATGTTCGCTGGCGTGATAAAAAATAATATCGCGCTGTTCTAATAGCGATTCACTGATTTGGTTATTCCCGGTATCAATGGCGATCCCGATTTTCTCTTCACCCCAGGCCAGAAACTGAATATCCAGATAGCGGCGATGCACCTCAGGACGATTTTCGGCAACGTCACGCGTGGTTAAATCAATAATTTGCGCGAAGATATTTTTACCGTCGATCTCCACCACGCCCGGCTCCAGTTTGCGAAAATCTGTGGTGCGCAGAAAGTCGAGCGCCCTTTCAATCGCAGCAGGCAAATGGCATGGGTTAGGTTGAGCAATATGTCCGAAGATCATGGTGTTGCTCCTTACAGGGCCTGAATTTTTGCCCAGACGCTGTCGTCAACGGTGATACCGTTCCGGCGATTTTCTTCCAGTAGCTTTGTAAACTCGTGGCCCGGCAGACGGACAGGCGTGTTTTCATCTGCGCGTTCGGCGGTGGTGATGAAATCCATAATCCGCTGTAGCTTGGCATCACGGGTGGCGCCATCGATCAGCTTATCCACTTCAATGGCGATAAATATCTGTGAAACGCCATATTCATCGCTGTTATCCTGGGTGACTTCCGCAACGGAAGAGCCATCAGAAAGCAGGGTGGCAATCATATCCAGCACAATCGACAGACCTGAACCTTTCCAGTAACCCATTGGTAATATGCGGCGGTTTTTTTCGATAACGCCCGGCTCTTTGGTGAGATTGCCTTCATCATCAAAGCCACCGTCTACCGGCAGTTCGCGACCGGCCAGGCGATTCACTTCCAGCATGCCGTAGGAGAACATCGACATCGACATATCAACCATGGTGATTGGCGATGAGGGGATCGCGACGATCAGCGGGTTAGTGCCAATGCGGCACTCTTTCGAACCCCACGGTGGCATGACGGCAATCGAGTTAGTCCAGCAGATACCGATGTAACCTTTCTCCGCCGCCTGCCAGCCATAGCTGCCACCGCGCATCCAGTGGTTGGCGTTACGCAGTGCGACCAGGCCAATACCGTGATCGGAGGCCAGCTCAATGGCTCTGTCCATCATCTTTTTCGCCGTCAGATTGCCGATCGAACGCTGAGCATCCCATTGTTCAATCGCCCCCAGGCTGGTAATGCGTTGCGGTTTGGCCTCAGGAATGATGTCGCCGTTATCCAATTGCTGAATAAAACGAGGAAAACGATTCACACCGTGCGAATAAACGCCGGACTCTGTAGTGCGCGCAAACATTTCGGCACAGGCATCGGCGGTTTCAACGGCAATACCGCGTGCCAGCAGTACCCGATTGAACGCATCTTTCAACTGCTCAAAAGTGACTTTCATTCCTGTTTCCTTGTTTAAATTTGATCGCTTTTTTATCTCTAAATTTCACTATGCGAAATCTGATTTCAAATATAGCGATCAAATTTTGACAGATCAACGGGGTGGTCTATTTTTTAAAATCATCAAAATCAAATAGTTGTGTTTTTTCGGTTCAGATCGTGAACTGAAACACACTTTGCGCTACCATCAGAGCGCGACGAAAAGGGGAGCGGAAGCGATGGGCACAAAAGAGAGTGAAATGACGCAAGACAAAGAGAGGCCAGCCGGAAGCCAGAGCCTGTTCCGTGGTTTGATGTTGATTGAGATTCTGAGTAACTATCCGAATGGGTGCCCATTGGCCCATCTGTCTGAACTGGCCGGGCTGAACAAAAGTACTGTGCATCGACTCCTGCAAGGGCTGCAGTCCTGCGGATATGTCACGCCTGCACCTGCTGCGGGTAGCTATAGGCTGACCACCAAATTTATCGCCGTTGGGCAGAAGGCACTGTCGTCACTGAATATCATCCATGTTGCCGCGCCGCACCTCGAAGCGTTGAATATTGCTACTGGTGAAACAATCAACTTCTCCAGCCGTGAAGATGACCACGCGATTCTGATTTATAAGCTGGAACCGACGACGGGCATGCTGCGTACTCGCGCTTATATCGGTCAACATATGCCACTGTATTGCTCCGCGATGGGTAAAATTTACATGGCGTTTGGGCATGCGGATTATGTGAAATCTTACTGGGAGAGCCATCAGGATCTTATTCAGCCGCTGACCCGCAATACCATTACCGGTTTACCGGCGATGTACGACGAATTGGCGCAGATCCGCGAAAGCAGTATGGCGATGGATTGGGAAGAGAACGAATTGGGCGTTTCCTGTATTGCCGTGCCGGTGTTTGATATTCATGGTCGGGTGCCGTACGCGGTGTCAATTTCACTCTCTACCTCGCGACTTAAGCAGATAGGGGAAAAAAATCTACTCAAGCCGCTACGGGAAACCGCGCAGGCGATTTCAAATGAGCTGGGTTTTACCGTTCGCGATTAAGGTTATTCAGTCACCTGACAAAATTTAACCGTTTCCCCTGTCCGATCAAAGCGCCAGGGGCGGTCTCTCTGGCACTCTGTGGTTTTCACGCAGAGGGAGGGGGCAATGAACGCGTTTATTATGGCGGATGCGGCAAAATGTATTGGGTGTCGTACCTGCGAAGTTGCCTGCGTCGTCGCGCATCAGCAAAACCAGGACTGTGCTTCGGTCTCTTCTTCTGCGTTTATACCGCGGATTCGGGTCATCAAAGACGACGCCTTTACCACGGCGGTCGCCTGCCATCAATGCGAAGACGCTCCCTGTGCGAATGTTTGTCCAACTCACGCCATTCGTCGTGAACATGGGCATATCTTCGTTGAACAGGCACGTTGTATTGGTTGTAAAAGCTGTATGCTGGCCTGCCCGTTTGGGGCAATGAATGTCGTCGCCCGTTCGTCGCGGGTGCAGGCGATAAAATGCGATTTGTGCTGGCATCGCGAGGCGGGACCAGCGTGTGTCGAAGCCTGCCCGACCAGCGCGTTGCAGTGTGTTGATGCCGTCAGTATTCAGCGCCAGCGCCTGCGTTCACAGCCGCTGTGAAGTGAGCCCGACCCGCACTTGGGTCGGGTTTGCGTTAGCCTTCCAGCCAGGCGCGTTCGATCTCTTCAGCCAGAATCTTCACGCCAGCTTCGATTTTCTCCGGCTCTGGCACGTAGTTCATCCGCATGCACTGATGGGTATGCGGCCAGGGTTTATCCAGCCCCGGGAAGAAGTAGTCACCAGGAACCATCAGTACGCCGCGTGCTTTCAGACGCTGATACAACAGTTCGGTGGTGATCGGTAAATCTTTGAACCATAGCCACAGGAAAATCGCGCCTTCAGGTTTATGGATAAGGCAGCGATCTTCAGACAAGTAGCGGCGAATAATCGCAATCGTCTCCTGAACGCGCTGATAGTAAAACGGCTTGATAACCGTTTCGGACAGGCGCAGCAGATCGTTACGTTTAATCATCTCGCACATCATCGCCGGTCCCATCCCGCCAGGTGCAAGGCTGATGATGCCGTTCATATTGGTAATCGCAGTGATGATTTTTTCATTCGCGATAATGATACCGCAGCGGGAGCCTGGCAGACCCAGCTTGGAAAGGCTCATGCACAACACAATGTTGGGGTTCCACAGTGGGCGTGCTTCGCTAAAGATAATGCCAGGGAATGGTACGCCATAGGCGTTATCAATCACCAGTGGGATCCCATGCTGGTTGGCCAGCCGGTCCAGCTTCATCAGCTCGTCGTCGGTGATCACGTTGCCTGTCGGGTTAGTGGGGCGCGACACGCAGATCATGCCCGTTTCTTCACCGATGTGCAGGTGTTCAAAATCAACGTGATACTTAAACTGGCCTTCCGGTAGCAGCTCAATGTTCGGACGTGCTGAGACGAAGAGATCTTCTTCCAGCCCGGAATCGGCATAGCCAATGTATTCCGGGGCTAACGGGAATAACACTTTTTGCGTTGTTCCGTCAGCGCGGCGTCCGGCGAACAAATTGAATAAGTAGAAAAACGCGCTCTGACTGCCATTTGTCAGTGCAATATTTTGTGGCTCGATATCCCAACCCTGTTTCTCACGTAGCAGTTTCGCCAGTTCAGACAGTAGCTCGGTTTTCCCTTGCGGACCGTCATAATTGCAAAGCGCATCAGTGGCTTTGCCGTTTTCCAGCATATCTGCCAGCAGAGACTGGAAGTAATTTTGCATCTCTGGAATTTGCGCCGGATTACCACCGCCGAGCATGATGGCGCCTGGGGTGCGTAAACCGTCGTTGAGGTCCTCCATCAGGCGGGTGATGCCTGAATGGCGGGTAAATTTGTCGCCAAAAAGTGAGAATGTCATAGCAGGGGGTCTGTCGAACTGAGTAGTAAAGTGGCTAACCATAGCGCTACCTATGGCAGGGTGCAAATCAGGGGGAGTGGGCTGGATTGATGTTTTGTGCTGCAGATGTTTGCCCGGCTGGTTTTTTATTTTGTGTTGGGCTTCCCGCTGTATGCACAGCGGGAAGCCTGTTGGGATCAGGGCTGACCGGCCCACACCACCATCACCTTATCGTCGCCATGCTCGCGGATAAATCCGTATCCCTGCTTCAATGTCAGCGTGGTCTGTTTACCGGCGCCGATGGCGGGATGTCTGGCCCGGAACTGACTGATGCGCTGCCAGTGAGCGACGATAGCGGCAGATTTTCCGGCCACATCCTGCCAGTTCATTTCTGAGCGCGTACCCTGCAATGGGTCTGAACCTGTTGGTCCAAAGGGCCGGGCCGACTCGTCGCCGTAAAAGAGTTGTACCGCGCCTGGCGCCAGCAGCAATAGCTCGGCGGCTTTGTCTCCACCTTCGCGGAACAGACGCGTATCGTGCGAGGAAAGATAGCTCAGAATGTTGAAATCCTGCAATTTCTCAGCCATTTGTTGCCAGGTGACATCCATATTTGCCAGACAATCGACTGCCTTTGCCGCCTGCTCCTGATAGTCGAAATTGATCATCGCATCAAAGCCGTGACGGTAATAGTCGCTTTGCATCACGCCGTGACCCCAGGCCTCGCCGGTCATCCAGAAAGGTTTGTCATCAAGCGCTTTATCCGGGTTCGCTTTCTTCCATTCAACCAGCGCCGCGCTGGCCTGTGTTTTTAACTGCTGCCAGGCGGGAAGTTCGACGTGTTTGGCGGTATCGACCCGAAACCCGTCAATCCCGTAATCACGCACCCACTGGCTGAGCCAGTGGGTCAGATAATCGCGGGGCGTATAACCAGCAATAGCTTTAGCGTGCGTATCCGGTTTGTGTTGATAAAAGTTTGGCAGCCCGGAAGGCGTGGTGGATTCGGTTTTCAGATCGGGCAGGAAAGCCAGCGACATGGTCAGGTCGTCAAAACCCGGATTGTCGTAATCGCCAATATCGGTGCGGATCCAGTTTTTCCCCCACCATTTTTCCCAGCCTGCTTTATCGCTGAAGTTGATGTAATCATTAAAGCTGTGCCAGCTTTGCCCGGCGGCTGGCTTCCAGTCCGTCCAGCGTTCACCGAGCGTGTTTTTCAGTTCATCGCCCGACAAGTACAGGGCCCCAAACTGATACTCCTGCATATCCGCCAGCGTGGCGTAGCCGGTATGATTCATGACGACATCAAACAGGATGCGAATGCCGCGCTGGTGCGCGCCGTCAACCAGCGCACGCAGGTCAGCTTCATTACCCATATTCGCATCGAGCGTGGTCCAGTCCTGAGTGTAATAGCCGTGGTAAGCATAATGGGGGAAATCGCCTTTGGTGCCACCGCCGACCCAGCCGTGGATTTGCTCAAACGGCGCGCTGATCCATAACGCATTGACGCCCAGTTGTTGCAGATAGTCGAGTTTGCTGGCAAGACCGCGTAAATCGCCCCCGTGGAAGGTGCCAATTTCCTGCATGCCATCGCTGCGCCGACCGTAGCTGTGGTCGTTGCTCGGGTCACCATTTACAAAGCGGTCTGTCAGGACGAAATACACCGTAGCGTTATGCCAGTCGAAAGCGGCCGGGGCATCGGTTTCCGCCCGTTCCAGCAGCAACAGTCCGTTACTGGCTGCGGCAGGCTGTAGGGTAATTGTCCCATTTTTTACCGTTGCCGTTTTCTGGCTGTAGAAATCGCGCACCACGGCACCTTCCGGAAAGGTCTGGCTCACATCCAGTGTTAACGGCGAACCATCCCATTTCGGGCACTGGCGAATCTGGGTCGTGACAGGGTCTGCGGCGCTTTTTACCGAGAGCATCAACGTTGGCGTTCCGGAGCGGGTATCCACTTCCAGTGTGTAATCGCCGTCTTTGAATAAGCGCCACTGCGGCGGGGCGCCTTCACACGGTTTTAGCGACAGCATCTGGTTGAGTTTTATCGCATCAGCAGGCTGCCAGCACTGTTGGTCAAAATTTAGGATTAAAGGACGCGTACCCTTCGTCAACGCTGCATGGCTGACGAATTTACCCGTACCTTCCGCTTCGAAGGTGGGGAGTCCCTGAGAAGTCCATGATGAGGCGATGGCAATGCCGGGCATGAGCGCCAGCGCAACGGCGGCAAGTTTCATAATGCTGTCCTTGGTGCTGCGATTTTCGCCAGTTTGCCAGTGAAATCAGGCCGGAAACTCCTCCTTTGAGTCGATTCCGCCAGGAGGAGAAGTGAGGGTGAGCGATCGCGCGCAAAAAATGAACTTATTTTGCGATAACCTCCACATTTTCTTCGAATTAATAGCACCCTGAACCGTTAATGCGTGACATGGTTTCAGAATTGGACTATTCCTTTGGGTGCTCTTGACGGCTATTTTTGATATGATTTGAGATTCATCTCTCATTTTTGTGAAAAATATAAGGTGTTGGAATGTATAAATCCGACCAGGAGACCTAATGATATTGACTCCCATTCGACGATATGGGGCAATGATTCTTATGTTACTCACCGTTGCATTTTCGGGTGAGGTGCTGGCAAAGACACACACGGCGACAACGAGTCACAAGCCCCAGGTAATCAAGACAAGTAATACACAGGTAAGCAGTAAACAAGAGTATTCTCGCAATAGTGCAAAGAGTAGTTCACTTCCTGATTTGCGAAAATACCCTTCCGGAACACCAAGGAAAAAAGCGTTTCTCCGGACGGTTATGCCTTATATTACCAGTCAAAATGCTGCCATTACGGCGGACCGTAACTGGCTGATTTCAAAACAGTACCAGAACCGCTGGTCACCGACTGAGCGTACGCGTATGAAAGACATCGCGAAGCGCTACAAGGTGAGCTGGTCTGGCAACACGCGTAAAATCCCATGGAATACGCTGCTTGAGCGCGTAGACATTATCCCGACCAGTATGGTGGCAACCATGGCTGCGGCTGAAAGTGGCTGGGGTACGTCGAAGCTGGCGCGTAGCAACAACAACCTGTTTGGCATGAAATGTGGCAAAGGTCGTTGTAATAATGCCCCGGGTAAGGTGAAAGGCTACTCACAGTTTGAATCGGTGAAAGAGTCGGTGAATGCTTACGTCATCAACCTGAACACGCATCCGGCTTACTCTTCATTCCGTAAGTCACGTGCGCAACTGCGTAAAGCCGATCAGGAAGTCACCGCTACCGCGATGATTCATAAGCTGAAGGGTTATTCCACTAAAGGACAGAGCTACAACAACTATCTGTTCGCAATGTATCAGGATAACCAGCGTTTAATCGCCGCGCATATGTAATTCTGTGTGCCGGATGGCGGCTTCGCCGCATCCGGCAATAATCCTCATATCAACACTTCGCTGTTCACATCGCGATACTCTTTGGGCGTTGTGTCATACTCTTTCTTAAAGACCGAATAAAAGTATTGCAGAGACGGATAGCCGCACATCTGTGAAATTTCGTTGATTGAAAGCGTGGTAGATATCAACAGGCTGCGCGCTTTTTCCAGCTTTTCGGCATGAATCACGGCGTGGATAGTCTCTCCGACCTCTTCTTTAAAACGCTTCTCCAGATTCGAACGAGAAATCCCCACTGAATCCAGCACTTGTTCAACCTTAATACCTTTACAGGCATGGTTGCGGATAAAGTGCATCGCCTGAATCACCGCCGGATCGGTTAATGAACGGTAGTCAGTTGAGCGGCGTTCAATGACGCGCACCGGAGGAACCAGTGTACGTTGCAGCGGCAGCTCTTCATTTGCCAGTAAACGATGTAAGAGCTTAGCGGCCTGATACCCCATCTGCCTGGCTCCCTGGGCCACGGATGACAGCGCCACCCGCGACAGATAGCGGGTCAGTTCTTCGTTGTCGATACCAATCACACACAGCTTTTCCGGTACTGGAATATGCAGGTGCTCGCAGACTTGCAGGACGTGTCGTGCCCGCGCGTCGGTAACGGCGATAATACCGGTTTGCGGCGGTAGTGTTTGTAGCCAGTCCGCCAGACGATTTTGCGCGTGCTGCCAGTTTTCCGGTGCGGTTTCCAGCCCCTGATAGACAACGCCGCGGTACTTCTCTTTGGCAACCAACTGGCAAAACGCATACTCACGTTCCTCGGCCCAGCGTTTTCCGCTTGACGATGGCAGACCATAGAACGCAAAGCGGTTAATCCCTTTTTCTTTCAGGTGCAGGAAAGCGCTTTCTACCAACGCGTGGTTGTCGGTGGCGATGTAATGTACCGGTGGATAATCTTGCTCCAGATGGTAGGAGCCTCCAACGCCGATGATGGGAACTTCAACATCGGCAAGTAATTGCGCAATATCATCATCGTCATAATCAGCAATAACGCCGTCGCCTAACCAGTCTTTAATATTATCGATACGGGCTCGGAAATCTTCCTCAATGAATATATCCCACTCGGATTGCGATGCCTGTAAATATTCACCCACACCTTCTACCACCTGGCGGTCGTAGGCTTTATTGGCATTAAATAGCAGAGTGATGCGGTGACGTTTATCAAACATAAGAACCTGTCCTGGAAAGGTTAACGTGGGCCTGTCGATACTAGCAAAACCGCAGGTACGACTGCTTGATGAAGCGTGACAAAATTCCTGATTGCCTGAGGCTACGCAAAATTTACATACTGGTCGCGGGATGACAATTGTCATTTTTTATCTGCGCATTACGGTTTTTTGTTTAATGACTAACCTTCGATCGCGATCGCTTTTTTATTTCTTTATTTAGCGCGTTTTTTTGGGAGCCAGCGCACGTTTGGGTATTCTCTTAATGGCGGTGTGAAATAACGTAATTGAGCAATAAATCAGGAAATTCCAGTATAGCCATATCGCAGTTTACTTGCCGTATTACCTGATTATGGAGCTTATTATGCCGGCTTATTTTGACCAACTCGATCGTGTTCGTTTCGAAGGCACTCAATCCACCAACCCGCTCGCATTTCGCCATTACAACCCTGACGAAATCGTATTGGGCAAGCGCATGGAAGATCATCTGCGTTTTGCGGCCTGCTACTGGCATACCTTCTGCTGGAACGGGGCGGATATGTTCGGTATGGGCGCTTTCGATCGTCCATGGCAGCAGCCTGGTGAAGCTCTGGCGCTGGCGAAACGCAAAGCGGATGTGGCATTTGAGTTTTTCCACAAGCTGAACGTGCCTTACTACTGCTTCCATGACGTGGATGTTTCGCCGGAAGGCGCGTCTTTGAAAGAGTACAAAAACAACTTTGCGCAGATGGTTGATGTACTGGCGGCAAAACAGGAACAGAGCGGCGTGAAGCTGCTGTGGGGTACAGCAAACTGCTTCACTAACCCACGCTACGGTGCGGGTGCGGCCACAAACCCAGATCCAGAAGTGTTCAGCTGGGCCGCCACGCAGGTGGTTACGGCCATGGATGCCACGCACAAGTTAGGTGGTGAAAACTACGTTCTGTGGGGCGGCCGTGAAGGTTATGAAACACTGCTGAATACCGATCTGCGTCAGGAACGTGAGCAGATTGGTCGTTTCATGCAATTAGTCGTGGAACACAAACACAAAATCGGTTTCCAGGGCACTTTGCTTATCGAGCCGAAACCGCAGGAACCGACCAAGCACCAGTACGACTACGATGCGGCGACCGTGTACGGATTCCTCAAGCAGTTCGGTCTGGAAAAAGAGATCAAACTGAATATCGAAGCCAACCACGCTACGCTTGCAGGCCATTCGTTCCATCACGAAATCGCCACTGCTATCGCGCTGGGTCTGTTTGGCTCTGTCGATGCCAACCGCGGCGACGCACAGCTGGGCTGGGATACAGACCAGTTCCCGAACAGCGTAGAAGAGAATGCGCTGGTGATGTACGAAATCCTGAAAGCGGGCGGCTTCACTACCGGCGGCCTGAACTTTGATGCCAAAGTACGTCGTCAGAGCACCGATAAATACGATCTGTTCTATGGTCATATTGGCGCGATGGATACCATGGCGCTGTCGCTGAAAATTGCGGCCCGTATGATTGAAGACGGTGGCCTGGATCAGCGTGTGGCTAAACGTTATGCCGGTTGGAATGGTGAGCTGGGCCAGCAAATTCTGAAAGGCCAGATGACGCTGACAGAAATTGCGCAGTACGCTGAACAACACAACCTGGCGCCAGTGCACCAGAGCGGTCATCAGGAATTGCTGGAAAATCTGGTAAACCATTATTTGTTCGACAAATAACGGGTCTCTGAGAACGTCCGTAAGCCCGGTCAGCTAGCGCTACCGGGCCTTTCTTTAAGGAACGATGCCTTATGTATATCGGGATAGATCTTGGCACATCAGGCGTAAAGGCCATTCTGCTCAATGAGCAGGGCGATGTGGTGGCTTCAAAAACGGAGAAACTCACCGTCTCGCGCCCGCACCCGTTATGGTCAGAACAAGACCCTGAGCAGTGGTGGCTGGCAACGGATCGCGCGGTAAAAGCACTGGGTCAGCAGCATTCACTCCGCGAGGTGAAAGCGTTGGGGATTGCCGGGCAGATGCACGGCGCGACGCTACTGGATGAACAACAGAAGGTATTGCGTCCGGCTATCTTATGGAACGACGGTCGCTGTGCTGAAGAGTGCGAGATGCTGGAGAATCATGTTCCGCAGTCTCGTGCCATCACTGGCAACCTGATGATGCCTGGCTTTACCGCGCCAAAACTGCTGTGGGTGCAACGCCACGAGCCGGAGATTTTCAACCAGATTGATAAAGTCCTGCTGCCGAAAGATTACCTGCGTTTGCGCATGACCGGTGATTTTGCCAGCGATATGTCTGATGCGGCAGGGACAATGTGGCTGGATGTCGCGAAGCGTGACTGGAGCGATGTCATGCTGGCTGCCTGTAAACTGACTCGCGCGCATATGCCTGCGCTCTATGAAGGCAGCGAGATTACCGGAACCTTATTGCCAGACGTCGCCAAAGCCTGGGGAATGCAGGAGGTTGCGGTTGTTGCCGGAGGCGGTGATAACGCGGCGGGCGCGGTTGGCGTAGGTATGATGAATGCCGGTCAGGCGATGCTTTCGCTGGGGACATCCGGCGTCTATTTTGCGGTGAGTGATGGTTTCCTTAGCAAACCGGAAAGTGCGGTTCACAGTTTTTGCCATGCTTTGCCTGAGCGATGGCATCTGATGTCTGTAATGTTAAGTGCAGCATCGTGTCTGGACTGGGCGGCAAAATTAACTGGACTGGCGAGCGTTCCTGCGTTGATTGACGCTGCGCAACAGGCGGATGAACACGCGGAGCCGGTCTGGTTTTTACCTTATTTGTCCGGCGAGCGTACGCCGCATAACAATCCGCAGGCTAAGGGCGTATTTTTCGGTCTGACGCATCAGCATGGTCCGGCAGAACTGGCGCAGGCGGTGCTGGAAGGTGTGGGGTTTGCGCTGGCTGACGGTATGGACGTGGTACATGCCTGTGGCGTTCAGCCCGCCAGCATTACGCTGATCGGCGGTGGGGCACGCAGTGAATACTGGCGTCAGATGCTATCTGACATCAGCGGATTGCAGTTGGATTACCGTACCGGCGGTGACGTTGGCCCTGCACTCGGCGCGGCGCGCCTGGCGCAAGTTGCCATGAATCCGCAAACGTCGTTATCAGAGTTACTGCCTCAGCTTACGCTGGAGCAGGCGCATTATCCTGACGCGGAGCGTCATGCTCGTTATCAACAGCGTCGAGAAACCTTCCGTCGTATCTATCAGCAATTACAACCGCTGATGTCCTGACCACTTTCCCCTCTGGCTAGCAGAGGGGAATTTGCCGCATACATATATCCACAAAAATAATAAGTTACACGTATGGATGTATTCTGAAAGTCCTGTGTAGTCGCTTTTTTCTGTGTTGTCTTTAGCGGGTTATTCATATTGTATCCATGATGGATAAGGAGATCCCAATGAAGACAACCAGGCTGTTGCCATGGATATTATTCCTCTCAGGCATACTGACTTACAGTATCGGTTTATGGCGCGCATGCCCGTTATTGAGCGGCAAGGGGTATTTTTTGGGGGCGCTGATGACGGGGATGTTCGTAACGTATGCCTATCAGCGCGCAGTAAATCTCAATCAAAACGATGAACGCTTCGCTTCCGTATGTCAGATGGTGGCGCTCATCACGGCAGGGCTGTTGCTGGTGGGGGTGTGGAATGCCCCGTTGGCGCCCTTCGAAATAGGGTTATACCCGGCAGCATTCTTCGTCTGTTTAATGGGGCAATTTTTACTGCAGCGTTCGTGTAATCGGGCGCTGCCTGGAGACACCTAACTCACCAGCCTACGTGTATCAATACGCTGCAACAGAATAGACAACAGTAAACTTCCTGCCAGCGTGGCGCTGAAAATCCACAGCATATCCAGCGGTGGCCAGTTTTTGAGTTCAATTCCGTTGGTACGTAGTGCGTGAATGATCAGCGCATGAAAACCATAAATGCCCAATGAATGGCGAGAAATAAGGCCCAGTAGCGGCAGGGTACGTGTGCTGAGCGTATTTTTGACCAGCGTCAGGAGCGAGGCGGCGCAAATAAATACCGCTGGGCCGCAGTAGAGGTACCAGGTGTCGGCAAAATTGCCTCGCCAGCGCAGTTCATGCAATGTGCCACGAGAAATAATAAATACTGCGGTAATAAATACCGCCGCACAGAGCCAGCTGAGCGCACGCTTTTGCGTATCCATCATGCCAATCGCCCGGCCCAGCATGCCGTACAGGATGTAATAGAAAGTATCGCCACTGATGTACAGGTTGACTGGGAGCCACTCAAAGCCGCCGATTTTTTGCGAGACGGTGTTGGGATTGGCAATCACCCCAATCACAACCATGAGCGCCAGTAGCTTCTTGCCGCTGATATTTTTCACCTGTATCAGCGGAGAAACCAGGTAGATGACGGCGATCGCGAAGAAAAACCACAGGTGATAGAACACCGGCTTTTGCAGCAGGTTCTTCAGCGACAGCTCCGCGTTGATTGAGGTAAACAGCAGGATATAGGCCAGCGCCACGCTGCTGTAGAACAGAATGCAAAGTGCGATGCGCAGGAAATGGCGCGGTTTGGCGCTACGCTCACCAAAGAACAGATAGCCCGAAATCATAAAGAACAGCGGAACGCTGACGCGAGAGGCTGAATTGAGCACGTTAGCCAGATCCCAATTCAACGGGCTGACGCTTTGCGCATTGGTGATGTACCAGGTTGTGGTGTGGATCATCACGACCATTAAACAGGCTATCCCGCGCAGGTTATCAATCCAGAAAATTTTGGGCTGCATCAGTTCCTCTGTGTCCATTAAAAAAAGTCTGACCGATATTTTGCGAACGTAGCTCACTGGAATAATCCGAGTTCTTACGCTAAAGCTTGAGATGGTCTGATGAGATTCTCAAAATAGGATCTGTTTCCAGACACTAATAATAAGACTGACCAGCAAACCAGGCGGTAATAAAATGATGATGAAGTATTTCTTTCCCGCGATCGCTGCCCTTTTGCTGGTAGCGTGCGCTGACACACAATCGTCTGCACCTGCGCAGAAAGCGCAAAAGGTTAAGGTCAGTGCCACACGTTCGCTGGATATGGAGTCATTGTGCAAAAATGAGGCGGCGCAACGCTACAACACTGGCGCGCAGAAAATTGATATCTCTGGACTGGAACAATTCCAGGGCAGCTATGAGATGCGTGGTTCTACCTTCCGTAAAGAGAGTTTTGTCTGTTCTTTTGATGCAGACGGGCAGTTTTTGCACCTTTCCATGCGCTAAGTTCCCCCTTTTTCCCGTTTCGTACTGTATATCTTGCAGCCAGCGGGTATACTGATCGCTTCCTTTAAATCCACACGTATCCAGCACGAAATAATATGCAAAAGTTTGATACCAGGACCTTCCAGGGCTTGATCCTGACCTTACAGGATTACTGGGCTCGCCAGGGCTGCACCATCGTTCAACCATTGGACATGGAAGTCGGCGCGGGAACATCTCACCCAATGACCTGCCTGCGTGCGCTGGGGCCGGAGCCGATGGCGACTGCTTATGTGCAGCCTTCTCGTCGTCCGACCGATGGCCGCTATGGCGAAAACCCGAACCGCTTACAGCACTACTATCAGTTCCAGGTAGTGATTAAGCCGTCTCCGGACAACATTCAGGAGCTGTACCTGGGTTCTCTGAAAGAACTGGGTATGGACCCGACCATTCACGATATCCGTTTCGTGGAAGATAACTGGGAAAACCCGACGCTGGGTGCCTGGGGTCTGGGTTGGGAAGTGTGGCTGAACGGCATGGAAGTGACACAGTTCACCTACTTCCAGCAGGTTGGTGGCCTGGAATGTAAACCAGTAACCGGGGAAATTACTTACGGTCTGGAACGTCTGGCCATGTACATTCAGGGCGTAGACAGCGTTTACGACCTGGTCTGGAGCGACGGCCCGCTGGGTAAAACCACTTACGGCGACGTGTTCCATCAGAACGAAGTGGAGCAATCCACCTACAACTTCGAATACGCCGACGTGGACTTCCTGTTCACCTGCTTCGAGCAGTACGAGAAGGAAGCGCAGCAGCTGCTGGCGCTGGAAAATCCGCTGCCGCTGCCTGCGTATGAACGTATTCTGAAAGCCGCCCATAGCTTCAACCTGCTGGATGCGCGTAAAGCCATCTCCGTCACCGAGCGTCAGCGCTATATCCTGCGCATTCGCACCCTGACCAAAGCAGTGGCAGAAGCTTATTACGCTTCCCGTGAAGCCCTTGGCTTCCCGATGTGCAACAAAGACAAATAAGAGGCGGCCATGTCTGAGAAAACTTTTCTGGTGGAAATCGGCACTGAAGAGCTGCCACCAAAAGCACTGCGCAGCCTGGCTGAGTCCTTTGCTGCAAACTTTACCGCGGAGCTGGATAACGCTGGCATCGCGCACGGCAACGTTGAGTGGTTCGCCGCGCCGCGTCGTCTGGCGCTGAAAGTCGCGAATCTGGCGGAATCTCAACCCGATCGCGAAGTTGAAAAACGCGGTCCGGCCATTGCTCAGGCGTTTGACGCTGAAGGCAAACCGAGCAAAGCGGCAGAAGGTTGGGCACGTGGCTGCGGTATCACGGTTGATCAGGCTGAGCGTCTGACTACCGACAAAGGCGAATGGCTGCTGTACCGTGCGCATGTAAAAGGCGAAAGCGCAGAAACGCTGCTGCCAAACATGATCGCCACGTCACTGGCGAAGCTGCCTATCCCGAAACTGATGCGCTGGGGCGCGTCTGATGTCCACTTCGTGCGTCCGGTTCACACCGTGACCCTGCTGTTGGGCGACAAAGTGATTCAGGCAACGATTCTGGGCATTCAGTCCGATCGCGTGATCCGTGGACACCGCTTTATGGGCGAGCCGGAATTCACCATCGATTCTGCCGATCAGTACCCGGAAATCCTGCGTGAGCGCGGCAAAGTAATTGCGGATTACGCTGAGCGTAAAGCGAAAATCAAAGCCGATGCTGAAGAAGCGGCGCGTAAGATTGGCGGTAACGCTGACCTGAGCGAAAGCCTGCTGGAAGAAGTCACCTCGCTGGTGGAATGGCCGGTAGTGCTGACCGCGAAATTCGAAGAGAAATTCCTCGCAGTTCCGTCTGAAGCGCTGGTTCACACCATGAAAGGTGACCAGAAGTACTTCCCGGTTTACGCGAACGACGGCAAACTGCTGCCGAACTTTATCTTCGTTGCCAACATCGAATCGAAAGATCCGATCCAGATTATCTCCGGTAACGAGAAAGTCGTTCGTCCGCGCCTGGCGGATGCCGAGTTCTTCTTCAATACCGACCGTAAAAAACGTCTGGAAGACCATCTGCCGCGTCTGCAAACCGTGCTGTTCCAACAGCAACTGGGTACGCTGCGCGACAAGACTGACCGTATCCAGGCGCTGGCGGGCTGGATTGCTGGTCAGATTGGCGCTGATGTTAACCACGCAACGCGTGCTGGCCTGCTGTCCAAGTGTGACCTGATGACCAACATGGTCTTCGAGTTCACCGACACCCAGGGTGTGATGGGCATGCACTACGCGCGTCACGATGGCGAAGCGGAAGATGTAGCTGTGGCGCTGAACGAGCAGTATCAGCCGCGTTTTGCTGGTGATGACCTGCCGTCGAACCCGGTAGCTTGTGCCGTGGCGATTGCTGACAAGATGGACACCCTGGCGGGTATCTTCGGTATCGGTCAGCATCCGAAAGGCGACAAAGACCCGTTTGCGCTGCGTCGTGCTGCGCTGGGTGTGCTGCGTATTATCGTTGAGAAGAACCTGAATCTGGATCTGCAAACGCTGACCGAAGAAGCGGTTCGTCTGTATGGTGACAAGCTGACCAACGCCAACGTGGTGGATGACGTTATCGACTTTATGCTCGGTCGCTTCCGCGCCTGGTATCAGGACGAAGGTTATACCGTCGACACTATTCAGGCCGTACTGGCACGTCGTCCGACTCGTCCGGCTGATTTTGACGCACGTATGAAGGCGGTTTCGCACTTCCGTACGCTGGAAGCCGCGTCCGCGCTGGCTGCCGCGAACAAGCGTGTATCGAACATCCTGGCGAAGTCTGAAGAGACGCTGAATGACCGCGTGAATGCGGCAACGCTGAAAGAGCCGGAAGAAATTGCGCTGGCGATGCAGGTGGTTGTGCTGCGCGATAAGCTGGAGCCTGTCTTCGCTGCCGGTCGTTACCAGGAAGCGCTGGTTGAGTTGGCGGAACTGCGTGAACCGGTTGATGCGTTCTTCGAGAAAGTGATGGTCAACGTAGAAGATAAAGATCTGCGTATTAACCGTCTGTCTATGCTCGAAAAACTGCGCGAGCTGTTCCTGCGCGTGGCTGATATTTCTCTGCTGCAGTAACGGCCCTGCGCTGACTTAGAAAATGCCGGATGGTGGCTTCGCCTTATCCGGCATTTTTTTATGTTGTTAGCGCAACTGCAATTTTGTCAGACAGGTCTGGCTGTCTTCCATCGTCTTAGTAGGATACTCCGCCGTTTTACCGTTGTAGCTCACTGCGATGGTGCCTTCCATATTGCGCGGTAGCCATACCCCGACAAAGCCATTACGGCCGCTCTTCATCGCTTTTTGTACCACCACATCACCCTTGTTATCCGTCACTTTGACATTGAATGTCTTCTCCGGCATTTCGCCCTGGCAGCCAGAAAGACTGTGGTTGAAGCAAGGATGTGTTTGCCATTCATACGGGGCAAATGACAGATAGAATTTTTCACCGAGCGGCAGGGTATAAACCTGATCGCCCGAAGAGAGCTTCAACGCGGTGCTGGTGATGGATGCAGAGTACGGCAGCGGGCGACTCTGCGGTGACTGATCAATCGTCTCTACGATTTGTTCGACGGATTTCCCGCTAAGCCCGTGTTCGGCCAGAAAAGTAGCTTCCGGCGTTGCCGCGAACGCAGTACCAGTGGTGAGCAAACCTAAAATCAGCAGCAGTGAGGATTTCGACATAGCTTCAATTCCTTGTGAAAATTGTGGAATATAGACTGGCTCACTATAAAGCTTGCCCTTAGGGAAAGGTCAAAGGGGCGACGGGTAAAGTAATGCAAAGAAGCGTTTAGGTGGGATGTACTGCGAAGTACAGATAAAAAAAATCCCCGCCGTTTGGCAGGGATTCAGAATTTTGAGCTTTTTAAGCTTACAGGCTGGTTACGTTGCCAGCTGCCGGGCCTTTAGCGCCGCTTTCGATGGTGAAGGAAACTTTCTGACCTTCGTCCAGAGATTTGTAGCCATCGTTCTGGATAGCAGAGAAGTGTACGAATACGTCTTTAGAGCCATCGTCAGGAGTGATGAAGCCGAAACCTTTGTCAGCGTTGAACCATTTTACGATACCAGTCATTTTACCGGACATAGTGTATTACCTTTTAAAAAATAAGTGTGCCTTTCGGCGATATGGCGTGCTTTACAGATTTTTTAACAGTAAAGGAAATGCTCACTACGAAGGGTATCAACGATAACTCTTGAAGGGACTTGCCTTACTAACTGCTGTAATGGTCTGTACGTCAAACCGTTGAGGGCATTAACTCATTTTACGCATGTGGATGCAACTACTATTTTCTTTTTTGTGGATAACCTTCGTAAGAGAACGGCCCTGAAACAGGACCGTTCTTAAGCAAAATTGAAAAATAGTTCAATCCATCAGTTGCTTACTTAACCTAGGGTCTGCCTGAATCAGGCGCATTAACTTCAATTCGGTAGTGGAAGGCTTTACGCGTTTAGACTCCCATTCATGAACCATCGCGACCGTCACGCCCATCACTCGGGCAAAATCATCTGTTTTTAAACCTGTCCCTCGTCGTAGCTGTTCAAATTCGGTGAAAGGGTTGGTTTTTTGCGGCAGAGTGACCGTCTGCGATACATCTTTAAAAACAATCTGCTCCAGACTGCTTAGCAGTTCAAACATAGGATCTTTGTATTCCATTGAGAACTCCTACAAATCACACAGCGGGATCGTGAATTTCTTCGAAGCTCATTAAGAGTAGTCGGAAAAAATGAAGCCGGATTTAAGGTTTGCGTGATGGATTCGTTTCAGCGGATCGCAGGTGACAATCTATTGCTGGCTAACGAACTGATAAAGGTCAGGATCTCCGAACGATCGATTCCGATTGTAAAGATGACTAAAATATGACGCCGAGTGGTAAATGCAGCATTGTTTAGCAAAACGAACGGTGGCGGGAACGGTTATTTTCCCCCACAAGATTACGCGGAAAGGGTATCTTGCGGGGCTGACCTGGACTATCCTTGTCAACGTCAGGCACGCGGGTGTCGTTGTGCGCATTTTTGGGTGAAAGGAGTATTAAAATGGCGACAGGTAAGTCCTGCTCTCGCTGGTTTGCGCCTGTTTTGGCGCTCTTAATGGTAGTTGGCCTGAGTGGGTGTTTTGATAAAGAAGGCGATCAACGCAAAGCGTTTATCGATTTTCTGCAGAATACTGCAATGCGTAGCGGAGAGCGTTTACCAACGCTGACCGCCGATCAGAAAAAACAGTTTGGCCCGTTTGTGTCCGATTACGCGATTCTGTATGGCTATTCGCAGCAGGTTAATCAGGCGATGGACTCCGGTCTGCGCCCGGTGGTTGATAGCGTAAATGCGATTCGTGTTCCTCAGGATTATGTGACTCAGCGTGAGCCGCTGCGTCAGGCAAATGGTGCGCTAGGTGTATTAGGGCAACAGTTGCAGAATGCGAAACTACAGGCAGATGCTGCGCATGGCGCGCTGAAGCAGGGCGAAGATCTGAAGCCGGTCTTTGATCAGGTGTACAACAAAGTTGTTACTGCACCAGCAGAGGCCTTACAGCCGCTGATCCCTGCCGCGCAAATTTTCACGCAGCAGTTGGTGCAGGTTGGTGATTTTGTGGCGCAGCAGGATACGCAGGTGAGCTTTGTCGCCAACGGTATCCAGTTCCCAACGTCACAGCAGGCAAGTCAGTACAATACGCTGATTGGCCCGTTGGCTGCTCAGCATCAGGCATTTAATCAGGCCTGGACTGCTGCGGTGAATGCCGCTCAGTAATTAAGATACGGTAATACATGAAAGGCCGGGTGAGCGTAAGCGCTACCCGGCCTTTTGTTTATGATGCGACCTGCGGGTTTACGCAGTTCTTCTCAACGTGTCCTTGCAGCGCATCGATTAAGTTATCCACCGCACAGGCCGCCATGTTGTAGCGCGTTTCGTGCGTGGCTGAACCAATGTGCGGTACGGCCACCACGTTGGGCAGTGACAGCAGCGGTGAGTCTACCGATAATGGCTCTTGCTCAAATACATCCAGGCCAGCGGCATGAATTTCGCCTTTTTGCAGGGCAGCAATCAACGCTTTTTCATCGACCACCGGGCCACGTCCGGCGTTAATGAAAATGGCGGAAGACTTCATTTTGGCAAACTGCTCGGTGCTGAACAGATGATGCGTTTCGTCGGTCAACGGCAGGATCAGGCAGACAAAATCAGACTCCTGCAACAGCGTATCGAGGTCGCAGTAACGTGCATTGAAGCGCTCTTCTGCTTCCTGATGATGACGGCGCGCATTATAGAGAATCGGCATGCTAAAGCCGAAATGCGCACGTTGTGCCAGCGCCAGCCCAATGCGGCCCATACCGACAATCCCCAGCGTTTTGTGGTGTACATCGGTACCAAACCAGTCCGGTCCGATACTTTTGGTCCATTCGCCGACCTTTACCCGTTCGGCAACTTCCACTACCCGGCGAGCGGTGCTTAACACCAGCGCCATTACCGTATCGGCGACGGTTTCCGTCAGCACGGTTGGCGTGTGCATCAACAGCACCTTACGCGCGTTGAGGGCATCGACGTCGAAGTTGTCATAGCCTACGGAAATCGTGGATGTCGCACGCAGCCTGGGCATTTTCTCCAGCAGAGCGGTATTGACGGCTTCACTGGAGCCCAGCAGACCTTCTGCATTGGCAAAAGCGTCGGCGTGCTGTGCGACCGTTTCCGGGCGCAGGTTAGGCACCTGAGTCACAGTAAAATGCTCTTCCAGGCGATGCAATAAATCGTCAGGTAACGCTTTATAGAGAATAATGGACGGCTTCATGCGAATCTCCGTAAGTTAAAATTTAAGCGTGGCGTGCGCCAATAGGTAGCTGTTGATTATTAGCAGGCTTAACAATGAGAGTTAGCCACACTGAGACAAAAAGCGCTACCCCCATAAAAATGTACGAGGCGGACGGGCTGCCGGTAGCGCCATTGAGGTAGCCGACAAACCATGAACCAAAGAATGAACCTAGCGCGCCCATGCTGTTAATCAACGCCATTGCCCCACCGGCGACGTTGCGCGGCAGCATTTCCGGGATGATGGCGAAGAAGGGACCATAGGGGGCATACATTGCCGCGCCTGCAATAACCAGCAGCGTGTAAGAAATCCAGAAGTGGTCTGCGCCTACGGCCCAGGAGCCGATAAACGCGAACGCCGCGATCAGTAACAGTGGCCAGACAAACAGCTTACGGTTTTGCAGCTTATCGGACGCCCAGGAGACGAGGATCATCGCCGCCGTTGCCGCCAGATACGGTACGGATGACAGCCAACCAACTTCCACCATCCCCAGATTTGCGCCGCCGTTGCGGATAATCGACGGCAGCCACAGGACAAAACCATAGACGCCAATACTCCAGGCGAAATACTGCATACACAGCAGGATGACGTTACGTGAGCGGAAAGCCTCGCTATAGTTACGTACGGCTTTGATGCCTTGCTGCTCTTTTTCCAGTTGTGCCTGAAGAGCGGCTTTTTCAGATTCTGACAGCCAACCGACCTGAGACGGTTTGTCTTTTACCAGCACCCACCAGCAGAACGCCCAGATGATGGCCGGGAAGCCCTCAATGATGAACATTTCCCGCCAGCCCAGCGCCTGAATCAGGTAACCGGAAACCACGGACATCCACAGGACGGTGACCGGATTACCGAGGATCAGGAAAGTGTTTGCGCGCGAGCGTTCAGATTTCGTAAACCAGTTGCTGATGTAAATCAGCATTGCCGGCATCACGGCGGCTTCAACGACGCCAAGAATAAAGCGGATGGCGGCAAGCATTGGAATATTGCTGACCATGCCGGTTAACGACGCGCATGCGCCCCAGAGGATCAGACAGACAAAAATCAGTTTTCGTACGCTGCGGCGTTCAGCGTAAATTGCGCCCGGGATCTGAAAGAAGAAATAGCCGAGGAAAAACAGCGCGCCCAGCAGGGAAGAGATCCCCTTGGTAATGCCAAGGTCCTCGTTGATACCGGCGGCGGAGGCGAAGCTGAAGTTCGCGCGGTCAAGGTACGCCAGGCTATACGTGATAAACACGATTGGCATGATGTACCACCAGCGTTTTGCTGCATTAGTTGAGCTATTCATAGACTGCCCTCTGGTTATGCTGATACGCCGCCTCTGTATGTAGGGTACAGAGTTGGCCGGGAGTTTATTCCCCTAATTGTTCACGTGTGGGTAATCCTTCGCTGTCGCCCTGAACCTGAATGGCCAGTGCGCCAATTTTATTGCCGCGTGTCACCGCCTGATGCAACGAGTGGCCTTCCAGCAGGGCGCTAATAACGCCCACGGCAAAGCCATCGCCTGCGCCGACCGTATCGACCACATTGTCGACTTTTACCGGTACCACGCAGCCTTGTTCGCCGCTGGCGGTTTTGTACCAGGCGCCATCAGCCCCGGTTTTGACGATCACGGCCTTAACGCCATGGCGCAGATAAAAGTCGGCGATGGCTTCAGGCGTCTGCTGACCGGTTAAAATCATGCCCTCTTTTAACCCGGGTAAAACCCAGTCAGCCTGGAATGCCAGCCGGTTCAGTTTTTCCACCATCTCGGCTTCGCTTTTCCACAATACCGGGCGCAAATTCGGGTCGAACGAGATGGTCTTCCCCTGGGCCTTCATGGTGCGGGCGGTATGCGCCAGTAGTTCATAAGAGCTGGCAGAAAGCGCTGCCGCTACGCCACTCAGGTGCAGGTGGCGCGCGCTGGCGAAATAGTCCTCGTGATAATCTTCAATGCTGAGGTGGCTGGCAGCGGAACCTTTACGGAAATATTCCACAATGGGATCGGTTCCATTTTCAACCTTAGATTTAAGCTGAAAGCCAGTAGCGTAACGCCCGTCCTGGGTGACTCCCTGCGCATCAATCCCTTCTTTTTCCAGCGACTTAACGATAAAACGGCCAAAGCTGTCGTTGCCAACGCGGCTCACCCAACCGACCTTCAGGCCCAGACGGGCAAGACCGGTCGCTACGTTAAGCTCCGCGCCTGCAACGCGCTTGATAAATTGCTCCACATCCGCCAGTTCGCCGGTTTGCGTGGCGACAAACATCGCCATCGCTTCACCAATAGTGACCACATCCAGTGAATTTTTCATGCGTTACTCCTCGCGTAACAGCTCGACGTAGCGGCGGGTAACCGCCACCAAATCCTGCCCTTCCAGGGGGAACTCAATGCCGCGTGGGACATCGTTGGGCAGCGTTTTTAGCAGCGCCAGCCAGCGCGGATCGGCTTCATCAGGCGGTACGGCGCGGTAGCTGTCGTGATATGCAACTGCGGCTTTGACATGGATATAGCCAACGGTTGACGCCAGGTTCTGCGCCGCCTGTTCCGGGGAGTCGCCCACCCACAGCCAGTTGCCCATATCGAAGGTTAGAGATATCGGCAGGTTTTGCGCCTGACAGGCTTCGTTAAAGCGCTGCATTGGCTGCAGGCGTCCGCAGTCGGTCTGATCGTTCTCGACAACCAGCTCCATTCCGCTGTTGTCCAGCCATTGGCGTAGAACGTCGAACTGTTCGGTATAGGAAAAATGGCCGAGGGAGACTTTTAACCACAGTGCCTGCAAGGCCTGCGCTTCCTCAAGTAGTTCTGGAAGACGGGGGTTGAGGTTACCGTCCTCAAGGAACAACGGTTCAGGCGCTGAGTAACAGGCCAGCAGGCCGAAGATTTCGATAGCAGAGGCCATCGTAGAGAGCGTTTTCAGCTCGGCGTCAGTTAATAGCTCGCGGCGGATTTCGACGCCGTCAGCACCGGCTTCAGCGATGATGGGCAGCATTGCCGTTTGCCCGCCTGCGGCCCGTACCTGGTCGTGGCCGTAAGCGGCGGTGACCACCATAATTTTTCTTTTCATGGAAACTCCAGACTAGCGTTCTTGTTATAACGCTAGATGGAACCGGTTCCAAAGAAAAGCCCATGATGTCGAATTTATGATCACCATCACGAAGGTAATTTAACGGGCGGTAGAGCCGCGCACGATCAGCTCGCCGGAGAAGACCTGTTCCTGAATGGCAGCGGAGCCGCCATCAATCCGGCGCACAACCTGCTCAACGGCGGTGTAACCAATCTGCCAGGTGGGTTGTTTCAACGTGGTAATACCGACGCCCGCCAGCTCAGCCCATTCCAGTTCGTCAAAGCCGAGTAAGCCAATGTCGCTCCCCCAGTTGAGGCCAATGCGTTTCAGGGCGCGGGCTACTTGTAGCGTGAGGGCACCGTTGGCAGAGATAACGGCTTTGCGCATTCCACGATGCTGCTGGTGAAACTGGCGCAGGGTGTCGTCCAGTTGCGTATTGTCCGTGAGCGGGACTTCGGCATTTTGCGCGATAACGCCGGGGTATTGCGCGAGCGTGGCGCGAAAAGCGCTCAGGCGTTCGCGGCGGGTATTCACCATGCCGAGTGGTTCGCTGAGGAACAGGATGGCTTCAAAACCTTGTTCGACCAGATGCTCGGTGGCAACCGTTGCCGCCTGGGTGTTATCCAGCCCGACCATATCACAGGCGAAATCGGGAATCTTACGGTCAATCAGCACCATCGGCAGCGCAGACTGTTGCAGGCGGTTCAGCCCCTCTTCGCGCATCCCGACGGCGTTGACCACTATCCCTTCGACCTGGTAGCTGCGCAGCAGGTCGAGATAATGCAGCTCCTGATCCACTTCGTTGTTGGTGTTACACACCAGCGGGGTAAAGCCTTTATCGCGACAGGCGGCTTCAATACCACTTAACACGTTGACGGAGTAGGGATTAGTAATATCGGCGATGATCAGGCCAATCAGGCGGGTACGACCATGTTTCAGGCCTCTTGCCATCAGGCTGGGACGATAGTCGAGATCGGCAATGGCTTGTTCAATGCGGGCCAGCAGCGCGTCGGAAAGCAGGTGCTTTTCACCGTTGAGATAACGTGAAATGCTGGTCTTGCCGGTTTTTGCAGCTTTCGCCACATCGCTGATGGTTGCCCGTGTTGATTTGCTCATCGCTGATTTCCCTGAATTTGGTGACAACACCTTAACGCGAAAATCAACGATGGCAAGTGCTTCATGCCGGATGGATACGGTCTGCTTCCATCCGGCACAAAACGTTACTGGATCGGGCTTAAGGTAATTTCTACGCGGCGGTTTTGCGCTTTACCTTCCGCTGTGCTGTTGCTGGCGATCGGATTTGCCGGGCCCATACCCTGAGTGCGGATGCGGTTAGCTGCGACCCCTTGAGTGATCAAGGCGCTGGCTACGGAGTCTGCGCGCTGCTGTGACAGACGCATATTCAGATCCTGGCTGCCGGTGCTGTCGGTGAAGCCCAGCACATTGACGGCGGTTTTATTGTACTCTTTCAGTACCATCGCCACGCCGGTCAGGGTGTTAGCACCCGCAGGCTTCAGGTTGGCGCTGCTGCTGTCGAAGGTGACGTTGTTTGGCATGTTCAGAATGATGTTATCGCCACTGCGTGTCACGCTGACGCCCGTTCCCTGCATTTTTTCGCGCAGTTTCGCTTCCTGCACGTCCATGTAATAGCCGATACCACCGCCAACGGCCGCGCCAGCCGCTGCGCCAATCAGTGCGCCTTTGCCGCGATCTTTCTTCGAAGAAGAGAGTGCGCCAATGCCCGCGCCGACCAGAGAGCCAATACCTGCGCCAATGCCGGATTTACCCGCTTCGCGTTCGCCGGTGTAAGGGTTTGTTGTGCAGCCAGAAACCGCCAGGGCGCCACTCACGATGGCAGCAATAACAAATACACGTTTCTTCATCTTAATTCCTTAATGACTTTTTCTTCTTTGCCACAGCGACCGTGGCGGTTGATTATGACGTGTGAACATGAAGAAAATTCCAGGGAAGACTCTGAAATTTGTAAGTAACATTGAACGGCATAATAAATAAGCCGTCACATCGCATTCAGGAGCGCCATCTTGGCTAATTCACCCGCACATTACTCGGTGTTAACCGCCGCCCACTGGGGACCAATCCTCGTCGACACTGATGGGGAGACAGTTTTCTCCTCGCGTGGCGCGCTGCCCACCACTCATCCCAACTCTTTGCAAACCGTGGTGCGCGACCAGGTTCACAGTAAAACGCGGGTACGTTTTCCGATGGTGCGTAAAGGGTTTCTCGCCTCGCCGGAGAACCCACAGGGCATACGTGGGCAGGATGAGTTTATTCGCGTCAGTTGGGACGACGCGCTGAATCTTATCCATACGCAGCATAAACGCATCCGTGACAGCTACGGCCCGGCCTCAATTTTTGCCGGTTCGTACGGCTGGCGTTCCAACGGCGTGTTACACAAAGCGGCGACCCTGTTACAGCGTTATATGGCGTTGGCGGGCGGTTATACCGGGCATCTGGGGGATTACTCGACGGGGGCTGCGCAGGCGATCATGCCGTACGTGGTGGGCGGGAACGAAGTTTACCAGCAGCAAACCAGCTGGCCGGTGGTGCTGGAGAACAGCGAGGTGGTGGTGTTGTGGAGCGCCAATCCGCTGAATACCCTGAAGATTGCCTGGAACGCGTCCGATGAGCAGGGCCTCGCGTACTTTGAGGCATTGCGCGACAGCGGTAAACGGTTGATCTGTATCGATCCGATGCGATCGGAAAGCGTCGATTTCTTTGGCGATAAGATGGAATGGATTGCCCCGCATATGGGGACCGACGTAGCGCTGATGCTGGGCATCGCGCATACGCTGGTGGAAAACGGCTGGCATGACGAGGACTTTCTCGCCCGGTGTACTACCGGATATGACCGTTTTGCCGACTATCTGCTGGGTAAATCTGATGATGTTGCAAAAACGGCAGAATGGGCGGCAGAGATTTGTGGCATTCCGACGGCGAAGATACGCGAACTTGCGGCGATATTTCACCAAAATACCACCATGCTGATGGCCGGATGGGGCATGCAGCGCCAACAGTATGGCGAGCAGAAACACTGGATGATTGTCACCCTGGCCGCCATGCTCGGACAAATCGGGACGCCAGGCGGCGGTTTTGGGCTGTCGTACCATTTTGCCAATGGCGGCAACCCAACGCGCCGGGCTGCGGTGCTGGCTTCAATGCAGGGCAGCGTTAAAGGCGGCACCGACGCGGTAGATAAAATCCCGGTGGCGCGAATTGTCGAAGCGCTGGAAAATCCCGGCGGTTTTTATCAGCACAACGGCATGGACCGCCATTTCCCGGACATCCGTATGCTGTGGTGGGCGGGCGGGGCTAACTTCACCCATCATCAGGACACTAACCGTTTAATTCGCGCCTGGCAAAAACCGGAGCTGGTGGTCATCTCGGAGTGTTTCTGGACCGCCGCAGCAAAGCATGCCGATATCGTGCTGCCAGCAACCACCTCCTTTGAGCGTAATGATTTGACCATGACTGGCGATTACAGCAACCAGCACCTGGTGCCGATGAAGCAGGTCGTACCGCCGCAGGACGAAGCGCGAAATGATTTTGATGTCTTTGCCGAGCTGAGTGAGCGCTGGGAAAAGGGCGGATATGAACGGTTCACCGAAGGTAAAAGCGAACTGGCGTGGTTGGAGACTTTTTACAATATTGCCGGGCAACGTGGGGCCAGTCAGCAGGTGACATTGCCGCCTTTCGCCGAGTTTTGGCAGCGCAACGCCCTGATCGAAATGCCGGAAAACGCCGCCAGCGCACAGTTTATCCGTTTTGCGGATTTTCGCTGCGACCCGCAGGCGCATCCGCTGAAAACGGACAGCGGCAAAATTGAAATCTACTCCGCGAGGATTGCCGGTTACGGCTACGCGGACTGCGGGGGACACCCGATGTGGCTGGAGCCGGATGAGTGGTTCGGTAACGCCGAACCGGACCAGCTACAGCTGCTTTCCGCCCATCCGGCGCACCGTTTGCATAGTCAGCTTAACTACAGTGCGCTACGTGAGCAGTACGCGGTAGCGGATCGTGAGCCGATAACGATTCATCCGCAGGACGCCCACGCGCGCGGCATTGCGGATGGCGATACGGTCAGGGTGTGGAACCAGCGCGGGCAAGTTCTGGCGGGCGCGGTGGTGACGGCGGGTATTAAACCCGGCGTCATCTGTATTCATGAAGGCGCCTGGCCTGATTTGGATCTCGCAGCGAACGGTATTTGTAAAAATGGCGCCGTCAACGTGCTGACCAAAGATCTCCCCAGCTCGAAGCTGGGGAATGGCTGCGCGGGCAATACTGCGCTGGCGTGGCTTGAAAAATATAGCGGACCAACGTTGGCGCTTACGGCGTTTGATCCGCCTGCCAGCCCATAATCCACGTGGGGTGGTGAGTCTCTTCCTGCCATGCGCCGTCTTCAATGCGAAAACCCAGCGCATGGTAGAAGTTCACCGCTGATTGATTCTTCTGGTAGACCTCAAGGCTGAGTATCGAAAAGCGCTGCTGGACATGCTGCACCAGCGCTTTGCCGATCCCGCTTCTGATGGCGGCAGGTGCGACAAATAGCGCGCCGAGAAAGCGGTCGTCAATCACGCTGGCAAAGCCTTTGAGCTCGCCTTCTTCTTCCCAAACCCAGGTTTGCGCGGCTGGCAGATAAACATCCCGCACCACGGATTCACTTTCGCGCCAGTAGCGCTCTTCGATAAATGGATGGGCATGGATTGTGCTTTCCATCCACAGCGCCAAAATTGACGGCAGATCGTCAGCCTTGGATTCACGAATCATGTTGTTCTCCCGGATAACAGATGCAGCTGGTGACATGGTCGTTGACCAGGCCGCACGCCTGCATAAAGGAGTAACAAATGGTGGTGCCGACAAACTTAAATCCGCGTTTTTTTAACGCTTTAGACAGCGCGTCTGACGCAGGCGTGGAGGTGGGAATATCGCTCAGGTTGGCGGCGCGAGTCACTTGCGGTTGGTTATCAACAAATGACCAGACGAATTCGCTAAACGACTCTCCGTTTTGCGCCATCGTCAGAAAAGCACGAGCGTTGCCGATAATGGCCTGAATTTTTCCGCGATGACGAATAATGCCGGCATCCAGTACCAGCCTTTCCACATCCTCTTCGGTCATGGCCGCCACTTTTTCCGGGTCAAAATGGTGGAAGGCGTGGCGATAGTTTTCCCGTTTCTTGAGCACGGTAATCCACGATAACCCGGCCTGCTGGCCCTCAAGGCAGATCATTTCGAACAGCTTTTTACCATCGGTTTCGGGGACGCCCCATTCCTTGTCGTGGTAGGCAATGTAAAGTGGGTCCTGGCTGACCCATCCGCAACGCTGCATATTCTTCCTCGCTGTTTTTACTGGCGTAAAAATTTCATTCGGCCCGCCTTGACGCGCCAGCTAAAAAGACAATATTTAATACAGGGCCTGATGGGCCCAATATCCTTCACACAATGACAATAATATCGCCGAATTCGGCTCTTTTCTGGAGTCGCGTTGATGATTATAAGAAACAGTAGTGGTCGCCAAAGGTTAACTCTGGCGAGCGTCGTAGTTTGTGCGCTGTCCATCAATACAGCATATGGCTGGCAACAAGAATATATCGTTGATGCGATGTCAGGGCATACGGCTGAACGTTATACATGGGACAGCGATCACCAACCACGTTATAACGACATTCTGGAAGAACGTATTCGTTCCACTCAGAACGTGGCGGGTCCCGTGGTGAATCTGGCGGATGAGACGCCTATGGATGCGACCAGCGGCATGAGTATGGGCTGGAACTTCCCGCTTTCAAGGCAGGTGACAACTGGTCCGGTTGCCGCACTGCATTATGACGGTTCAACCACATCTACTTACAACGAATTTGGCGATAGCGCGACTTCGGTAACGCAGAACGATCCGCTGTGGCATGCCAGCGTGAGCTCGTTGGGCTGGCGAGTCAATTCGCAGTTCGGTGATGTGCGACCGTGGGCGCAAATCAGCTATAACCAGCAGTTTGGCGAGAATATCTGGAAGGCGCAGTCGGGTCTCAGCCGCATGTCAGCAGCGGGTCAGGATGGTAACTGGGTGGATGTCACCGTCGGTGCGGATATGCTGTTGAACCCGCACATGGCGGCTTACGCAGCGCTTTCGCAGGCGGAAAACAGTACCAACAACAGCGACTATATGTACACCATGGGGGTGAGCGCCAAATTTTAACGTAAGTAATCAACATATAAACATCTTGATTACATGTTGAGATCAACAATCACACGCACTCCAGCGATAGCGTGTACTAACTCATGCGATAAAATTCAGTAACCCGACTTTTTGTCTCGTCATTCATTCCGCATTCCAGGCATTTCATTCCGTCCTGGCGGCATTTCATGCCGTTTTCTCCTGCTCATAAAAGCGCTTCGGTATGGTTGTTGGCAGAGAATTTCCCATTTTGTTTATGCAGGAAGACTGCCATGAAAACTTCTGATTATCAGCGTACCCGCTGGCTGACACTGATCGGCACCATCATTACCCAATTTGCTTTAGGTTCTGTTTATACCTGGAGCCTGTTTAACGGTGCGCTCTCTTCTAAGCTTGATGCGCCGGTGAGCCAGGTTGCCTTTTCCTTTGGCCTGCTGAGCCTCGGGCTGGCAATTTCTTCTTCCGTCGCCGGGAAACTGCAGGAACGTTTTGGCGTGAAACGCGTCACCATGGCCTCCGGTATTTTACTGGGTGTCGGCTTCTTCTTAACCGCCCACTCTGACAGCCTGATTATGCTGTGGCTGAGCGCCGGTGTATTGGTCGGTCTGGCGGATGGCGCAGGCTACCTGTTAACACTTTCCAACTGTGTAAAATGGTTCCCTGAGCGTAAAGGGCTGATTTCCGCCTTTGCCATCGGTTCTTACGGTCTTGGCAGCCTCGGTTTTAAATTCATCGACAGCCAACTGTTGAGCACTGTGGGTCTGGAAAAAACCTTCATGATTTGGGGCGCGATTGTGCTGGTGATGATCGTCTTTGGCTCCACGCTGATGAAAGACGCGCCGAATCAGGAAGTGAAAACGAAAAATGGCGTGGTTGAGAATGACTACACCCTGGCGCAGTCCATGCGTAAACCGCAGTACTGGATGCTGGCAGTGATGTTCCTGACGGCGTGTATGAGTGGGCTGTATGTGATTGGCGTGGCGAAAGATATTGCACAAAGCCTGGCGCATATGGATGTGGCAACGGCGGCAAATGCGGTTACCGTCATTTCTATCGCTAACCTGTCAGGTCGTCTGGTTCTGGGGATTCTGTCCGACAAAATCTCTCGTATTCGCGTTATCACCATTGGGCAGGTCGTTTCGCTGGTCGGTATGGCGGCACTGCTGTTCGCCCCGCTGAATGATGCGACCTTCTTCGCGGCGATTGCCTGTGTAGCATTTAACTTTGGCGGTACCATCACCGTGTTCCCGTCACTGGTGAGCGAGTTCTTCGGTTTGAATAACCTGGCTAAAAACTACGGCGTCATTTACTTAGGTTTCGGTATCGGCAGCATTTGTGGTTCCATTATCGCCTCGCTGTTCGGCGGTTTCTATGTGACCTTCTGCGTTATCTTTGCGCTGTTAATTATCTCGCTGGCACTCTCCACCACCATCCGCCAGCCACAGCGTAGCGTATATACCGAGGCGCACGCCTAAACCTATTAGTAGTCTGATTAATACCTGGCGCATATATTTACAAAAATATATGCGCCATTTGCATTCTCCATAAGCACTTTTTCACCCTCCTGTGGTCTACTTACCCGCGCCCGTAGACATTTCACCTCTGCTGTTGTCGCATTTTCCCCTGCCTGGTCTGTTTGACTACTGCACAGGGTGTTTTTATCCCGATTCCCAGGGTTTGTTTGCATGAGATACATTAAGTCGATGACGCAGCAGAAACTCAGTTTCTTGCTGGCAATCTATATCGGTTTGTTTATGAACTGTGCTGTATTTTTCCGTCGCTTTAGCGGATATGCGCACGAGTTTACCGTCTGGAAAGGACTCTCCGCGGTTGTTGAATTGGCCGGTACTGTGCTGGTGACCTTCTTTTTACTCCGACTTCTCTCGTTATTTGGCCGACGCGCCTGGCGTGTCCTGACAACCTTAGTGGTGCTGTGTTCTGCCGGTGCCAGCTATTACATGACCTTCCTGAACGTGGTAATTGGTTACGGTATTATTGCCTCCGTAATGACCACGGATATTGATTTATCGAAAGAAGTGGTTGGCTGGCATTTTGTCGTGTGGCTGGTTTCGGTCAGCATTTTACCGTTGGTTCTGATTTGGAGTAATCGCTGCCGCTATACCCTGATGAAACAGATCCGTACGCCTGGTATGAGATGGCGCAGCGTGGCGGTAGTTTTACTGGCTGGTCTGATGGTATGGGTCCCGATTCGCCTGCTGAGCATGCAACAGAGAAGCGTTGAGCGAGCAACGGGAATCGATTTACCCAGCTATGGCGGGGTAGTGGCGAATTCCTATCTGCCGTCAAACTGGCTCTCCGCGCTGGGTCTGTACGCCTGGGCACAGGTGGATGAATCCTCAGACAACAAATCGTTGATGAACCCGGCGAAGAAGTTTACCTATGTTGCCCCCAAAAACCTCGACGACACCTATGTGGTCTTTATTATCGGCGAAACGACCCGCTGGGATCATATGGGAATTTTTGGCTATGAGCGCAATACCACGCCAAGGCTCGCCCAGGAGAAAAATCTGGCCGCCTTCCGTGGATATTCCTGTGATACGGCAACCAAACTTTCGCTGCGTTGCATGTTTGTGCGTGAGGGTGGGGCAGAAGAAAACCCGCAGCGTACTCTGAAAGAACAAAACGTCTTCTCCGTGCTCGGCCAGTTAGGGTTCAAGACCGATCTTTACGCAATGCAAAGCGAGATGTGGTTCTACAGTAACACCATGGCGGAGAACATCGCCTATCGTGAGCAGATTGGCGCAGAGCCGCGCAACCGTGGCAAGAACGTTGACGATATGCTGTTGATTACCGAGATGCAGCAGTCTCTGCAAAATAATGAAGATGGTGGCAAGCATCTAATTATTCTGCATACCAAGGGCTCGCATTTTAACTACACCCAGCGCTATACCCGTGATTATGCGCAGTGGAAGCCGGAATGTGTCAATGTTGATAGCGGTTGCTCGAAAGCTGAGATGATCAACTCATTCGATAACTCGGTAACCTATGTTGATCACTTTATTACCAAAGTGTTTGATCAGCTACGCGATAAGAAAGCGATCGTGTTTTACGCCGCCGATCACGGTGAGTCGATTAACGAGCGCGAGCACCTGCACGGTACGCCGCGTAAAATGGCGCCACCTGAGCAGTTCCGCGTTCCTATGATGGTGTGGATGTCTGACAAATATCTGGAAGACCCCGACCATGCGAAGGCGTTTGCACATCTGAAGCAAGAAGCTGATATGAAGGTGCCGCGTCGTCATGTGGAACTGTACGACACCATTTTGGGTTGCCTCGGTTATACCTCGCCAAATGGCGGTATTAACGAGAATAACAACTGGTGCCGTATCCCGGACGCGAATAAGGCTACAGCCCAGTAACTGAGCTGCTGACTTTCTCGCCGATCAAATGGCATTTTGATACTAAGGGATTGACGGGCGTGCAGCTGAGCAGTAAGATGCGCCCCGCATTCGGTGATTGGCGCAGCCTGGTAGCGCACTTCGTTCGGGACGAAGGGGTCGGAGGTTCGAATCCTCTATCACCGACCAAATTAGAAAAGCCCGCTCTCTGAGCGGGCTTTTTGCATTCCGGAATCCACGAGGATGAGAACCTCCGGGGGCAAGAGGTTCGACTCGAGCGTAGCGAGAGAACGTTGCGTCAGCAACGGCCCGCAGGGCGAGCCACGCAGTGGCGAGTAATCCTCTATCACCGACCAAATTAGAAAAGCCCGCTCTCTGAGCGGGCTTTTTGCATTTGTGGCTTTTGTAGGCCTGATAAGCGAAGCGCCATCAGGCAAAACATCACGCTATAACAGACACTGCCGGATGCGGCGCAGGCGCCTTATCCGGCCTACAGGCGAAGCGCTGGCAGGGCGTATTTTTTGTTTTTCCGACCCCACGTTTGACCTTCATTTTATCTGCAAAAATTGTGCACCACTTCCCACTGACTGTTAACGATTCTGTGACATATTCCATTGCCTTTTTTTATATTTGCTTGAAACTTTTTTTGCGCTACTTATGGCTGAAGCTGGCATTTTCCGCTGTGCGTTTTAACGTTCATGGTATTAATCGCTCAGATATGCAGCATTAATTTAGAAAGTTTGAATAAATTGCATAAATGTTAATCACCAAATGTTGCGAAATATGAAGATGTTTATTCTGGCATAGTGCGCGTAGCACAAATTTCCCTGCTGAAAATGTCCTTCCGCACTTTTTTTAATCTTTGTTTGTGAATTCTCACCGTTGGCGTAAATCACGGTGACCTGTATTGACGTTTTCACATTCTGTTGACAGATTGTAGGGTATGAGGGGCATTTCATGGAGAATCCGCACTGCAACTCAGTCGCTTATGTGAACGGAATCCCCATCCTCTTAACGCCGACCCGGCCGGGTAAAAAACAAAAAAGGCCAGGCGGTGCAAACCCACTGCAAAGGGTAAAACAACAAACATCACATTGGAGCAGAAGAATGAGTATTTCCTTGAAGAAGTCAGGGATGCTGAAGCTTGGTCTGAGCCTGGTGGCTATGACCGTCGCAGCAAGCGTACAGGCTAAAACTCTGGTTTATTGTTCAGAAGGATCTCCTGAAGGCTTTAACCCGCAGCTTTTCACCTCTGGCACCACCTATGATGCCAGCTCCGTACCGATCTATAACCGCCTGGTCGAGTTCAAAACCGGTACGACTGAAGTGATCCCGGGCCTTGCTGAGAAGTGGGAAATCAGCGAAGACGGCAAAACCTACACCTTCCACCTGCGTCAGGGCGTGAAGTGGCAGGACAACAAAGAATTTAAACCGACGCGCGATTTTAACGCCGATGACGTGGTGTTCTCTTTCGATCGTCAGAAGAATGCCCAGAACCCGTACCATAAAGTCTCTGGCGGCAGCTATGAATACTTCGAAGGGATGGGTCTGCCGGATCTGATCTCCGAAGTGAAAAAAGTGGACGATAAAACCGTTCAGTTCGTGCTGACTCGCCCGGAAGCGCCGTTCCTGGCTGACCTGGCGATGGACTTCGCTTCTATTCTTTCCAAAGAATATGCTGACAACATGCTGAAAGCCGGTTCTCCGGAGAAAGTGGATCTGAACCCAATTGGTACCGGTCCGTTCCAGCTGCAGCAGTACCAGAAAGACTCCCGTATTCTGTATAAAGCATTCGAAGGTTACTGGGGCACCAAGCCGCAGATCGACCGTCTGGTCTTCTCCATTACGCCTGACGCTTCCGTGCGTTACGCCAAACTGCAGAAGAACGAGTGCCAGGTGATGCCGTACCCGAACCCGGCAGACATCGCGCGCATGAAGCAGGATAAAAACATCAACCTGATGGAGCAGGCGGGTCTGAACGTGGGCTACCTCTCTTTCAATACCGAGAAGAAACCGTTTGATGACGTGAAAGTCCGTCAGGCGCTGACCTACGCGGTAAACAAAGAAGCGATCATCAAAGCGGTTTATCAGGGCGCTGGCGTTGCCGCGAAAAACCTGATCCCGCCGACCATGTGGGGCTATAACGACGACGTTAAAGACTACACCTACGATCCTGAGAAGGCCAAAGCGCTGCTGAAGGAAGCTGGTCAGGACAAAGGCTTTACCGTTGAGCTGTGGGCTATGCCGGTACAGCGTCCATATAACCCGAACGCACGTCGTATGGCAGAAATGGTTCAGGCTGACTGGGCGAAAATTGGCGTTCAGGCCAAGATTGTGACCTACGAGTGGGGCGAGTATCTGAAACGCGCCAAAGCGGGTGAGCATCAGGCGGTGATGATGGGTTGGACCGGTGACAACGGGGATCCGGACAACTTCTTCGCGACCTTGTTCAGCTGTGCGGCAGCGAAAGACGGTTCTAACTACTCTCGCTGGTGCTACAAGCCGTTTGAAGACCTGATCCAGCCGGCGCGTGCGACCGACGATCACAACAAACGTATTGAACTGTACAAGCAAGCTCAGGTTGTTATGCACGACCAGGCTCCGGCTCTGATTGTTGCTCACTCCACCGTGTACGAACCAGTGCGTAAAGAAGTGAAAGGCTATGTGGTTGATCCATTAGGCAAACACCACTTCGAAAACGTCTCTGTCGAATAATTAAAAGCAATTAAGGAAGCGCTGCGCCCCGGTGTTGTGTAGGCCGGATAAGCGCAGCGCCCTCCGGCGTAATGCTTTACCCGCGATGCAGTTTGCGTGGGATAAGATTTGTGAGCAATACAGACTCACGGTTCCAGGCCGTGCGTCATTAGAGAGAATCCGGGTTATGTTGCAGTTCATTCTCCGACGTTTGGGACTCGTCATCCCCACGTTTATCGGTATCACTCTTCTCACCTTTGCCTTCGTCCATATGATCCCCGGCGATCCGGTTATGATCATGGCGGGTGAACGTGGGATCTCCCCTGAGCGTCATGCTCAACTGTTGGCTGAACTCGGTCTGGATAAGCCGATGTGGCAGCAGTACCTCCACTATATCTGGGGGGTTATGCATGGTGATTTAGGTATCTCACTGAAAAGCCGCTTACCGGTGTGGGAAGAGTTCGTACCTCGCTTCAAAGCAACGCTGGAACTCGGCGTCTGCGCGATGATTTTCGCCGTCGCAGTGGGTATCCCAGTGGGTGTACTTGCTGCCGTTAAGCGCGGCTCCATTTTCGATCACACGGCAGTTGGCCTGGCGCTGACCGGTTACTCTATGCCGATTTTCTGGTGGGGCATGATGCTGATCATGCTGGTTTCCGTGCAGTTGAACCTGACGCCAGTTTCTGGGCGGGTGAGCGACATGGTGTTCCTTGATGATTCCAATCCGCTAACCGGCTTTATGCTGATCGACACCGCCATCTGGGGTGAAGAGGGCAACTTTATTGATGCGTTGGCGCATATGATCTTGCCTGCGATGGTGCTGGGTACCATTCCCCTGGCGGTCATTGTGCGTATGACCCGTTCATCGATGCTGGAAGTGCTGGGTGAAGATTACATCCGTACCGCGCGCGCCAAAGGCCTGACCCGTATGCGCGTCATCATTATTCACGCTCTGCGTAACGCGATGCTGCCCGTGGTGACCGTTATCGGCCTGCAGGTTGGTACGCTGCTGGCCGGGGCGATTCTGACCGAGACCATCTTCTCGTGGCCGGGACTGGGGCGCTGGCTGATCGATGCGCTGCAACGCCGCGATTATCCGGTGGTGCAGGGCGGGGTACTGCTGGTCGCGACGATGATTATCCTCGTCAACCTGCTGGTAGACCTGCTGTACGGCGTGGTGAACCCGCGTATTCGGCATAAGAAGTAAGGGGCCATCATGTCACAGGTTACTGAAAATAAAGTTATTGCTGCACCGGTGCCGATGACTCCGCTGCAGGAGTTCTGGCACTATTTTAAACGCAACAAAGGTGCGGTTGTTGGGCTGGTGTACGTTGTGGTGATGATCCTGATTGCGGTCTTTGCCAACGTCCTCGCACCCTACAACCCGGCAGACCAGTTCCGCGATACGCTGCTGGCTCCTCCCGCGTGGCAGGAAGGCGGAACCATGGCCCATCTGTTTGGTACTGATGATGTGGGCCGCGACGTGTTGTCCCGCCTGATGTACGGTGCGCGTCTGTCGCTGTTGGTCGGCTGTCTGGTGGTAGTACTCTCCCTGCTGATGGGCGTGGTTCTTGGGCTGATCGCCGGTTACTTTGGCGGGATTGTCGATAACGTCATCATGCGTGTGGTCGATATCATGCTGGCATTGCCGAGCCTGTTGCTGGCACTGGTGCTGGTGGCTGTATTTGGCCCCTCGATTGGCAACGCCGCGCTGGCGCTGACGTTCGTGGCATTGCCGCACTATGTGCGTCTGACGCGCGCCGCCGTGCTGGTGGAGGTTAACCGCGACTACGTCACTGCATCTCGCGTGGCGGGAGCCGGCGCGATGCGCCAGATGTTCGTCAACATTCTTCCTAACTGTCTTGCGCCGCTGATTGTTCAGGCGTCGCTTGGCTTCTCTAACGCCATTCTCGATATGGCTGCCCTCGGCTTCCTGGGGATGGGCGCACAGCCGCCTACGCCGGAATGGGGCACCATGCTCTCTGACGTTCTGCAGTTTGCCCAAAGCGCCTGGTGGGTTGTGACCTTCCCGGGGCTGGCGATCCTGTTGACGGTGCTGGCATTTAACCTGATGGGTGACGGTCTGCGTGACGCGCTCGATCCCAAACTGAAGCAGTAAGAGGTTCGAGATGGCGTTATTAAATGTAGATAAATTATCGGTGCATTTCGGCGACGTAGGTTCCGAATTCCGCGCCGTAGACCGCATTAGCTACAGTGTGAATCAGGGTGAAGTGGTTGGCATTGTAGGAGAGTCCGGCTCTGGTAAGTCCGTCAGTTCGCTGGCGATTATGGGACTGATTGACTACCCAGGCCGCGTTATGGCCGAAAATCTGGAGTTTAATGGTCGCGACCTGAAGCGCATCTCTGAGAAAGAGCGTCGCCAGTTAGTGGGTGCGGAAGTGGCGATGATCTTCCAGGACCCGATGACCAGCCTTAACCCCTGCTACACCGTCGGCTACCAGATTATGGAAGCCATTAAAGTGCACCAGGGCGGCAACAAAAAAACGCGTGTTCAGCGGGCAATAGACCTGCTGACGCTGGTGGGGATCCCCGATCCGGCCTCGCGTCTGGATGTATATCCGCACCAGTTGTCCGGTGGGATGAGTCAGCGCGTGATGATCGCGATGGCGATAGCCTGTCGTCCGAAACTGCTGATTGCCGACGAACCGACAACGGCGCTGGATGTGACTATTCAGGCGCAGATCATCGAGCTACTGCTGGAATTGCAGCAAAAAGAGAACATGGCGCTGGTCTTAATCACGCACGATCTGGCGCTGGTGGCTGAAGCGGCACACAAAATCATCGTGATGTACGCCGGCCAGGTGGTAGAAACCGGAGCCGCGCAGGATATTTTCCGCGCGCCGCGTCATCCTTACACCCAGGCGCTGCTGCGTGCGCTGCCTGAGTTTGCTCAGGATAAAGCACGTCTGGCCTCGCTGCCGGGCGTGGTTCCCGGGAAATATGACCGCCCGAGCGGCTGTTTGCTGAACCCACGCTGCCCCTATGCGACCGACAAATGCCGCGCTGAAGAACCTGAACTGAACCTGCTGGAAGGCGGTCGTCAGTCGAAATGCCACTACCCACTTGATGATGCCGGGAGGCCTGGGCTATGAGTACGCAAAAGGCCGCTTTGTCACAGCCGCTGTTGCAGGCTATTGATCTGAAAAAACACTACCCGGTGAAAAAGGGCATGTTCGCCCCGGAGCGCCTGGTGAAAGCGCTGGACGGCGTCTCCTTTACCTTAGAGCGTGGTAAAACGCTGGCGGTAGTAGGCGAGTCGGGCTGTGGGAAATCCACCCTTGGCCGCCTGCTGACGATGATTGAAGTCCCGACCGGCGGTGAGCTGTATTACCAGGGACAGGATCTGCTTAAGCACGACCCGCAGGCGCAAAAGCTGCGTCGGCAGAAAATCCAGATTGTATTCCAGAACCCGTACGGTTCCCTGAACCCGCGTAAGAAAGTGGGGCAGATTCTGGAAGAGCCGCTGCTGATCAACTCCACGCTCAGCAAAGAGGAGCGTCGTGAAAAAGCGCTGGCGATGATGGCGAAAGTGGGGCTGAAAACCGAACACTACGACCGCTATCCGCATATGTTCTCCGGCGGTCAGCGTCAGCGTATTGCCATCGCTCGCGGTCTGATGCTTGACCCGGACGTGGTGATTGCCGATGAACCGGTCTCAGCGCTGGACGTTTCGGTGCGTGCGCAGGTGCTGAACCTGATGATGGATTTGCAGCAGGAACTGGGGCTGTCATACGTCTTTATCTCGCACGACCTGTCGGTGGTTGAGCACATTGCCGATGAAGTGATGGTGATGTATTTAGGCCGCTGCGTGGAGAAAGGGACGAAGGACCAAATCTTCAATAATCCGCGTCATCCGTACACGCAAGCGCTGCTCTCCGCAACGCCGCGTCTGAACCCGGACGATCGCCGTGAGCGTATCAAGCTGACCGGTGAACTGCCAAGCCCGCTGAATCCGCCGCCGGGCTGCGCGTTTAACGCCCGCTGCCGTCGTCGCTTTGGTCCGTGTACCCAGCTTCAGCCGCAGTTGAAAGATTACGGCGGTCAACTGGTGGCTTGTTTTGCCGTTGACCAGGATGAAAACCCACAGCAATAAACCTGGGTTATGACCCGATAACCGGAGCCTTGTGCTCCGGTTTTTTTTATATTTTCTCTTTACGTCCACAATGTGAGTCCTTTGGCAGAACATTATTCCACAGCGTCTAGAATGTAGTCAGATTCCCTCTAGTCACAAAAATATCTATTTCGCAGTTGCTAACTACCAGGAGCAAATGTGGTCACGATACGCTGGGATATTAAAACAATTGATCGTCTGTCGATGGTTGAGGATGTCCTGAAGGAATTTTCCTGCTGTGATATCAATATCATCTCCATGAAAGTCACGCCTGGGCGGATCCTGATTAAATCCTGGTGCCGCCAGCTACAGGATATTTCCTGTGTGCAATCCTGTTTAAGCCAGCGCGCCGATATTATTCATGTCGCTTACCTCTGTGAGGAGATAAGCGAACTGTCAACGCCGGAGCCGGAACGCCCGCGCTATTTCTCTGACATTATTTGCAGCAGCCAGAGCATGCACGCGCTTATCGAAAAGGCGATAAAAATTGCCGACAGCAAATATACCGTTCTGATCCGTGGCGATACGGGGACCGGTAAAGAGCTGCTGGCCCGGGCTATCCATAATTCCGGGCAGCGACGTTTTTATCCGTTTATTCCGGTCAACTGCTCTGCGCTACCTGAGTCGCTAATGGAGAGTGAATTCTTTGGCTATGAGAAAGGGGCTTTCAGCGGCGCGGATTGTAAAGGCAAAAAAGGGCTGTTTGAAATGGCCGATAAAGGCACCCTTTTTCTCGATGAGTTTGGCGAAATGTCGCTGAGCTTACAGGCTAAACTCCTGCGCGTGCTTCAGGATGGCGGGATTCGGCGCGTTGGCGGAGCGCATATTATTCCGGTCAATGTGCGCATTATTGTGGCAACCAATGCCAATCTGGAAGAGATGGTAGAACAACGTCTGCTGCGCGCCGATCTCTATTACCGCATCAACGTGCTTTCACTGACCATTCCACCTTTGCGCGAGCGTCCACAGGATATCAGCCTGCTGATTCGCCACTTTGTGCAGAAATACGCAAAGGAATTCCAGCGGCGGATCATTCTGGATAAAGCCTGTTTTGATGCCCTGCACCATCACACCTGGCCGGGAAACGTGCGCGAACTGGAAAATACCATTATTCGCCTGATGCTGATGGCTGAATCCGATGTTATTACGCGGGAAGAATTAGGGATGGTGAATTTGCCTGCCGTTGAGCGGGGCCCGACAGAACGTCCTTTTAAAGAGCAGGTTCTGTGTGCTGAACGCCAGCTCATTGAACAGATGGTGGAAGATAATGTGTCGTCACGGCATATCGCCAAAGCGCTGGGCGTGTCGCACACCACGGTGCTGAATAAAATTCGCGGTTATCAGCTGGAGAGTGTGGGTTAAGCGCCGCCAGCGTCTGACGGCGCGATATACATGGGTTATTCAATCAGCTTCAATAAGGGCGACAGGCACAGCAGAATTCCGTACAGCAGGATCAACCAGGTTTTCAGTCCGCGCAGTTTTTCCAGTTGCGTTACTTTATAGATCAGGAAGAACGGAATAATACACGACACAATCCCGTAAAGCGGACTACCTAGCTGGAAGAACACCAGTACCGATACGCGAAATGACACCCAAATGACCAGGGTGATAACAATAAAGGTGCAAATACCCAGCGTAAGCACCAACGGATTAATTTTCTCAATGTCAATGACGCGGCTCAGAACGTTGAGAATAATACCTTTGATCGCTTCGTGGAATCCCAGATAAATACCAAAGAACGCGGTTAATACGGCGAAGATATTTAATACCGTTGAGGTGATATGAATAATCTGCCCAGGAATGACCTGAGCCGCCAGCGCCAGTGCTGAAATATTTTGTTCGAAAGCCGAAACGGCCTCTTCATGGCTAATGGAAAAGGTAAAAGAGAAGGAGAAAAACAGAATGACAGCAATCAGAGTAATGTAACTGATGCGATGCGTACGGATTGCCATACGCGTAGCCAGCACCCGGTCCGCCACCCGTTTGCGGTAGGCGATGTTCATTGGGTTCAACACCTGAATAAACACCGCTGAGAAGAAGCAGAACGGGATAGTTAGCAGTACATCACGAAAGAAGACCGATGCTTCAGGGAAGGCGCTGATATTAGCGAAGTTCCAGTGCGGAACCATCGCAAAACCAAATACGATGATGATACCCACTTTGACCACCACCATCGGGCCGGAGATTTTGAACAGCAGTTTTTCTCCCCCGGAAGCAATGGCGACCAGCACGGCAAAAATGGCCACTTTATAGATTATCGATTGTGAAAGATCGGCCTCGGTCAAGCCGAAGGTTTTAATATATGAGGCGCTGTCAAAAACCACGGATAAGGAATAAATAAATATGCCGTGAATAATCATCAGAAAATAGATGACGCCAAGAAATACGCCCCAGTTTTTTCCCAGGTAATGACTTATAATATCAGTGTAGTCATTGCAGGTTTCGCTTTCTGATAATGTTTTTAAATAAATATCCTGCACAATATAAGTTGCCGGATAAGCAATAATAAAGGCAACGATAAATACCCAAATGCCTGTTAAGCCAATTTGTACCGGCATCAGTACCGTTCCGGCACCAATGGCCATGCCGATGCACAGTAATACCCAGCCAAAATCGTATTTCGTAAACGGTATTTTTTTTGAGAATGGTACGGCGGTTGCTGTATTGTTGCTTAATTGTAATGTGTTGTCCTGCATAGAACCCCCTGCCCAAAATACACGTTCTCCCCGAAAGAGGATCGCGTGTATTGCCAGACTGTTGTGCCTTGATTCTCAACAACCTGAACCGAACGGCGTCGGTTCAGGCCATATTGGTCAGAATGTTGCCTTTCTGATGGCGTGTTCAAGGTCGTTAATAATATCTTCTGGATCTTCAAGACCCACAGAAAGACGGATAAGCCCGTCGGTAATACCTGCTTTGAGCCGTTCCTCAGGTGCAACGGGCGAATGTGTCATAGACGCTGGGTGCTGAATGAGGGTTTCGGTATCACCGAGACTGACCGCGAGGAGGCACAATTCTACAGAATTGATCATCCGCCTACCAGCCTCGAGGCCGCCGGCGATTTCGAAGCTGATAATTCCACCTGGCAGGCTCATTTGCCGCTGGCCCAGCTCATACTGCGGATGCGAAGTCAGGCCAGGATAATACACCCGAGTAATAGATGGATGCCCTTCGAGGAAGCGGGCGATTTTCAGCGCATTTTCACAGTGGCGTTCCATACGAATGCCCAGCGTTTTAACGCCGCGCAGTGTTAACCACGCATTGAAAGGACTCATGCAGCCGCCGGTGATATCTTTCAGGCCTACAAACCGCGCCTGGTCGATAAACTCCTGCTTACCAACAATGATGCCGCCAATCACATCCCCGTGACCGTTGATATATTTGGTGACGCTGTGAACCACAATATCCGCGCCCAGTTGCAAAGGCTGCTGACAGTACGGCGACATAAAGGTGTTATCCACCACCAGCAATGCGCCCTGTTGATGGGCGATACCGGCAACCGTCTCAATGTCGACCAGCGACAGCGTTGGGTTGGCGGGCGTTTCGATATACACAACTTTGGTTTCTGGTCGCATGGCGGCGCGGATTTCTTCAGGCTTTGCCGCGTCGACAAAGCTGACGTTAATCCCAAACTTCGGCATGCTGTGCGACAAAAACGCATGGGTGCAGCCGTAAATCGCGCTGGCGGAAACGATATGGTCACCCTGCTGGCAAAGCGTCAACAGCGTTGTGGTGATAGCAGAAATACCGGACGCGGTTGCCAACCCGGCTTCACCTCTTTCCAGTACAGCCAGCTTTTTCTCCAGCGCATCTGTGGTGGGGTTACCCAAGCGGGTGTAAATGTACCCGGACTCTTCGAGCGCAAAGCGGGCGGCACCTTGTTCGGCGCTGTCAAAAACAAACGTTGAGGTCTGGAAAATAGGCGTACTAAGCGCGCCAGTTGAAGGGTCGGGTTGTTGCCCCGCGTGAACGATCTGGGTGTTGAATCCGTAAGTACGACAGTCAGACATGATATCTCCTTTAATTCGGAACAGAACAGCTCACAGTCAAATAGCAATCGCTGTGCCAGAAAATGAACTGATAGATATCAATGTGTTATGTTTTTGTCTGAACTAATGGTCGGCAGGAATGTTGCCAACTGGAAAGAATCTTTCCAGCGTGCTGGTAAGAAAATGGGTGAATTGCGAGGTGCTACGCAGAGCGCAATATTGCGCAGTGATATGGCAAGTGGGCTGCCGTAGAATCAGCGGCAAGCCGGGAATTCCCGGTGAGGCGCAATGTTGCGGGGGCTTGATCCCCGGCGGCATCGGTTGCTGGAAAGAGAAAACCCCCGCACGTTGTTCGGTATAAACCTGGCAACAAAACGGGGGCTGACTTGAACCTGAACAACTCAAGGATAGCCGTGAACAGTTGCCATTGCAACACAGGCGGCTATATGACGCTCGCACAGTTAGGCGTGGCCTTCTGGCACGATTTAGCGGCTCCAATCATCGCTGGCACCATTGCCAGCCTGATTGTGAGCTGGCTGCGTAACAGAAAGTAATGCGCTTTGTAGGCGTCTGCCTGCCGTGATGGCAACATGCGCCCGAACCAGGCCGCAGGGGGCGACCTTGCGGCCTTTTTCGGCTTAAATGCAGATAAATCTCGTCGCCAGGTGCCTATCCTGTCGCGATAATGCACGCTGGGAAGTTTTCAGATACCGCCTCTCTTAATACCGCTACGATCGGGTATACTCTGACGGCAGTTTCGTCTATCCGTGGAGAGTCAGTTTGCGTGTCAGTCGCTCGTTAACAATTAAGCAGATGGCAATGGTTGCGGCCGTTGTTATGGTGTTCGTTTTTATTTTTTGCACCGTTTTGTTGTTCCATCTGGTCCAGCAAAACCGCTATAACACGGCTACGCAACTGGAAAGTATCGCTCGCTCCGTCCGTGAGCCTCTGTCGGACACTATCCTGAAAGGGGATATTCCCGAAGCGGAAGCCATTTTAAAAAGTATTCGGCCAGCGGGTGTAGTCAGTCGCGCCGATGTGGTGCTGCCCAATCAGTTTCAGGCGTTGCGGATGAGCTTTATCCCTGAACGCCCCGTTCCTGTTACGGTGACTCGCCTGTTTGAGCTTCCGGTACAAATTTCGCTGCCGATCTATTCTCTTGAGCGTTCAGCTAACCCGCAACCGCTGGCGTATCTGGTACTGCAGGCGGATTCGTACCGCATGTACAAATTCGTGATGAGTACGCTCTCGACGTTAGTGACCATTTACTTACTTTTGTCGTTAATACTGACCGTCGCCATCTCCTGGTGCATTAACCGCTTGATTGTGCACCCCTTACGTAAAATTGCCCGTGAGCTGAACGACATCCAACAGCAGGATCTGATTGGCTATCAACTGGCATTGCCGCGTCTACATCAGGATGATGAGATTGGTATGCTGGTGCGTAGCTACAATCTTAATCAGCAGTTGATTCAGCGACATAGCGAAGAGCAAAGCGACTTTGCAATGCGTTTCCCGGTTTCCGAACTGCCCAATAAGTCGTTTTTAATGGGGCTGCTGGAGCAGGTTGTTACCCGCCAGCAGACGACGGCGCTGATGATTGTCACCTGCGAAACCTTACGTGATACCGCGGGTGTGTTAACTGAAACTCAGCGGGAAATCCTGCTGCTTACGCTGGTCGAAAAACTCAAGTCGGTATTAGCCCCCAGGATGGTGCTTTCCCAGGTGAGTGGCTATGACTTCGCCATCATCGCCCATGGTGTAAAAGAACCCTGGCACGCTATTACTTTAGGTCAGCAAGTACTCACTATCGTTAACGAGCGATTACCTATTCAGGGTATTCAACTGCGTCCTACCTGCAACATTGGGGTAGCAATGTTCTATGGTGATTTGACCGCAGAACAGCTTTACCGCCGCGCCCTGTCGGCCGTGTTAACCTCGCGCCATAAGGGTAAAAATCAAATTCAGTTCTTTGATCCGTTACAGATGGAAGAGGCGCAGCAGCGTTTGACGGAAGAGAACGATATTCTTACCGCGCTGGATAATCGTCAGTTCGCGCTTTGGATGCAGCCGCAGGTGGAAATGTCCAGCGGTAAGGTATTGAGCGCAGAAGCATTATTGCGGATGCAGCAGCCGGACGGAAGCTGGGAGTTGCCCGAAGGGTTAATCGACAGGATTGAGTCCTGTGGTCTGATGGTGACGGTTGGTTACTGGGTGCTGGAAGAGACGTGCCGCCAGCTGTCAGCGTGGCAGGAACGGGGTCTGATGCTGCCGCTGTCGGTGAATTTGTCCGCACTACAGCTGATGCACCCGAGTATGGTCTCGGACCTGCTGGAGTTGTTAAACCGCTATCGCATCAAGCCTGGTACGTTGATTCTGGAAGTGACTGAAAGCCGACATATCGATGATCCCCACGCCGCGGTGGCCATTTTGCGCCCATTGCGTAATGCGGGAGTACGTATCGCACTGGATGACTTTGGCATGGGGTATGCGGGCCTGCGACAGCTGCAGCACATGAAGTCGCTACCGGTGGATGTCCTCAAAATCGATAAGATGTTTGTCGACGGAGTACCTGAGGATTGCAGCATGATCTCCGCCATCATTCAGTTGGCTCACAGCCTTAATTTGCAGATGATCGCCGAAGGTGTCGAAACCGAAGCGCAGCGTGAATGGCTATCACAAGCCGGGGTGGAAGTGGCACAAGGGTTCCTGTTTGCCCGACCGGTTCCGGCAAATATCTTCGAAGAACGTTATCTGGCGCCGGAAAGCGCTGATTACAAAAGTTAAAAAAGGTCTCGCTTGTGCGAGCCAGCTCAAAATTTTTAACATTTTTGTATCAATTATGATCCAGGTACATTTCTGTCAAGTTGTGTGGGTGTTACTTTAAGGCCGCAGGTTAAACAAAACCTTACAAGACCTGTGGTTTTTACTTTAAGGACACCCTATGAAAACCTCTATATTCAAAAGCCTTTACTTTCAGGTCCTGACAGCGATTGCCATTGGTATTCTCCTTGGCCATTACTACCCTGAATTAGGCGCCCAAATGAAACCGCTTGGTGATGCCTTCGTTAAGCTCATCAAGATGGTCATCGCACCTGTCATCTTCTGTACTGTCGTTACCGGCATTGCAGGCATGGAAAGTATGAAAGCCGTAGGCCGCACCGGTGCGGTTGCACTGCTTTATTTTGAAGTGGTCAGTACGATTGCGCTGATCATCGGTCTTATCATTGTTAACGTGGTGCAACCCGGTGCCGGGATGAACGTCGATCCGGCGACGCTGGATGCCAAAGCGGTTGCGATTTACGCCGAACAGGCAAAAGACCAGGGGATCGTAGGTTTCCTGATGGATATTATCCCGGCGAGCGTCATTGGCGCGTTTGCCAGCGGTAACATCCTGCAGGTATTGCTGTTTGCAGTAATGTTTGGTTTTGCGCTGCATCGTCTGGGCAGCAAGGGCCAGATGATTTTCAACGTGATTGAAAGTTTCTCGCAGGTTATTTTCGGCATCATCAATATGATCATGCGCCTGGCGCCGATCGGTGCTTTCGGTGCCATGGCCTTTACCATCGGTAAATATGGCGTCGGGACGCTGGTCCAACTGGGTCAGTTGATCATCTGCTTCTACATCACCTGTATTTTGTTCGTGGTGCTGGTGCTGGGCTCAATTGCGCGCGCAACCGGCTTCAGTATCTTTAAATTCATCCGCTATATCCGTGAAGAACTGCTGATCGTTCTGGGGACTTCCTCTTCCGAGTCCGCGCTACCGCGCATGCTCGATAAGATGGAAAAACTGGGCTGTCGGAAGTCGGTTGTCGGATTGGTTATACCCACGGGCTACTCGTTTAACCTTGATGGGACATCAATCTATCTGACTATGGCGGCGGTGTTTATCGCTCAGGCGACCAACAGCCACATGGATATCTTCCATCAGATAACCCTGTTGGTGGTGGCTCCTGCTCTCCTCAAAAGGTGCAGCGGGTGTAACCGGGAGTGGCTTCATTGTTCTGGCCGCGACTATCTCTGCGGTGGGTCATTTACCGGTTGCTGGCCTGGCACTGATTCTTGGTATTGACCGCTTCATGTCTGAAGCCCGTGCGCTGACCAACCTGATTGGTAACGGTGTTGCAACTGTCGTTGTGGCTAAATGGGTGAAAGAATTGGATACCAAAAAGCTGGATGACACGCTGAATAATCGTGCGCCGGATGGCAAAACGCACGATTTATCCTCTTAATCTCGTCACTTATGCCCGTAGTCCCTTCCAGGACTGCGGGCGTTTGCGCATAATTACCCCCTGTGCCTGAAACCGTCGATTCGGCGGCTCGGGATTTTTTCACTTCTTCCGTGACATTTTTATGTTCTCGCGGTCTAACACGAAGTGTTTTTAACGTCATATTCAGAGAGTCCTTTTGAGGGCTGTCTTTTTATTTCCAGGATAGTTGATCAGGGGTTCACATGCAGGGCACAAAAATTCGACTTTTAGCGGGCGGCTTGCTGATGATGGCCACTGCCGGCTATGTGCAGGCAGATGCGCTCCAGCCTGATCCAGCGTGGCAACAGGGCACGCTGGCAAATGGTTTACAGTGGCAAGTGTTAGCCACTCCCCAGCGTCCGAGCGACCGTATTGAGGTTCGCCTGCTGGTCAATACCGGTTCACTCACCGAAAGTGCGCAACAGAGTGGTTTCAGCCATGCGATCCCGCGTATCGCGCTGACGCAAAGCGGTGGCCTCGATGCCACGCAAGCCCGTTCACTGTGGCAGCAGGGGTTCGATCCCAAACGTCCCATGCCGCCGGTTATCGTTTCCTATGATTCAACGCTGTATAACCTCAGTCTGCCTAACAGCCGTAACGACCTACTGAAAGAGTCACTTTCTTATCTGGCAAATATCTCCGGTAAACTGAGCATCACCTCTGAAACGGTCAATCATGCGCTGAATAGCGAAGACATGGTTGCAACCTGGCCGTCAGATACCAAAGAAGGGTGGTGGCGTTACCGTCTGAAGGGATCGACCCTGTTGGGGCACGATCCCGCCGATCCGCTGAAAACGCCGGTAGACGCGTCGAAAATTCAGTCTTTCTACCAGAAATGGTATACCCCGGACGCGATGACGCTGATCATCGTCGGTAACGTTGATGCACGCAGCGTAGCTGAGCAAATCAATAAAACCTTTGGCGAGTTAAAAGGAAAACGCGAAACGCCTGCACCGGTTCCCACGCTCTCTCCTCTGCGAGCTGAAGCCGTGAGTATTATGACCGATGCGGTACGCCAGGATCGCCTGTCTATTATGTGGGATACGCCGTGGCAGCCGATCCGTGAATCTGCCGCGCTGTTACGTTACTGGCGCGCTGATTTAGCTCGTGAGGCGCTGTTCTGGCACATTCAGCAAGAGCTAACCAAAAACAATGCCAAAGACATTGGCCTCGGATTTGACTGCCGGGTGCTGTTCCTGCGCGCGCAGTGCGCGATTAACGTTGAGTCGCCGAACGATAAGCTGAACGCCAATCTGGGTACGGTTGCGCGTGAGCTGGCGAAAGTGCGTGATAAGGGACTGCCGGAAGAAGAGTTCAATGCGTTGGTAGCGCAAAAGAATCTTGAACTGCAGAAGCTGTTTGCCACCTATGGTCGTACCGATACCGATATTTTGATCAGCCAGCGTTTGCGCTCGCTGCAAAATCAGGTGGTGGATATTGCGCCTGAACAGTACCAGCGTTTACGCCAGAGCTTCCTCAACAGCCTGAGCGTTGAGATGCTGAATCAGGACCTGCGTCAGCAGCTGTCGCAAGATATGGCGTTAATTCTGCTGCAGCCGAAGGGTGAACCTGAATTCAATATGAAGGATCTGCAGGCGACGTGGGATAGCATTATGGCGCCCGTTACCGCAGCGGCAACGTCTGTTGAAACGGATGAATCACACCCTGAAGTGACGGATATCCCGCCTGTACAGTAAAGGGTATCGTAACCTGTAAGCCGGGAAAGTGAAGCGCTCCCGGCTTACCCAGTGCCGGATGCGGCGTTAACGCCTTATCCGGCCTACAGGAACAATAAATTATTGCGGCATGGCGTCGCGGGGGATAATCGCCCCACGATGCTGAATGACGGTGCTTGCCGTCAGGTGGCCGCGTTTTGCGGCTTCGGCGGCATCGCCACCGGTCAGACGGACCGCCAGATACCCGGCGCTGAAGGAGTCTCCGGCCGCAGTGGTATCGATCACTTTCTCTTTCGGCAATTTAACGGCCGGAACGTCGATCAGTTCTTCGCCTGCAATGGAAACCAGGCAAGAGTCTGCGCCGCGCTTCACTACCACTTCCTGAACGCCAGCTGCGTGAGTACGGGCAATCACCTCGGCAACGGGTTTTTCACCCCACAGTGCATCTTCATCGTCCAGCGTCAGGAATGCGATATTGGTGCATTCCAACATCTGCTGATACACCTGCTGGGTTTCTTCTTTGCTGCTCCACAGACGTGGGCGGTAGTTATTGTCAAAAATGACCTTTCCGCCGTTGGCACGGCATTCACGCAGCAATGACAGCAGCTTGTCACGGCTTGCCGGGCTTAAAATCGCCAGGCTGATTCCGCTCAGATACAAGTAGTCAAATGTCGCCAGCTCTTCGCAAATCGCGGCAGACTGCTCGCTCTCCAGCCAGAATTTTGCGGCGGCTTCATTACGCCAGTAATAGAAGGTGCGCTCGCCAGTGCTGTCGGTCTCAATGTAGTAGAGACCTGGCAGGCGGTTTTCCATGCGCTGGGTTAATGAAGTGTCTACGTTTTCACCCTGCCAGGACTCCAGCATTTGTTGGCTAAAACTGTCGGTACCCAGTGCAGTCACATAGTGTACGGAAAGTGCCGCCGCATCGACCTGACGGGCGATATAAACGGATGTATTCAACGTGTCGCCACCGAATCCGCGCTGAACGTCAGCGCCTTTCTGTGACAGCTCAATCATGCATTCGCCAATCACGGCAATCTTTCTGGACATAGTCGTAACCTGCTCTGAAAAAAATTAGCGTTAGTGTGCGCTGTGGGTGTTAAGTGGTCAACTATATTAAAACATCGTTCCATTATTTTTTTGAGCCAGCACGTGTTCTGCGTTGTTTTTGCCGCTTAGTTTTTATTTTTGCGCACAGCTGAACGTAAAGTTCTTCGTCTGAGCGCCGATAACCTTTGACGAGTCCGGTCAGTCACACTCTTATTTACAGGACATCTCAGATGATAAAGCAGGTTACCCAGCAGCTCATTACGCCCGATGCGAGTATTGAAAGCTTGCTGGAAAGACGCTATTGGCTGCAGTGCGAGCGTGCTTACACCTACCAGCCAATTTACCAGACCAACGGACGGCTGATGGCCGTTGAACTGCTGACCGTCGTGAGCCATCCTGATAACCCTTCCCAACGTATTGCACCAGACCGCTATTTTGCTGAAGTGGCTGTACGGCATCGTGTTGATGTTGTGAAAGAGCAACTTCTGCAGCTTGAGCTGAAAGGGGGCTTTTTCAGAGCCAACAACCTGCTGGCTTCAGTGAATGTCGATGGACCAACACTCATTGCGATGCGTCAGGATCCCGAAATCCTGAAAATCATTGAAGGCCTGCCGTGGCTGCGTTTTGAGCTGGTGGAACATATCCGCTTGCCGAAGGGGTCGTCGTTCGCCTCAATGTGCGAGTTCGGCCCGCTCTGGCTGGATGACTTTGGTACCGGAATGGCGAACTTCTCGGCGCTTAGTGAAGTGAGTTATGACTATATCAAAGTGGCGCGGGATCTGTTCGTCATGCTGCGCAAGACGCCGGAGGGACGTAATCTCTTCACACTACTATTACAGCTCATGAACCGCTATTGCCGCGGTGTCATTGTCGAAGGTGTTGAAACGCTGGAAGAGTGGCGCGATGTGCAAAACTCACCGGCTTTCGCTGCGCAAGGCTATTTTCTCTCTCGTCCAGTGCCTCTGGATACGCTTGAAGAGGTGATCCTGTCGCTTTGATGAGGGCGTAGTGCACCTCCTTTTCATCCTGCTGGACTATCTTTAGGACAGGCAAGGAAGGAAGTAAGGAGGTTAGACATGACGAGAACAGGTAAAATAACCACTTCAGTAATAGGGGTTTTCTTGTTGTTGATCGTCGTACTCATCATTGTGATTGCGACATTTGACTGGAACCGGCTCAAACCGACCATCAACCAGAAAGTCTCTACAGAACTCAACCGGCCCTTTGCTATACGGGGTGACCTGGGCGTGGTTTGGGAACGCCAGAAGCAGGAAACTGGCTGGCGTAGCTGGGTTCCTTGGCCGCATGTTCATGCTGAAGATATTATCCTCGGCAACCCGCCGGACATTCCTGACGTCACCATGGTGCATCTGCCGCGTGTTGAAGCTACGCTCGCCCCGCTGGCACTGCTGACAAAAACCGTCTGGCTCCCGTGGGTCAAGCTGGTCAAACCCGATGCGCGGCTGATCCGCCTGTCGGAGAAAAACAATAACTGGACCTTTAACTTAGCTGGGGACGAAAACCGCGATCCTGATGCGCCGCCATCAGCATGGTCTTTCCGGCTGGATAACATTCTGTTCGACCAGGGACGTATCGCCATTAACGATAAGGTGACGAAGTCGGAGATTGAGATCCTGGTCGATCCGCTGGGTAAACCGTTACCCTTTAGCGAAGTGACCGGCGCAAAAGGTAAAGAGAGCAACGCCCGCGTCGAGGACTACGTGTTTGGGCTGAAAGCGCAAGGACGATATAACGGCGAACCGCTAAGCGGTAGCGGAAAAATAGGCGGAATGCTGGCGCTGCGTGGCGAAGATACGCCTTTCCCGATTCAGGCTGATTTCCGTTCGGGCAATACGCGCGTAGCGTTTATCGGCACGATAAACGATCCGATGAATATGGGCGGGGCGGATCTGCGGCTTAAATTCTCGGGAGATTCGCTAGGGGATTTGTACGATTTGACCGGCGTACTGCTCCCGGATACGCCGCCGTTTGAAACCGACGGACGTCTGGTGGCGAAAATTGACCCGGAAAAATCCTCTGTTTTTGATTATCGCGATTTCAATGGTCGTATTGGCGACAGCGATATTCACGGAACGCTGGCCTACACCACCGGTAAGCCGCGACCCATGCTGAAGGGTGATGTGGAATCACGCCAGTTGAGGTTGGCCGATTTGGGGCCGCTGATCGGGGTGGATTCAGGCAAAGGGGTGGAACGGGCAAAACAATCTGAACAACGCAAAGGTGAGAAGAGCGTTCAGCCTGCGGACAAGGTCTTGCCGTATGACCGTTTTGAAACCGATAAATGGAACGTGATGGACGCTGACGTGCGTTTCAAAGGACGGCGTATTGAGCATGGCAGTAGCCTGCCGATCAGCGATCTCTCCACTCATATCATCCTGAAAAATGCCGACCTGCGCCTGCAACCGCTGAAATTTGGTCTTGCGGGAGGCAGCATTGTCTCCAGCATCCATCTGGAAGGGGATAAAAAGCCGATGCGGGGACAGGCGGATATTCAGGCGCGGCGGCTGAAGCTAAAAGCGCTGATGCCCGATGTGGAACTGATGCAGAAAACGCTCGGTGAAATGAACGGGGACGCCCGGTTTAGCGGAAGTGGAAACTCGGTAGCGGCGCTGCTGGGTAACAGCAATGGCAACCTGAAACTGCTGATGAATGACGGCTTGATCAGCCGGAATCTGATGGAAATTGTGGGCTTGAATCTGGGGAACTATCTTGTCGGGCAGATATTTGGTGATGACGAAGTGCGGGTGAACTGCGCGGCGGCGAATCTGGATATTGTTAACGGCGTGGCGCGTCCGCAGATTTTTGCTTTCGACACGGAAAACGCAGTCATCAATGTCACTGGTACGGCAAGCTTTGCGTCGGAGCAACTGGATTTAACCATCGATCCGGAGAGCAAAGGGATTCGTATTATTACTCTGCGTTCGCCGCTGTATGTTCGCGGCACATTTAAGAATCCGCAGGCTGGCGTGAAGGCCGGACCGCTGATTGCGCGCGGTGCGGTTGCTGCCGCATTAGCCACGTTAGTTACTCCCGCGGCAGCCTTGTTGGCGCTGATTTCGCCGTCAGAGGGTGACGCGAATCAGTGCCGGACGATCCTGTCGCAGATGAAGAAGTGATGTCTGGCCGGATGTTTATCCGGCCTGGATTTCATGCTCAACCCAGGCCGGAAAAGGTGGTTACACCGCATCCGGCAAAAGAATTACAACGACTGATGGCGGGTTTCGTGGGTCAACAGCAGTGCAATCAGCGTCAATGCCGCCATCGATGCCAGATACGTACCAACAGCCGCCAGACCATAATTCGCCTGCAACCATGCAGCGATGTATGGGGCAACCGATGCGCCGAGAATCGACGAAACGTTGTATGAGAACGACGCCCCCGTGTAGCGCACTTCGGTCGGGAACAGCTCCGGCAGCAGTGCGCCCATCGGGCCAAATGTCAGACCCATCAGGCTTAAGCCCAGCAACAGGAAGGCGAACACCAGCACCGGATTGCCAGAGCCGAGCAGCGGTTTAAAGGCAAACAGCGCAAACAGAATGATCAGCGTGGTGATGATAAGCATGCTCTTGCGGCGACCAAACGCATCGGCCAGCAGGCCCGCCACCGGTACCATGACGCCAAAACCAATAACCGCCATCATCAGCATCCACAACACTTCATTACGCGGCAGGCCAAGCCCTACGGGCGCTGCGGCGGTACTGAACGTCATCGAATAGACGGTCATGATATAGAACAACGTATAGGTCGCCAGCATGATGAACGTGCCGAGGATCGTCACGCGAACATGTTTTGTCAGTAGAGTACCTAGCGGGATTTTCACCTGTTTTTTCGCCGCGGCTACTTTGGCGAAAACCGGGGATTCATGCAATGAAACGCGGACGTACAGACCGATAATCACCAGCACCGCGGAGAAGATGAACGGTACGCGCCAGCCCCAGCTCATGAACTGTTCGTCGGTCAGCAGCCAGGAGAGCAGCAGAAAGGTACCGTTGGCGAAGAAGAAACCGATAGGCGCGCCCAACTGCGGAAATGATCCGTACAGCGCGCGTTTGCGCGGTGGTGCGTTTTCCGTCGCCAGCAACGCTGCGCCGCCCCATTCACCGCCCAGACCTAAACCCTGACCAAAACGCGCCAGCGCCAGCAGCAGTGGGGCGAAAATGCCGATAGTTTCATAGCCCGGCAGCAGGCCAATGACGACTGTCGAGATCCCCATGGTAAGCAGTGAAGCAACCAGCGTGACTTTACGGCCGACGCGATCGCCGAAATGTCCGAACACCGCGGAACCGATTGGTCGGGCCACAAAGGCGATAGCAAAAGTGGCGAGGGATTGTAGCGTAGCCGCGGTCGGATCCCCCTGCGGGAAGAAGATATGGGGAAACACGATTACCGCGGCGGTGGCGTAAATATAGAAGTCGAAGAACTCAATGGCGGTGCCAATGAGCGAGGCGACGACAACTTTATTGCGCGAGTTGACCGGGGTGTGTTCCTGTTCGTTGTCGAGTGTTGTGGCTGTTGCTTGCATAATATTTTCTTATTTTTGGCCGAACGAAAGGTCATATTACGCACAGCAAAAGAGACATTTCAATCTGTAACAAACTTTGAGATCGGTCAAAAATGGAGCAAAAAGGGGATAATTTTTAGGCTTGAGATTTCACTTCCATGAAATGCTTCACACAATTTAAAACTTGGATGATAAAACTGGTTTTTGGTTAAATAAAAGTTACGGGTTGGATTTATTCACTAAATCAGTGAGAACAGGCGGCATTATAATTGCCGGATGGCGCTGCGCTTATCCGGCCTACAAAACTCTCCCGTAGGCCAGATAAGCGCAGCGCCATCCGGCCAGTTAACAAAGATTAGCGGTGTGTTTTCCCCGGCATACGCGGGTCGTCTTTGTATTCCGCTGTGGCAATCCAGGCTGCGCAAAATAGGGTCAGACGAGCGAAGAAGTAGAAGAACGCCATCAGTCCAAGCACGGAACCAAATGCCGCGCCCGACGGCGACTGCACCAGTGATGGCAGCGTATACGTCATGATCATTTTGATGACTTCAAACCCCAGCGCCGCGATAAAGGTACCGCGTATGAGCGCTTTCTTACGCGGTCGGTGACGCGGTAGCCGCCAGAAAATCCAGAAGAACAGCAGGTAGTTGGCGAAAATAGAGATGGTCAGGCCGATCAGCCGCCAGGCGGGCTTCAGCCATTCGATACCGTCGAGATACAGCGCAGAGATAATCATCTGCTGGGCGGAACCGGCGATAGAGGTAATGGACAGAGTAACAATCAGTGCAACCAGTAAGCCAATCAAGGAAACAAAATCACGCAGATATTTGACCCAAATTTTTTCCTGATCCTGCGGCGTACGTTCCCAAACATCCCGCGACTGGGCACGAATCGCTTCGCGCAGGTTCCCCATCCAGTTAATGCCGGAATAGAGTGCGATACCCAGCCCAACCAAACCTACGGTCGTACGCTGCTGAACGGCGGTATTGATGGTATTTTTCAGCGTAGAGGCGAGCGTCGGATCGCTGACGTTCAGCAGAATCTTGCTGAAGATATCCTGCAACAGCGTAGGGTGCGAAGCGAGAATAAAACCCGCGGCGGCAAACGACACCATCAGGATTGGGATCATCGACAGAAACGAGAAGTAGGTAATGGCGGCACCAAACTGATTTCCCATACGATCGTTAAACCGCTCTGCGGCACGAATAAGATGGGCGATGATGGGCTGGCGTTGAATTTTATCGGCGAAGGTCAGCGCGGTTTTCAGCGCCTGGTTCGCTTTAGCGTTTTTCTCCGGCGCGGCGGAGGCTGATTTATGTTCTGGCGTAGGGTGTTTTGCGTCTTGTTCCTGCGTCATCCGATCGGTTGTCCTTATTTTGTTCACTCATGACATTATAGCCTGCTCAGGGGCGCATCCTGAAAAATGGACTAATCCACATAGTCTTTCATCACGCCAGTCAGCCATTCCATAAACAGATGTACCCGGCGGGAGAGGTTGCGCCGATGCGGATAAAGCAAAGAGACTGGCATTGGCTCGGCGCGATATTGCGGCAACACTTCAACCAGCGTACCGGCGCGCAGGGCATCACGCACGCCAACGCGCGGCACCTGAATAATGCCCAGACCGGCAAGGCATGCCGCGTGATAGGTTTCGGTACTGTTTACCGTTAGCATGCCGCCGGTTTTAACCCATTGCGTGCCGTTTTCTGTCGCCACTTCGAAACCTTGCGCACGCGTTCCCAAATTGACCGAGTAATGCACCACTGCATGCGAGGCAAGATCCTCCAGATTTTCCGGATAACCAAAGCGGGCGAGGTATTGCGGGCTGGCGCAGTTAATCTGCGTGAGTTTCCCCAGTGGGCGCGCAATCAGCCCTGAATCTTTCAGCGTACCCACGCGTACCACACAGTCGAAACCTTCGCGGATCAAATCCACCAGACGGTCGCTGCTGCTGAGTTCGAGTTCCAGGCCTGGATACTGATGCAAAAAGCTCGGTAAGCGGGGCATCACCAGGTTTCTTGCTACACCGACCGGCATATCAACGCGCAGCTTGCCGCTGATGCTGGACGGATCGTGATGGAACAACCCATCCAGCTCATCCAGATTACTCAACAGATCTTTCGCGCGTTCGTAATAGATCATGCCGTCTTGCGTGAGCTGAACGCGGCGTGTGGTGCGGTGCAACAACTGCGTGCCCAGATGATTTTCCAGAGCCTGGATCTGGCGCGATACGCTACCTTTAGGAAGTCCGAGGGTGTCTGCGGCACGCGAAAAGCTCTCCAGTTCTGCGACGCGGATGAACAACTGCATTGCGTGAATTTTATCCATTCTCATGCCCTATTGTTGTTCTAAATGAAACAGTAATGCGCAGTTAGCAGTATTTATTGTTCTTCTATCACCTAATAAGCTTTGTCTCAATCTTCACAACACCTGAAATGAGGTTTCTTATGACGCAACGTATCGCATTGGTGACTGGCGGCGGCCGTGGACTCGGTAAAAACGCGGCGCTGAAGCTAGCGAGTAAAGGAATCGGTATTATCCTGACGTGGAACAGCAATGAAAAAGAAGCGCAGCAGGTTGTGGATGAAATACGCCAATCTGGCGGTAAAGCGGCGGCATTACCGTTGAATGTCGGTGATATTTCTACATTCCCTCAGTTTGTTCAACAGGTGCAGGGAACGTTACAAGCGCAGTGGCAAAGTAACGTGTTTGATTATTTATTGAACAATGCCGGAATCGGCATTAACGCACCGTATCCGGCATTTACTGAAGCGCAATTTGACCAACTTTTGAACATCCATTTTAAGGGCCCCTTTTTCCTGACGCAGAGCCTGCTACCGCTGATGAATAAAGGTGGTCGCATCCTCAATGTCTCGACCGGACTTGCCCGCTTTGCGCTACCGGGTTACAGCGCATACGCAGCCATGAAAGGTGCGATGGAAGTGTTAACCCGTTATCAGGCAAAAGAGCTGGGAGAGCGCGGTATAACGGCGAATATTATTGCGCCAGGCGCAATAGAAACGGATTTTAGCGGTGGAAATGTGCGGGATAATGCGCAATTGAATGCGTACATTGCATCGCAAACGGCGCTGGGACGCGTTGGTTTGCCGGATGATATCGGCGATGCCATTGCTGCGCTGCTCAGCGATGAACTGGCCTGGATGACGGCACAGCGTATCGAGGTATCCGGCGGAATGTTCCTGTAAACCCATAAGGTGCTTATTCAACAGGTCACGGCATGCGTTGAATAAGCACTTAATGCTAGATTGTATTTTGTAACAGATTTATCCATTGTCGTAGATATCTTATTTTTAGCTAAAAATATAAAATCATATTAATTAATATTCATTGTCTTATCATGAGCGTCGAATATTAAGACTTTCCCTAATTTTCGAACCTGTTTTTGTTCCTTTGTATGATCCTTCGGGTTGAGCTGTAACTATTCATAACTTCTGCTTCTTTCTTCCCCATCTATCGGTAAAATGGCCCCCCGCCAAATGGTGACTTCTTATTTTACCCTATGGGTAATACCCTTCCGCATGTTAAGGCTAATATCCTATTCGGATGGAGATAAATAATGCAGGTAGTAATGTTTGACAGGCAGTCAATATTTATTCATGGAATGAATGTAAGTTTGCAGCAACGTATTCCAGGAGTGGATGTTCAGGGTGTCAGTCAGGCAGATGAACTTTGGCTGACGCTGGAAGATAAACCCGAGGCATTAGTTATATTGGATGGCGACCTTGATGCTGAGTTCTGCTGTAGCTTGCTGCAACAGATAGCAGAGCGCTTTGCGATGGTGAAGGTGCTGGTGACCGCAACGGACTGCCGTAAAAAATGGCTGCAAGAGGTCACTAAACTGAACGTGCTGGCCATTGTTCCGCGCGATTCTGACGCGGAAACCTTTACGCTGGCCCTCAATAGCGTCGCGATGGGTATGATGTTTATCCCCAGAGACTGCATAACCGCTACCGAAAGCGGTGGGCAAAATATCAGATTGCTCAGCGCGCGTCAGCGGGAGATTTTGACCATGCTGGCCGCCGGAGAATCTAATAAACAAATTGGTCGACTGTTAAATATCAGTACCGGAACGGTAAAAGCCCATCTTGAATCGTTGTACCAGCGCCTGGAGGTAAAAAACCGTACGCAGGCGGCAATGATGTTAAACAACACCATTTACTAGGAACATATTTCACAGTCAGAATATTTCTGGCTGTGAAATAAACACCGGCCAGATATTTTTAGCGCAAAATTGGGTAATTCCCACACTGAATATCCACGTAATTAATGCTTCCAGCTGAAACCTGTCTTTTATTTGCGTCATTTCCTTATGGATGAATGCCTCGCAGATCCTCATATCTGCGAGCAGCAATGTTTCTGCCTGCATCACCGTAATTGGGGTATCAAAGGATTCATTGGCGGTGATTTCGTGTCCGTAGCCAATGACCCAGATGCCTTTTTTGTCCTGATACTTTTCCAGCGACAGGCCCTGCCATTGCTTAATAAATGCAATACAAGCGGGCGTGAAATGCGTCGAACGCAGCGGCATAATAGTCTCTGTGCAAAGAGACCTATTCTAAAAAAAACACGCCGTTACGCTAGTTGCCTGACAGCCAGTATTTACCGCAAAACGACCTATGCCGTGGGCGGCTGATATTCTTGTTTTAACAGACCAAAAATCCAGTCATCGTGCCAGGTTTGATGTAGCCAGTAGCTTGCGCGTAGCGTGCCTTCATGAATGAACCCGACCTTTTCCAACAGACGCCGTGAGGCTTCGTTTCCTGCGGTGACACAGGCGGTCAGTCGCCGCAGACCGCCGCTGGCAAATGCGTATTCACACACGGCATGCAGAGATTCAGCGCCATACCCTTTACCCTGCGCCTGTGGGGCGAGCAGAAAGCCAACCTCGGCACACTCATTGCTCTCCTGAATGTATCCGGTCACGCCAAGCGGTGCTCCCGATGTCTTATCGCACAGGAGCAGACATAGCCAGTGTGGGCTGCCGGGATACCATTCAGGCAGGCGGGAGTCGAAGGCTGTCCGTATTTCCTCTTCAGTACGTGCGTCAGCGACAAAACGCATCACATCTGGGTTCTGCTGTAGCGTTAAGAAGAACGTCCAGTCATTTTCTGTCAGTGGGCGGCAGAGCAGACGTGATGTTTGCAGTACAGGCACAGGCTTATCTCCAGAATAATTTTCAATGATTGTGCGGAAGTCACTGTAAAACTTATTTATTTGCTATATGAATGTGTTCTAGTCTACATCGGCACAACGTTGCGTTTAAAAAAGATAATTACATACCATGGTGAGGCCGCACGTTTTGGGTCCTTTTAGGGAAGATGATGACCAATAGCGCGTTACAAGCGACATGTACACCCTTTGAACATTGTCTGGGGATTATCCGCCAGGCGTCGGTAGAAATATTACTGCTGCTAGGCGTACATGCCGCAGAAGGCAAAGACCCACGGTGGTTTCTCGAACAACTGGATCAGGCACGACTGAATCTGGGCGGCTGGGGGGCTGTCGCCAGACGGTTGCAGATGAATGATGCGCAATTGAGCCAGTTCACTCTGCGGCTACGTCATCTTCAACAGAGTGTACCCCAATATGAAAATGGCCAGGACGTCAGTGAAAACCAGCTGATTTCAGCGCTGCGCTTTGTGGCTTCTCTGGAACAATTACGCCAGCAACAGCCCATCCTGAAGTATCAAACCGAAATTGCACCTGTGGAGCCGGATGCTCAGATGCGGGCGCAGCGTCAACTTCGCGCAATAGAATTAACCCTCAAATCTCTGATTGCACGGGTATGGCCGGATCAACATCCTCTCAACAGCTTTCTGAAACAGCACTTTGGTGGTGAACGTCTGCGTCGCTGGCTAAAGTTGGGCGAAGGACGAGATGCGCTGGACGGTATGATGTTTAGCGAGCTGGCGCTGATGGTCGTCGATAAGAAATTATTCGTTCGCCACTTTACGCAGATTTTTAACGATACTTCGGTGCTCATGTCATTTGTTGAGCCGCGTATCACGCTACGCATGTTTTTGGATGATTGTCGCCAGGCTCGTAACTGCGTTATCGCGCAGCAGCCGCTGACGTCGGTACAACTGATGTTGCTGGACTACCAGTACCGACAGATAACTCATCCTGTGCAACGGGCATTTGAAGAACGGCGTACGCGCATTAATCCTGCGTCGTATCTGGAATCTGATGAGGCCATGGTCCGCCAGTTTTGGGAAACAGCAAAGCAAAAAGACGAGCAAGCGGGAGGCGATAAGCATGAAATCGCAGACAGTATTGATCCGCCGGAAAAGCGGGCCAAGCGCACGGCGGAAGAACGTGAACAGCTGATTTCCGGCATGTTGTGGGTAGCGGTCGGCGTGATGGTGCTGGCGATTTCGCTGGGTGCGTTCTGGTTATTTACTTCGCCAGCGCCACAGGCGTCTTCCGGACAATCCGTTGAAATTGTGCAGGAGGAACCGCGACGCGATGCCCCCAGCGCACGGGAGGCGGTGACCCGAATGGGCATCACCTGGGATGCCTTTAACATGCGGGCGGCTATCGATCGCAATGACACCCGCGTGACGTCACTGTTCCTTCAGGGCGGGATGGACTGGAAGCTGGCGTGGACGGAGCAGGCGTTTTCGGCGGGCAATACTGAGGTGTTGAGACTGCTGCTGCGTTACCCTTCGCAGATGGATGAAAGCAAACCATGCCGACAGTTTATGACTACGCTCAGCCATGCGATGTCGAATGGGGCATCGCTCACTTCGCTGCATAAAAGTTATCTGCAAAGTTTTTGTTCCGTGCCTGCGGTCGTTGCGCGTCAGCAATATGATCTTGAGCAGGCCGAGCTGCGTGTTCGCGCCCAGCCAAGCCCTGAGAACAAGAAATGGCAGAAAATTCACGCCGAGCTGTACGATGCGATTAACTGAAAGCCTGATGACTCAGACCGTCAGCTGCTAGGGTTCGCCATACAAACCGATGAGTCGGCGCACCACGCCATTGGTCCAGCCAAAGCCGTCCTGCAACGGATATTCCCCTCCGCCGCCTTCGCGCGGCGCGGCGTCGGCTATGTGGTATTTTTCGATAAGTTTGTGGTGTTCCTGATAAAAGAGATTCACCGTTTTCAGCCAGTTACGGGCAATTTCATCCCCGAGATGGTCGTCACCGTACAGTTTGAAGCCCTGGATCGCCATCCACTGCAGCGGCGCCCAGCCGTTGGGTTTATCCCATTGCTCACCGGTTTCATGCTCCGTGGCTAAAATGCCACCGGGCGTGAGCAGGCGACTGCGAACTGCGTTAGCAAGCCGATCGGCTTGTTCATGCGTTGCCATACCGACATACAGCGGCACAATACTGGCGGCAGAGAACAGGGCCATTTGTTCGCGCCGCCAGTCGTAATCGCGATAGCAGCCGTTTTCATCGTCCCAGAGATAGCGGTTTACCGCATCACGACGATCGCTGGCTTTCTGGCGAAACAGCTCTTCCGTTTCTTTGTCACCTTTCAGCGCGGAAATATTGGCGATAGTGCTTTCCAGCTTGTAGAGGAATGCGTTCAGGTCAATTGGGATGAACTGCGTGGTGCGTATGCTGGCAAGGCGGCCTGCGTCGCGCAGCCAGCGCGATGAATAATCCCAGCCAGAAGCCGCGCCCGCGCGTAAATCCCGATACACTTCATTGGGCGGGCGACCCGAATGCTTGGCGGTCTCGACGTCTTCAAGCCATGACTCATCGCGCGGCGTATCACGATCGTCCCAATAGCGGTTAAGTAGAGAGCCGTCCGACATTCTGATCACGTGGCGGTAGGCCTGGTTGAGTACCAGGGAATCGGCGCCATCCATCCAGAACGCGTACTCCATTTTTAGATGATCAAGGTAACGACGCGCGCCGCGTACGCCATCTTCTTCAAACAGCTCCACCATCAGGGCAAAAACGGGCGGCTGTGAGCGGCTCAGATAGTAAGTACGGTTGCCGTTCGGGATGTGACCATAGTTTTCAATCATCCAGGCAAAGTTATCTGCCATACATTTCAGCAAATCTTCGCGGCCGCTCTCTGCCAGACCCAGCATGGTAAAGTAGGAATCCCAGTAGTATGTTTCGCTAAAACGCCCGCCTGGCACAATGTATGACTGCGGTAACGCCAGCAGCGAGGACCAGGGAATGTGATCCTGCGGCTCGCGCGTCAGCACCGGCCACAGTTGATCGATATGTTCTTTCAGCGAACTTTCCGGGTCAGAAACGTATTCGCTGGAGGGCGTTTCCGGGAGCCAGAAATGGTTCTCGACGAAGCGTCGCAGATCGAAGTCCCGATGGCGTTTAACCTTGCGATAGCGAATTAAAATGTCGAGCGGGTCCATTTTGGGCGCACAATCTGGGAAGGTTTTACTATCCGCAAACAGTTTGGATGACTGGACGTGTTCGAACAGTTCGAGATAACGATCGGCAGGGGTTAACGCATCTGAAGCGGGAAGTCCTTCAATCATCTCCGGCTCAGGCTCCGCCTCAATCATTTCATCCAGCTTTAACTCGCACGGATCCATTTCATAAAGCAGATCGATGTCGATCGTCATTTCTTCAGAAGGGGCGTGGGGTAGTTTCTGGTTGAGCATAATGAGAAAGACCTCCGATGGACGTTGAAAGATTAAGGCTATTGCCCGGTCGTCAGTTAAGCGTAGACATTCGCTTCGGTGTCGGGTGAGTAAAGCGTGCGGTTGATCACGTTTTAATGCTGAGCAAAATTTAAAGAATCAGACTATCCCAATGAAAATAATGGATAATTCAAAGTTCTGCATGATCTGAATATATTCCATTTTCAGAGCATTCGATTGCAACGAGGTGTGAACAGAGACAGGTAACGCCTTATCTCTATAATAGGCGCAGGCTATTCTATTGATAGTTCTCCTCCATGTAATTGCTTGATACTTATCAAAATAGTAATCCCCTTATTTCCTATGATGGTCAGGTCTGACAAAGACTGTGCATTAATTATTCTAATTTTTCTGGGTCACAATAACTCACAACGGTGAGGGTAAAATAATGAAAATCATTACCCGTCTTACCGCGATTGCCATAGCTGGCATCGTGATTTGTTATTTTGGATTATCCGGTTATGTGTGGTATCACGATAATCAACGTAGCAAACAGGCTGATGTTCAGGCCTCTACGCTGGAAGAAAATAATAAGGTATTAGGTTTTTTACGCGAAAAAGGATGCGATTATTGTCACACGCCTTCAGCTGAATTACCTTTCTATTCTTCTTTTCCTGTCGCTAAGCAGTTGATGAATTATGATATTCAACTGGGATACAAATCATTCAATCTTGAAGCCGTTCGTGCGGCGCTGGTCGCAGATAAACCCGTTTCGCAAAGCGACCTGAATAAAATTGAATGGGTGATGCAGTACGACACCATGCCGCCAACGCGATATACCGCGCTGCACTGGGCCGGGAAGGTCAGCGATACGGAGCGAGCCGAGATCCTGGGCTGGATTGCGAAACAGCGTGAGCAGTATTACGCCAGTAACGATACCGCCGCGCAGCATCGTAATGAACCGGTACAACCGATACCAGAAAGTATCCCGACCGATGCCCGCAAAGTAGCGCTTGGCTTTACGCTTTACCACGACCCGCGTATTTCAGGCGACAGCACAATTTCTTGCGCGCATTGCCACGCCCTGAATGCAGGCGGCGTGGATGGCCGGAAAACGTCGATCGGCGTAGGCGGCGCCGTTGGCCCGATTAATGCGCCGACGGTGTTTAACTCGGTCTTCAACGTTGAACAATTCTGGGATGGTCGTGCGCCAACATTGCAGGCGCAGGCAGGCGGCCCGCCGTTGAACCCTATCGAAATGGCATCTAAATCCTGGGACGAAATTATCCAAAAACTGGATAAGGATCCGCAATTGAAGCAGGAGTTTATTGCGGTTTATCCGCAGGGATTCAGCGGGGATAATATTACCGATGCGATTGCTGAGTTTGAGAAAACGCTAATTACGCCAAATTCGCCGTTTGATAAATGGCTACGCGGCGATGAAGCGGCGTTAACTGCTCAGCAGAAACATGGCTATCAATTGTTTAAAGATAATAAGTGTGCGACCTGTCATGGCGGTATTATTTTAGGCGGGCGCTCATTTGAGCCATTGGGGTTGAAAAAGGACTTTAATTTCGGTGAGGTCACTGCCGCAGATATTGGCCGCATGAACGTCACTAATGAATTACGTGACAAGCTGCGTCAAAAAGTCCCGGGCTTGCGTAACGTTGCGCTGACTGCGCCTTATTTCCATCGCGGTGATGTGCCTACGCTCGATGGTGCGGTAAAACTGATGCTGCGTTATCAGGTGGGTAAAGAACTGCCGCAGGAAGATATCGACGATATCGTGGCGTTCCTCGAAAGCTTAAACGGCGTGTATACGCCATATATGCAGGGTAAATAAGAGAAAACCGGATGGCAAAGCACCATCCGGTTTATTTATTGCTTAACGCATGGTAACGAATTCTTCTGCCGCCGTTGGATGAATCGCAACGGTGTTATCAAAGTCTTTCTTGGTTGCGCCCATTTTCAGCGCGACCGCGAAGCCTTGCAGCATTTCATCCATTCCAAAACCAATACCGTGAATACCGACAATTTTCTCTTCCGGACCGACGCAAACCAGCTTCATGCGGCATGGCTGACGGTGTGTGGTGACAGCGGTATACATTGCGGTAAATGATGATTTATACACTTTCACCTGGTCATCGCCGTGCTGTTCGCGAGCCTGCTGCTCGGTCAGGCCCACGGTGCCAATTGGCGGGTGGCTGAAGACCACGGTCGGGATGTTGTTGTAGTCCAGATGCTCGTCCGGCTTGTTGTTAAACAGACGTTCGGACAGGCGACGGCCCGCGGCAACGGCAACCGGCGTCAGCTCAACGGCACCGGTATTGTCGCCGACGGCATAAATACCCGGCACGCTGGTGTTCTGGAATTTATCAACGACGATGTAGCCTTTTTCGTTGGTTTTCACGCCGGTAACAGCCAGATTGAAGTTGTCCGTTTCTGGCTCACGACCAATCGCCCAAATCAGGCAGTCTACCGTTTCGCTACGACCATCTTCCAGTTGCAGGGTCAGGCTGCCGTCAGCGTTTTTAACAACCGCTTTTGGAATCGCGTGAGTATGCAGAGTCGGGCCTTCGGCGTTCATCACCTCAACCAGCGTGTCGACGATCATCGGATCAAAGCTACGCAGCGGCGCGTGTTTGCGTACGAACAGGTGCGTTTGGGCACCCAGGCCGTTAATCACACCAGCCAGCTCAACGGCAATGTAGCCTGCACCAACAACAGCCACGCGTTCTGGTAACGCTGGCAGCTCAAAGAAACCATTAGAATCAATACCGTATTCCGCGCCAGGGACAGCCGGGCGACTCGGGCGACCACCAGTGGCAATCAAAATATGATCGGCAGTGATGATTTCACCATTCACTTCAACGGTTTTTGCATCAACGAAGCGCGCAAAGCCTTTGATCACATCGACATTATTTTTGCCCAGCACGTTGTCGTACGAGGTATGAATACGATCGATATAAGCGGTACGCGTGGCGATCAGTTTATCCCAGTCGAACTTATTGATGGTGGTGTCGAAACCGTAATCCGGACCGTACATGTGGATCGCTTCGCGGACCTGTGCGGCATGCCACATCACTTTCTTCGGTACGCAGCCAACGTTAACGCAGGTGCCGCCTAACTCTTTGGCTTCAATCAGTGCGCATTTTTGACCGTACATTGCTGCACGGTTAATGGAGGCAATACCGCCGCTGCCGCCGCCAATAGCGATGTAATCATAGTGCTTGGTCATGACCGCTCCTTTATGTTCATTGTAGGGCGGAGAAGCGTTACGCCATCCGCCAAAATATTCGCGATTGTATACCTGATATTAAAAGGTTCCACCGATGGCTGCGATTACTCCGGCACTATCCAGCTTACGGAAGTATGCCCGGTTCCTGTCGGAACCAGTTTGCTGTGCAACCACGGCAGGACGTTGTTCATCTGCTGCTCCAGCTTCCACGGTGGGTTAATCACAATCATGCCGGATGCCGTCATGCCGCGCTGATCGCTGTCCGGGCGTACTGCCAGCTCAATTTGCAGAATTTTACGGATGCCGGTGTCTTCGAGATCGTGGATCATGCGCTTGATTTGTTGGCGCAGAACCACTGGATACCACAACGCATAGGTGCCGGTCGCGAAACGTTTGTAGCCTTCGTTAATACCGGTCACTACTGCCTGGTAGTCGCTTTTGATTTCGTAGGGTGGATCGATAAGGATCAACCCACGACGGGAAACCGGCGGTAATTTTGCTTTCAGCTGCTGATAACCATCGGCTTTGGCCACGCGAGCGCGCTCATCTTTCTGGAATTCGCCGCGCAGCAGAGGGAAGTCGCTCGGGTGCAGTTCAGTTAATTGCAGACTGTCCTGTTCACGCAGCAGCTGGCGAGCAATTAACGGAGAGCCCGGGTAGTAGCGCAGCTGACCGCTACGGTTGAAGTGCTGCACTACGCCAATGTAGGGTTCCAGTTCGGCAGGCAAATCGTCCTGCTGCCAGATACGGGCGATCCCTTCCAGGTATTCACCGGTGCGTTCGGCATGCTCACTGCTCAGCTGATAACGGCCAGCACCAGCATGGGTGTCCAGATAAAGAAACGGTTTTTCTTTCTCTTTGAGCGATTCAATGATCAGGCTCTGAACGGTGTGTTTAAGGACGTCGGCGTGGTTGCCTGCGTGATAACTGTGGCGATAACTGAGCATGGGTAATGAAATTCCGCTGAAATGACGATTTGCCACAGTTTACAGCAGATCGGCACAGATTACCCGCAGGCCCGGTAAGAGCAGCGCCACCGGGCGTCTTTCCATCACGGTTAGCATTGAAATCCTCTACACTTAACCCCATTGTACAAATTAATATGCACAGCGCCGGATACGCGCTTCATTCACTCTTTTCAACAGGACCGCGCTAATGACCAATCCATTGCTGACTCCCTTCGAACTGCCGCCGTTTTCTAAAATTCAGCCAGAGCACGTTGTGCCTGCCGTCACTAAGGCGCTGAACGATTGCCGTGAAAATGTTGAGCGAGTGGTTGCGCAGGGCGCGCCGTACACCTGGGAAAATCTCTGCCAGCCGTTGGCGGAAGTCGACGATGTGCTGGGGCGTATTTTCTCTCCGGTTAGCCACCTGAATTCGGTGAAAAACAGCCCGGAACTGCGTGAAGCCTACGAACAAACGCTGCCGCTGCTGTCTGAATACAGTACCTGGGTTGGACAACATGAAGGCCTGTACAAAGCGTACCGCGACCTGCGTGATGGCGATCATTACGCCACCCTGAACACCGCACAGAAAAAAGCGGTTGATAACGCGCTGCGCGATTTTGAGCTTTCTGGTATTGGTCTGCCGAAGGAAAAACAGCAGCGCTATGGTGAGATTGCCACCCGCCTGTCTGAGCTCGGCAACCTGTACAGCAATAACGTCCTCGATGCTACGATGGGCTGGACCAAGCTGGTGACCGACGAAGCGGAACTTGCCGGGATGCCGGAAAGCGCGCTGGCCGCCGCAAAAGCGCAGGCTGAAGCCAAAGAGCAGGAAGGCTATCTGTTAACCCTGGATATCCCAAGCTACCTGCCGGTGATGACCTACTGTGATAACCAGGGGCTGCGTGAAGAGATGTATCGTGCATACTCCACGCGCGCATCTGACCAGGGGCCAAACGCGGGCAAATGGGACAACAGCCCGATAATGGAAGAGATCCTCGCGCTGCGCCACGAACTGGCACAACTGCTGGGCTTTGAGAGCTACGCCTTTAAATCTCTGGCTACCAAAATGGCGGAGAACCCGCAGCAGGTACTCGACTTCCTGACTGACCTGGCGAAACGTGCCCGTCCGCAGGGTGAGAAAGAGCTGGCTCAGCTGCGCGCCTTCGCGAAAGCGGAATTTGGTGTTGATGAGCTACAGCCGTGGGATATCGCTTACTACAGCGAGAAACAAAAACAGCACCTCTACAGCATCAGCGACGAGCAGCTGCGTCCTTACTTCCCGGAAAACAAAGCCGTTAACGGTCTGTTTGAAGTGGTTAAACGTATTTATGGCATCACCGCCAAAGAGCGCACCGATGTTGACGTCTGGCATCCGGAAGTTCGTTTCTTCGAGCTGTACGACGAAAACAACGAGCTGCGCGGCAGCTTCTATCTTGATCTGTATGCCCGTGAACATAAACGCGGTGGGGCGTGGATGGACGACTGTGTCGGCCAGATGCGCAAGACAGACGGCACATTGCAAAAGCCGGTCGCTTACCTGACCTGTAACTTTAACCGTCCGGTGAACGGTAAACCTGCGCTGTTTACCCACGATGAAGTGATCACCCTGTTCCACGAGTTCGGCCACGGTCTGCACCATATGCTGACCCGTGTCGAAACCGCGGGCGTTTCCGGTATCAACGGTGTGCCATGGGATGCGGTCGAACTGCCGAGCCAGTTTATGGAGAACTGGTGTTGGGAGCCGGAAGCGTTGGCGTTTATCTCTGGTCACTTTGAGACCGGTGAGCCGCTGCCGAAGGAACTGCTGGATAAAATGCTGGCGGCGAAAAACTACCAGGCAGCGCTGTTTATTCTGCGTCAACTGGAGTTCGGTCTGTTTGATTTCCGTCTGCACGCGGAGTTTAACCCGCAGCAAGGGGCTAAAATCCTCGAGACGCTGGCGGAAATTAAAAAACAGGTCGCCGTGGTGCCGGGCCCAACGTGGGGCCGCTTCCCGCATGCCTTCAGCCACATTTTTGCTGGTGGCTACGCAGCGGGTTACTACAGCTATCTGTGGGCAGACGTACTGGCGGCAGATGCCTTCTCTCGCTTCGAAGATGAAGGGATTTTCAACCGTCAAACCGGACAATCGTTCCTCGATAACATCCTCACCCGTGGTGGTTCTGAAGAGCCGATGGAACTGTTCAAGCGCTTCCGTGGCCGCGAGCCACAGCTGGATGCAATGCTGGAGCATTACGGGATCAAAGGCTGATTTACCCGTCATACTTCAAGCTGCCTCTTCGGCAACTGCGCTCACTCACCCTGGTCACGTACTATTTGTACGTTCCCAGGGATTCCTTCACTTGTTGTCTTGATGCAACTCGAATTATTTAGGGTAAAGCGGAATTGAAAATCTGCTTAGTAGATGAAACAGGCGCCGGAGACGGCGCCTTATCTGTTCTTGCCGCCCGCTGGGGACTGGAACACGATGAAGATAACCTGATGGCGCTGGTGATGACGCCGGAACATCTGGAACTGCGCAAACGTGATGAACCCAAACTCGGCGGTATCTTCGTGGATTTCGTGGGCGGTGCGATGGCCCATCGGCGCAAATTTGGCGGTGGACGCGGTGAAGCGGTGGCGAAGGCGGTTGGCATTAAAGGCGATTACCTGCCGGATGTGGTCGATGCGACAGCTGGGCTGGGGCGCGATGCGTTTGTACTGGCCTCGGTAGGCTGCCGCGTACGAATGCTGGAACGTAATCCGGTAGTGGCGGCGCTGCTTGATGATGGCCTGGCGCGCGGCTATGCCGACCCGGAAATCGGTCCGTGGCTGCAGGAACGTTTACAGCTGATCCATGCGTCGAGTCTGACGGCGTTAACCGATATCACGCCGCGCCCGCAGGTGGTGTACCTCGATCCGATGTTTCCACATAAGCAGAAAAGCGCGCTGGTGAAAAAAGAAATGCGGGTGTTTCAGTCGCTGGTGGGGCCGGATTTAGATGCGGATGGGCTGCTGGAGCCTGCGCGTCAGTTGGCCACCAAACGTGTGGTGGTGAAGCGCCCAGACTATGCGCCGCCGCTGGCGGATGTCGCCACGCCGAACGCGGTTGTGACGAAAGGGCATCGGTTTGATATCTACGCTGGGACAGCATAGTTTGTAGATCTGTGCGCTGTGCTGCCTGATGCGCTGTGCTTATCAGGCCTACGGCAGCGTGTGGTTTGTAGGCCGGATAAGGCGTTTGCCGCATCCGGCTTGGTGCGCTGTGCTGCCTGATGCGCTGCGCTTATCAGGCCTACGGCAGCGTGTGGTTTGTAGGCCGGATAAGGCGTTAGCCGCATCCGGCTTGGTGCGCTGTGCTGCCTGATGTGCTGCGCTTATCAGGCCTACGGCAGCGTGTCTTTGTAGGCCGGATAAGGCGTTAGCCGCATCCGGATTGGTGCGCTGTGCTGCCTGATGCGCTGTGCTTATCAGGCCTACGACAGCGTGTCTTTGTAGGCCGGATAAGGCGTTAGCCGCATCCGGCATAACCTATTAAACAAACGGTGCCAGCGGGTCGGCAATCTCAAATGCTACTGCTCGGTCTGCTTTCGGTGGGTAAATCAGCTCGCTGACAATCGACACCTTCAGCTTCTTCGCTTCTGCGCGCGTCAGTTTCACCTGCTGATCCCATCCTTCGCTATACACCGCACCCCAGGCACCAAGATCCAGGCAGGTGACGTAGTTTTCCTGACGATATGGCAATGGCGTTACGTCCAACAGGTCCGCCGCGGCGTTATTACCGGCAAATTTACCCAACAAAATCGCGTGCTGACAGGTCATTAACGCATGGTTGCCTTTGTCGTCGGTGGCGGCATAGGCCACATCGCCAGTGGCGTAGATATCATCGTGACCCACAACCTGCAGATTGGCATTCACATGCAGACGGCCCTGCCGATCGCGCGGGGCGTTAATCTGTGCTGCCAGGCTATTAGCCTGCACGCCGACGGTCCAGATAACCGTCTGAGAGGCAATCACCTGCCCATCTTTCAGCGTGACGCCGGAGGCATCCACGCACTCTACTTCCGCATTGACCAGCCACTCGACGCCTAGTTCAGCAGAGGCTTCGATAATCACGTCACGTAATTCCTGGCTCCAGCGTCCTCCTGGTTGAGCACCGCGTTCAACTACGACAACTCTGGTCTTAGCATCAGCGCCCAATATTTCGCGCAAACGACCCGGTAATTCCAGCGCCATCTCTATCCCGGTGAAACCACCACCACAGACCACCACGGTATTACGAGCCTCACTTTCCGGTTGTAATGCCAGATTATTAATGTGCTGCTCCAGTACGGCGGCGCTCTCGAGTTGGTCGAGGTCAAACGCGTGCTCGGCGGCACCGGCGACGGCGTCGCGGTTTACGTGACTTCCGCTGGCGAGCACCAGGCGGTCATAGCGACGCAGATGAGTGTCACCGTTGGCATCTTTCCAGCTCACCTCTTTAGAGTCCGGGAGGATTTGCTCGACGTGACCTTGCAGGAAGTTGACGCCGGTAACGTCAAACAACGGTTGCAGTGGTGCGACCAGCGTATGAACGGCGCTTTCATAAAAGCGTGGGCGGACACGCAGCTCCGGCTGTGGCGCAATTACTGTAATATCAATTGCCTGCTGATGTTTATCCGCCAGTCGTGCGGCGCTTAATGCTGCCCACATACCGGCAAAGCCGGCGCCCACGATCAGAATTTGTTTACGCATTGGGGTTTTCTCACTGGTGACTACGAATTGTTTACTCGGATTTTATTTGTCGTAGTTGTGAATTGCAATGCGATCGAGCTCCTTTTTGCCTTAAAGGGTGGTGTCTCTTGATTATCTGTTTGATAAATATGTATTTAAATTTGTTTTGTGAAAAGGGGTCACTTTGCTGTCTGGAATGAATGAGATGAAAAAGCTACAATAAACTCAGATTCATTTTGGCTGAGATAAGAAAATGGCATTCTACAGTTCGGGAGTTGAGTACGGCATTCATAGCCTGATGTGTATGGTCGACAGTAAGGGCGACGCGCGGGATATGAGCGTGCGGGAAATAGCCGAACTGCAAAGCGTACCGTATGACTATCTGGCAAAAATTTTCACCCGTCTGTCCAAAGCGGGTCTGGTGCGCAGCATTGAAGGCAAAGGTGGCGGTTTCCAGTTAGCTAAACCCGCTGAACACATCACGGTGCTGGATGTGGTGAATGCTATTGATGGCGATAAGCGCATCTTTGAATGTCGTGAAATTCGCCAGCGGCTGGCGGTATTTGAGGAACATCCACCGGAGTGGGCCTGTGAAGGCATTTGTGGCGTGCGTTCGGTAATGGACATGGCCCAGCAGCGAATGGAAGAAGCGCTCGGTCAGCATACGATTCTGGACTTGGCGCGCAAAATGTACCGTAAAGCGCCGGACACTTTTGTGGTGGAAGTGCAGGAGTGGATAGACGCGCGTAAAGGGTAGTGAGTGAAAATGCCCGATAGCGCAAGGCGACCGGGCATGTTGAATGTAGACCGGATAGGGGCAATAGCCGCCATCCGGCACTGAAGGTTATTGCTCGGTGCTCGGCGTATTAATCATGCGGTTCAGCCATGGCACCATAATCGCCATAACAACCGTTACGGCCAGGGTGACAAGGCCAATCTTACTGAAGACGTTGGTATAGATAGGCAGCGTTTGCAGCGGGTCGGTGATGTTCTCTGGTACGGCGGTGAACGTGGCGACATAACCCCCCATCAGGAAGGCCGCGGCCTGCGTCAGGAACCACATCCCAAGAATGAAGCCCATCAGGTGTTGTGGCACGAGAGCGGCGACCATAGCCAGTCCCAGGGCGCTAATCAGCAGTTCACCCAGGCTCTGGAACAGATACACCAGCACGATAAACCACGGCGACGTCAGCCCCTGTGCATCGGCAAACCACATCCCGGCAGCGGTGGCCGTCAGGAAGCCCAATGAGCACAGGAACATACCGAGCGTAAATTTCATCGGCATGGTCAGATCTTTGCCTTTGTTGCCCAGACGGGTATAGATTGCGGCCAGTACCGGACTCGCCAGTACCACCCAGAACGGGTTCAGCGCCTGGAAGCTCACCGGGTTGATGGCGAAACCAAGAATTTCATGGTGTACGTTATTGATCGCAAAGAAGTTTAGCGATGTCGGCATCTGCGCGTACAGCACGTAGAACACCACCGCTTCCAGCATCAGGATAAAGGCCACGAACATCTTGTTGCGCCCGGTTTTATCCAGTTTGAATGCCTGACGGAAGAAGATGATGGTCACGGCAATCGACAGGACGATCAGCACCAGGTTGGCAATCTGCACGTTGTGCATCAGCCAAGCGCAGATAAATACCATCACTACCGTACCGGCCAACACGTACAGCAGGTTACGGAAGTTCAGTGGCTTATGGTCTGGCTCAGAGCCGATATTTTTCACCATTCCGCGGCAGGCAAAGTATACCAACAGCGCGACGATTAGTCCGGCTCCGCACAGGTTGTAAGTCACAGCGTAGCCAAACTTATCGGCAATCACCGGCGCCAGCGACAGTGACAGTAGCGAACCGATGTTAATCGACATATAAAACAGGGTGAAAGCACCGTCCAGACGGGCGTCTTTCGGGGGATAACATTTTGACAGCAGGCTTGCCGGGTTGGCTTTAAATAGCCCGTTACCAACGGCAATGGTACCCAAAGCAATAAAGATCAGATCCGGCTTAAGCAGCGACATCCCGGTCATGAAGTAGCCGATTGCCAGCACAATGGCACCGAGTACCAGCGTGCGCTTGGTGCCTAACAGATGGTCGCCGACGTAGCCGCCGATCGAGATCAGACCGTAAACCAGTGCGGCAAAGGCACCAAAGGTGACAAATGCCTGTTCTTGTGAAAATCCGAGCTGCTTAACAAAAAATACCGCCAGGATGCCCTGTACGCCGTAATAGCCAAATCGTTCCCATAATTCCACAAAGAAGATCATGAAGAACGGACGAGGTTGCTGCAGCAAGCCCGTAGGTGCAGTTTTATTCATATTCCATCGCCTTTCAAAGCCATCCCGAAAAGTATGAACGCGTATGCTTAAACGCGCCGAAAAAGTCTTATTTTTTTATAGACTGCGGTTATTGGCCGCAAGGGTAGAGTATTATAGAGATAGTTTTCGATCCAATTAGTTGATCACACTAATTATGATTTGTTTGTTGGATTGATGTACTAATTGTGACCGAATGATAAAAACAAAAACGCCCGCGAAGGCGGGCGTTTACAGGCTTAACGACTTGCAGTGGGCCGGGTTAACTTCCGGCGGCAAGCATTTTATGCTTCTTCGTCGTCACGCAGCGGAACAATCAACATGTCGACGTGGACGGTGTTGATCAGTTGGCGCGCGGAGGACATCAGTTTGCTCCAGAAATCCTGGTGGTGACCACAGACGACCAGATCCATGTCGTATTTTTTGATGGCATCAACCAGAACCTGACCCAGGTCGCCGCTACCGCTCAGGGTTTCGGTGATAGGGTAGCCTGCATTGGTGGACAGCTCGGTTAACGCGTGGTGGGTTTCTTCAGAAATGCGTTTCTGCATGTCGCCCAGATTCACGTCGATGAGCCCGGTGTACAGGTCGGAATAGTTTACGTCAACGTGGATAAGGGAGACTTTAGCATTGTAAGGTCGCGCCATAGAAACCGCTTTTTCAACCAGAACTTTGCTTTCCGGAGAAAGATCAACCGCGATAAGAATGTGTTTATAAGCCATAGTGTTACTCCTTCCATAAGTTGTCGATGACTAGCCTGCTGGCGTTATATGCCGCCGCGTCATCCGCGTCCTGCGAACCTTGTGCGCGGGGCTAGCCCAGTCGTAAAAACGTACCATATAAGGACTATCCTTACATTATAGCGACCAGGATAATCCGTCAATCCGCCTTGCTTGCCAAATAGTTAAACAAATTTTTTAGTTAATTGCATTGATAGCGATTAACCTTATGGCAAAAAAATTAACTAATCTCCTACACTATCTAAAGAGGCGTTCGGATGCGTGATACTAACACGAACGGTTTCGGCTGCACTCTTCATTGAATGGTTTGGCAGGGTATCGGGGAGCGGTAGTCCCGGAAAGGAGTTCCGTGGGCGGGTCGCCGGGGAGGAGGTATGATAAGCACCATTGCATTATTCTGGGCTTTATGTGTCGTTTGCATTGTTAATATGGCGCGCTATTTTTCTTCGCTACGCGCACTGTTAGTGGTACTTCGTGGTTGCGATCCATTACTTTACCAGTATGTAGATGGAGGGGGCTTTTTTACCTCGCATGGGCAACCGAACAAGCAGATGCGTCTGGTGTGGTATATCTACGCTCAGCGTTACCGCGATCATCATGATGATGAATTTATTCGCCGCTGTGAGCGGGTTCGCGGTCAGTTCATTCTCACCAGCGCGCTATGCGGCCTGGTGCTAATCAGCATGGTTGCGCTGATTATCTGGCACTGATGCCAACAACAGATACAAAAAAAGCGGGTCAGCTTCCTGACCCGCTTTTTTACCGTGCATTCGCTTAGATAAGCTTCAGGGAGAGCCAGTACAGCACCCCGGAAAGAATAATCGCAGCTGGCAGGGTGAAGACCCAGGCCATCAGAATGCTGGTTACCGTTTTACGCTGCAATCCGCCGCCATCAACAACCATCGTCCCCGCAACGGAAGAGGAGAGAACGTGGGTGGTGGAAACGGGCATACCGGTGTAGCTGGCGAGACCGATAGAGACTGCGGCGGTCATCTGAGCCGACATCCCCTGGGCATAAGTCATGCCTTTCTTACCGATTTTCTCGCCGATGGTGGTGGCAACGCGACGCCAGCCAATCATCGTACCAATACCCAGCGCCAATGCGACGGCCATAATGATCCAGATAGGCGCGTACTCAATGGTGCTCAGCATGTCAGCTTTCAGTTTTTTCAGCAGACGCTGATCGTCAGCGCTTACGCCAGGCAGCTTAACCACTTTATCGGTGGTATCAGAGATGCACAGCATAATACGGCGCAGTTGACCACGCTGTTCGACGCTTAATTTGTCGTAGGTTTCCAGGTTCGCCAGCATACCTTTCGCACGTTCCAGCGCGTTGATGGTATTCGCCGGGTGGCAATGGAACTCTGTCGTCGTCGCGGGTGCCGCGTCCGTCGGGGACGGAATCAGCTGGTCTACGCCTGTGGCCTGTTTAAGCAGGTCAGGGCGCTGCTGGAAGAAGACTTCGACGTTATTGATTGCATCACGGGTACGGGTAATCTCGTAACCGGAAGCATTCATATTCACCACGAAGCCTGCAGGCGCTACGCCAATCAGCACCAGCATCACCAGACCAATGCCTTTCTGCCCGTCGTTAGCGCCATGAGAGAACGCTACGCCGATAGCGGAGAGGATCAGTGCGATACGGGTCCAGAACGGCGGCTTTTTCTTGCCATCTTTCTTTTCACGTTCTGCTGGCGTCAGGTGGATACGGGCACGTTTTTTTGTACCGCTCCAGTAACGACGCAGAATGAAAATAAGACCGCCTGCAACCACCAGACCAACAATTGGCGAGATGATAAGCGAAGCAAAAATACCGATAACTTTCGGAATGTTAAGTGCGTCCACCACCGAGGTGCCGGTCATCAGTGCATTGGTTAAACCAATACCGATAATGGCGCCAATCAGCGTGTGGGAGCTGGATGCAGGTAAACCAAAGTACCAGGTACCCAGGTTCCAGATAATTGCCGCCAGCAGCATGGAGAACACCATGGCAAGGCCATGTGACGATCCCATATTAAGCAGCAGATCCGTTGGTAGCATATGCACGATGGCATACGCCACGCTGAGACCACCCAGCAAAACACCAAAGAAGTTGAACAACGCAGCCATGACCACCGCCAATTGCGAACGCATTGCACGGGTATAGATCACGGTTGCGACAGCATTGGCTGTGTCATGGAAGCCGTTAATTGCTTCGTAGAACAGCACAAAAGCCAGAGCAAGCAATAGTAAAAGCCCGGTATGTAAATCCAGGCCAGCAAACAAATGTAGCATAGGACGTTACGCCATTTTGAGGACATGAACGCGGCGCATTATCAGTGACTTTGGCGGCGCGGGCAAAGTGAAATATAGAGTTTTTTTGATTTGTCTCCTGCTTTGTTTTACACCACTAAAGAATTATCCTATATATTTCAGTTAAATACCCTTTATCGGTAGTTTGGTGCTGGTGCGACCACTGAGGAATCTTTACAATTCACACCCGCTTTTTAGAGAGGATCGCAACGTGGAAAGGTTTGATACCGTTATTATAGGCGCTGGCGCAGCGGGTATGTTTTGTGCCGCGCAGGCAGGACAAGCAGGTAGTCGAGTACTGCTTATTGATAATGGTAAAAAGCCAGGACGCAAGATTCTCATGTCTGGCGGGGGACGCTGCAACTTTACCAATCTTTATGTCGAACCGGCCGCCTATTTGAGCCAAAACCCCCATTTTTGCAAATCGGCACTGGCACGCTATACGCAGTGGGATTTTATCGACCTGGTGGGCAAACACGGTATTGCCTGGCACGAAAAAACGCTGGGTCAGCTGTTCTGCGATGATTCCGCTCAGCAAATTGTCGATATGCTGGTAGACGAGTGTGAAAAAGGTAACGTAACTATGCGGTTACGGAGCGAAGTCCTGAGCGTGGTGCAGGATGATGAAGGTTTCACCCTCGAACTGAACGGCATGACGGTCGGCACGAAAAAACTGGTTATCGCTTCCGGTGGGCTTTCGATGCCGGGTCTGGGGGCAACGCCTTTTGGTTATAAAATTGCCGAACAGTTCGGACTGAAGGTGTTGCCAACGCGCGCGGGACTGGTGCCCTTTACATTGCATAAGCCACTGCTGGAGCAGCTTCAGGTGCTCTCTGGCGTGTCGGTCTCCTCCGTTATCACTGCCGAGGATGGCACCGTATTTCGCGAAAATCTGCTCTTTACACACCGAGGACTTTCGGGCCCAGCTGTTTTGCAGATTTCCAGTTTTTGGCAGCCAGGCGAATTTGTCAGCATTAATTTGTTGCCGGATGTTGACCTTGCGAGCTTCCTCGACGAACAACGTAGCGCACACCCTAACCAGAGCTTAAAGAACACCTTAGCAATGCAGTTGCCAAAGCGTCTGGTGGAATGCCTGCAGCAGTTAGGGCAAATTCCTGACGTGTCTCTGAAGCAGCTTAACGTGCGCGATCAACAGACGCTGGTTGAAACGCTGACCGAGTGGCGGGTGCAGCCGAACGGTACGGAAGGGTATCGTACCGCTGAAGTCACGTTGGGCGGCGTTGATACCAACGAGCTGTCATCGCGCACGATGGAAGCCCGCAAAGTGCCAGGGCTCTACTTTATCGGCGAAGTGATGGACGTCACCGGCTGGTTGGGAGGCTATAACTTCCAGTGGGCATGGTCGAGCGCCTGGGCATGCGCGCAGGATTTGGTGTCTGAATAAGCGAAGACGATACGTTGAGCGTGGACCCGCTGCGTTTTACATAAAGCTCACTTGTGAAATTTGCCCGGTAAATGGATTGCCGGGCACGGTTTTTTGCCTGCAACATACCTGCTACAACCGAATAGACATATTGAATCCAGGTGTTAGTATTCAATAGACAGCAGTAATGAGTATGCGTGTTTCATTTCCGGCCAGGAACGCTGATGATGACAACATTACTACCCGATATCACAGCATTTTCATCATTCACTTCCTTCGCGGCGCAGGTTGCTTACATGCCTGTCTGCTCTCTGGCCATTGTTTCTCATTCCTTCTTATCCCGGATGGAATCTCCCGCTGAATAGCTGTTCAGTGGGCTTTGTGACACGCATCGTTTGATAACAGGGATTACGGCGGGTCGAATATGGATAAGTTTAAACGTCATATGATGTGGTGGGTGGCGGGCATTCTGGTCGTGGTGGCCGCGATAGCCTGGTGGATGCTGCGCCCTGCGGGAATACCGGAGGGGTTTGCAGCCAGCAATGGCAGAATTGAAGCTACCGAAGTGGATATTGCCACCAAGATTGCCGGGCGAATTGACACGATCCTCGTGTCGGAAGGGCAGTTCGTTCGCCAGGGCGAAGTGCTGGCGAAAATGGATACCCGCGTGCTGCAGGAGCAGCGGCTGGAAGCGGTAGCCCAAATCAAAGAGGCCGAAAGTGCGGTGGCGGCAGCGCGGGCGTTGTTAGAGCAGCGGCAAAGTGAAATGCGCGCCGCGCAGTCGGTGGTAAAACAGCGTGAGGCGGAACTGCAGTCGGTCTCTAAACGTCACGTGCGTTCCCGTTCGCTATCCCAGCGAGGGGCGGTGTCCGAGCAACAACTGGATGACGATCGGGCCGCGGCAGAAAGCGCACGTGCCGCGCTGGAGTCGGCAAAGGCGCAGGTCTCTGCGGCCAAAGCGGCAATTGAAGCCGCTCGTACCAGCATCATTCAGGCGCAAACCCGCGTAGAAGCCGCGCAGGCTACCGAACGTCGTATTGCGGCTGATATTGATGACAGCGAGTTGAAAGCCCCGCGCGATGGCCGCGTACAGTACCGCGTAGCTGAACCGGGCGAGGTGCTTTCCGCAGGCGGTCGCGTGCTGAATATGGTCGATCTCAGCGATGTCTACATGACGTTCTTCTTGCCAACCGAACAGGCTGGTTTACTGAAGATTGGCGGAGAAGCGCGGCTGGTGCTGGATGCTGCGCCGGATCTGCGTATTCCGGCGACCATCAGCTTTGTGGCTAGCGTCGCGCAGTTCACGCCGAAAACGGTCGAAACCAGCGATGAACGGCTGAAACTGATGTTTCGCGTCAAAGCGCGTATCCCGCCAGAGCTGTTACAGCAGCATTTGGAGTACGTGAAAACCGGTCTGCCGGGCATGGCGTGGGTGCGTGTTGATGAAAGTCGCGCCTGGCCTGACGACCTGGTGGTGAGGTTGCCGCAATGACGCATCTGGCGCTGGTTCCCGTTCCTCCCGTGGCGCACCTTGACGGCGTGAGTCAGCATTACGGGAAAACGGTAGCGCTGAACAATATCACGCTGGATATCCCTGCCCGCTGTATGGTGGGGCTGATTGGCCCGGACGGCGTCGGAAAATCGAGCCTGCTATCGCTCATCTCCGGCGCACGGGTTATTGAACACGGCAACGTGATGGTGCTGGGCGGCGATATGCGCGACCCAAAACATCGCCGGGATGTCTGCCCGCGCATTGCCTGGATGCCGCAGGGGCTGGGGAAAAACCTGTATCACACGCTGTCGGTATATGAGAACGTCGATTTCTTTGCCCGCCTGTTTGGGCATGACAAAGCGGAGCGTGAGGCGCGGATTACCGAGCTGCTGAATAGCACCGGACTGGCACCGTTTCGCGACCGTCCTGCCGGGAAGCTCTCGGGCGGGATGAAGCAAAAGCTGGGGCTGTGCTGCGCGTTAATCCACGACCCGGAACTGTTAATTCTCGATGAACCCACCACCGGGGTCGACCCGCTGTCCCGCGCCCAGTTCTGGGATCTGATTAACAGCATTCGCCAGCGGCAGACCAACATGAGCGTGCTGGTTGCGACCGCTTATATGGAAGAAGCCGAGCGCTTTGACTGGCTGGTGGCGATGAACGCCGGGGAGGTGTTAGCTACCGGGAGCGCGCAGCAGCTACGTGAGCAAACCAACAGCAACACGCTGGAGCAGGCGTTTATCGCGCTGTTACCTGAAGCCCAGCGCCAGGCGCATAAACCGGTAGTGATCCCGCCGTATCACGCTGAGCAGGAAGAGATTGCCATCGAGGCGAAAAACCTGACCATGCGCTTCGGTAAATTTGTGGCGGTGGACCACGTTAACTTCCGCATTCCGCGCGGGGAAATCTTCGGTTTTCTCGGCTCCAACGGCTGCGGTAAATCCACCACCATGAAAATGCTCACCGGACTGCTGCCCGCAAGCGAAGGCGAGGCGTGGCTGTTTGGACAAGCGGTTGATCCGAAGAATATCGATACCCGCCGCCGGGTAGGCTATATGTCGCAGGCATTTTCGCTCTACAGCGAGCTGACCGTCCGGCAAAACCTCGAACTACATGCGCGGCTGTTCCATATCCCCGAAGCAGAAATCCCTGGGCGGGTGCAGGAGATGAGTGAGCGCTTTTCGCTGACCGATGTCGAAGATGCGCTGCCCGGTGCGCTGCCGTTGGGGATCCGTCAACGCCTGTCGCTGGCGGTGGCGGTGATCCATCGCCCGGAGATGCTCATCCTTGATGAACCGACCTCCGGGGTCGATCCGGTAGCGAGGGATATGTTCTGGCAACTGATGGTTGATCTGTCGCGCCAGGACAAAGTGACCATTTTTATCTCCACCCACTTTATGAACGAAGCGGAGCGCTGCGACCGCATGTCGCTGATGCACGCCGGAAAAGTACTGGCCAGCGGTACGCCGCAGGAGCTGGTGAAACAGCGTGGAGCTGCCAGTCTGGAAGAGGCGTTTATCTCCTGGTTGCAGGAAGCGGCAGGCCCGGCGCCGGAAGCTCAGTTAGCGCCAGCCAATGTCCAGACAGTGCATGAAAACAGTAAGCCGCCGCGGCAAGGCTTTAGCCTGCGGCGCTTGTTCAGCTACAGCCGTCGTGAAGCGCTGGAGCTGCGACGTGACCCGGTACGTTCAACGCTGGCGCTGATGGGCACAGTGATCCTGATGCTTATCATGGGCTACGGCATCAGCATGGATGTGGAAAACCTGCGTTTTTCGGTGCTCGACCGCGACCAGACCGTCAGCAGCCAGGCGTGGACGCTGAATCTGGCGGGATCGCGCTATTTTATCGAACAACCGCCGCTCACCAGTTATGACGAGCTGGACAAACGGATGCGTTCAGGTGAAGTTGCGGTAGCAATTGAAATTCCGCCAAATTTTGGCCGCGATATCGCGCGTGGAACGCCGGTGAAGATTGGCGTCTGGGTCGATGGCGCAATGCCAAGCCGCGCTGAAACGGTCAGGGGTTACGTGCAGGCGATGCACCAGACCTGGCTGCAGGATGTGATGGCGCGCCAGCCAAATGCCAGCGGGCAAAACGGGCTGATGACCATTGAAACTCGCTATCGTTACAACCCGGATGTGAAGAGTCTACCGGCGATTGTTCCGGCAGTGATCCCACTGCTGTTGATGATGATCCCTTCCATGCTCAGCGCCCTCAGCGTGGTGCGTGAGAAAGAGCTGGGGTCGATTATCAATCTGTACGTTACGCCCACGACCCGCAGCGAGTTTTTACTCGGCAAACAGTTGCCGTACATCGTGCTGGGCATGCTGAATTTCCTGCTGTTGTGCGCGCTGTCGGTGTTTGTATTCGGCGTTCCGCATAAGGGGAGCTTTGTGACCCTGACGCTGGCTGCGCTGCTGTACGTCACCATTGCCACCGGGCTGGGGCTGTTAATCTCCACGTTTATGAAAAGCCAGATCGCGGCCATTTTTGGTACGGCGATTATTACGCTGATCCCGGCGACGCAGTTTTCCGGAATGATCGATCCAGTTGCCTCGCTGGAAGGGCCGGGTCGGTGGATTGGTGAAATTTATCCGACCAGCCATTTTCTGACCATCGCGCGTGGAACGTTCTCTAAAGCGTTGGATCTGACCGATCTCTGGCAGCTGTTTATTCCGCTGGCGGTAGCCATTCCGGTGGTGATTGGTCTGAGCGTATTACTGCTGAAAAAACAGGAGGGGTGATGCGCCGATTACGCAATATTTATAACCTCGGCATCAAAGAGTTGCGCAGCCTGCTGGGTGACAAAGCGATGCTGACGCTGATCGTCTTCGCCTTCACGATTTCGGTTTATTCTTCCGCGACCGTCCTGCCGGGTTCGCTGCATCTGGCACCGATTGCTATTGCCGATATGGACCAGTCGCAGTTGTCGAATCGGATTGTGAACAGCTTTTATCGCCCGTGGTTTTTACCGCCGGAGATGATCACTGCCGATGAAATGGATGCCGGGCTGGACGCCGGGCGCTATACCTTCGCCGTAAACATTCCGCCTGATTTTCAGCGTGATGTGCTGGCCGGACGACAACCGGATATACAGGTTAACGTCGATGCCACGCGCATGAGCCAGGCGTTTACCGGCAACAGCTATATCCAGAATATCATCAGCGGCGAGGTGAACAGCTTTGTGGCGCGTTACCGCGATAACAATGAGCCGCCGGTGGCGCTGGAAATGCGCATGCGCTTTAACCCTAATCTGGAACCCGCCCGCTTTGGCGCGGTGATGGCGATTATCAACAACATCACTATGTTGGCGATTGTGCTGACCGGTTCGGCGTTGATCCGCGAACGCGAGCACGGGACCATTGAACATCTGCTGGTGATGCCGGTGACGCCGTTTGAGATCATGATGGCAAAAATCTGGTCGATGGGGTTGGTGGTGCTGGTGGTTTCCGGTCTGTCGCTGATGCTGATGGTAAAAGGCGTGCTCGGGGTGCCGATTGAAGGTTCGATACCGTTGTTTATGCTGGGCGTGGCGCTGAGCCTGTTCGCCACCACCTCGATCGGCATTTTTATGGGCACGCTAGCGCGCTCCATGCCGCAGCTGGGGCTGCTGATGATTCTGGTGCTGCTGCCGTTACAGATGCTTTCAGGTGGCTCCACACCGCGTGAAAGCATGCCGCAGGCGGTGCAGGACATTATGCTGACCATGCCGACTACCCATTTCGTCAGTCTCGCGCAGGCGATACTTTATCGCGGAGCCGGGTTTAGCATTGTCTGGCCGCAGTTTCTGACGCTGCTGGCGATTGGCAGCGCGTTCTTCCTGATAGCACTGCTGCGTTTCAGAAAGACGATTGGTACGATGGCGTAATCATTATTGCCGGGGGTGCTTCGCTTGCCTGGCCTACAAACGGTAACGGACGTAGGCCGGATAAGGCGTAGCCGCCATCCGGCATCCCGCAACGAAACAGGCAATTACTCTTCTTTCGGCAGGCACTGTAGATGGCCGTGGCGCACGCCGCGCTGGGAAATCACGTCATCGGCAAAATGCTGTACATCGCCCATGTCGCCTTTTAGCACGGCGATTTCCAGGCAGTCGTCATGGTTGATGTGCACGTGCAGCGTGGCGACCGATAAATCGTGGTGGTGGTGTTGGGTAGAAACAATACGGCTGGCCAGATCACGCTTCTCATGCTCATAAACATACGAGAGCACCGCGAAGCCCTGAGTGCCGTGTTCAAGGGTAGTTTCCTGCGCCAGTGCGCCACGCAGAATATCGCGGATCGCTTCGGAACGGTTGTTGTAGCCACGGCGCTGACTCAGGCCGTCGAGCGTTTCCAGTAAATCGTCATCGAGGGTAATGGTGACTCGTTGCATCTGCAGTTAACCTTTCATGTGGCGCGTTGGCGCACAGGGAGTAAGGGGAATAGCGTATTTTGTAACACACGTCCGGCATCCGGGGAAAAGGTTAATGCTCTCGCAATAAACGCAGCAGAGTACTGACCTGTTCATCCAGCGGGGCAAGCGTATCTTTAACGATCAGATGCAAAGGCGTGGCGCGGCGAGCACCATGGCTTAACGGCAGTGGGCGTAAAAGCCCCTGATCAAGTTGCGTCTGAATACGTTCCTCGGGCAGCCAGCCGTAACCGACCTGATACATCACCGCATCAATCGCGGCATCAATGGTCGAGAAGGTCCAGGCATCGCGCACCGGTTGTTGTGGGTTGTCGCGATCGGCAATGCGAATCAGCGGCCAGGCGCGTAATGCGTCTTCATTCAGCGGCGCATCCAGCATGCAGAGTGGGTGATCGCGGTGGGCCACGGCCACGAAGTCAATATTCATCAGCCATTCGCCGCGTCCGGTGACATCCTGACGCCGGGTCAGGACCATTACGTCCGCATCGGCATGTGCTGCCAGTCGAGAATCACCATTCTCCAGGACTTCGGTCAGACGCACCTGCGTTTGCGGCCAGGCCTGCTGAAACTGTTTGAGAATGGCAAACAGGCGTTTGCGTGGGAAGATACTATCTACCATCAAATCCAGACGCGTTCGCGTACCGTTTTGTAACGTTGCGGCCCGGGTTTCCACCCATAAAAAGGCCTTCAGTAACGGTTTGACCTGATTGAGCAATAGCTCTCCGGCCGGGGTCAGGACAGCCCTGCGGCCTTCCGGGGTCAGCAGCGTTACGCCAAGTCGCTCCTGTAACAGTGCCAGATTATAGCTTACCGAAGACTGGCTACGGTTGGTCTCTTCCGCCGCTTTAGCGAAGCTGCCCAGCTCCACCACTTTCTCCAATAGGGCCCACTGCTCGAGGGTTGTTTTGTGCATAACTCATCTAATAATTGAATGAATTTGATGAAAACATAGCATTATTCATCCAATTTTTGAAGCGTTAAGATCCTCGCATCAAGTAAGAGGAGAACGAATATGAGCGCGTTTGATAAACATGATTTAAGCGGATTTGTCGGCAAACATCTGGTCTATACCTACGATAATGGCTGGAATTACGAGATCTACGTGAAAAACGACACTACGCTGGATTACCGCATTCACAGCGGTATTGTGGGGAATCGTTGGGTGAAAGATCAGCGGGCCTATATTGTGCGGGTGGGGGAGAGCGTTTATAAAATTTCGTGGACCGAACCGACCGGGACCGACGTCAGTCTGATCGTAAACCTGGGTGACAAACTCTTTCACGGCACCATCTTTTTCCCTCGCTGGGTGATCAATAATCCGGAAAAAACGGTCTGCTTCCAGAATGACCATATTCCGCTGATGATGTCGTACCGCGATGCCGGCCCGGCGTATCCCACCGAGGTGATTGATGAGTTCGCGACCATCACTTTCGTACGTGACTGCGGCGTGAACAATGATGACGTTATTGCCTGTGCGGCGAGCGAACTGCCGAAAAACTTCCCGGAAAATTTACGCTAAGGCTTCTAATCGCTGCACGGCGTCTGCGGTCAGGGTAAACGGCGTGGGGGTGCACACCGCCAGGCTCAGGGTATCGAGCTGGCACTGGCTGACGGAGAGTGAGGAAGTTAACGCGGTACTGTCGACGCTGACGATTTGCCAGGCGCTACCGCCGCGCTGTTTCACGATAGCTTCTTTACGCGTCCAGATGCGCCAGAACGCCGCCAGCTGTTGCTCCGGGCGTTCGGCCTCGACTTCGGCATGTTCACCAAGACTGAATACCGTATTTGCCAGCGTTTGCCAGTTATCGCGCGGGCGAACGACTTCTATATCGCAGCCGACTTCCCCTTCGTCGCTGAGCAGCAGGGCGATATCATCACCGCTGTGGCTGAGATTGAACCACAGCGGCGTGTCAGCAGAAAAGGCCGGTTTTCCTTGCTCGCCATAGATGATGTCCGGTAATGGCGAAAGGGCATGGGAAAGCAGCACGCGACCGGCCAGCCAGCGCGCACGGTGAGCACCTTGCGGCGCTTGCTCACTCAGTGCGGCAGGCAGTGCACCAGCGCTTAAAACAGAAACTTTCCCAAGAACGATCCGGTACATATTAGGGCTAACCTTTAGTAATAATGGGGTTGTGTATCATTCTTCACATGCTGTTTGCAAGTTTATCCCGGTAATCGGCTTTTGGGCCTGCCGGGCCCCAGCAAAATTGCCAGTTTGCTGCCGCCTTTGGTGGTTTCCATCCAGATTTTACACACGCTGGTTAACGGCACGGAGAGCAACATGCCGACCGGACCGAGCAGCCATCCCCATACCAACAGAGAGAGGAAGACGATTAGCGTCGATAATCCCAGCCGATGCCCCATCATTCGGGGTTCGAGAATATTGCCAATCACCATATGCACCACCAGAAACAGTGCGCCAACCAACAGACATTCGTAAATGCCATTAAAAAGCAGTGCCTGGATCATGGGCGGGACGGCGGAAATGACCGAGCCAATGTTGGGCACGTAGTTTAACAGGAATGCCAGTACGCCCCACATCAGAGCAAACTGAATCCCCATCAGTGCCAGTCCCAGCCAGATTATGGCACCGGTCCATAAGCTGAGCAGCGTTTTCAGCGCCAGATAGTGTGACACACCCTTCAGCGCTCGATGTAGCCCCGCAATGTGGATTTGCGGATTATTCAACGCAAAACGCATCTTATAGGGGACATGACGCACCTCAAACAGCATAAAAACTACCGTCATCACCAGCAGAAAGACGCTGGCCATGGCACCAGAAAGACTCGTCATCAGCGTGGTTGTGAAGGTCATCAGCTTGTCAGAGTCCATGCGTTGCAGTATACGTTCCGGGGACATATGCAGATTCAGAAAAGGCACCATCTCTTGCAAATACAGAACCTTGCGCGTTAGCTCCTTATTGTATTTTGGCAGCAGGTCCATGAATTCAGTGATTGACGACGCCAGCACGCCAACCAACGCCGTAAGAACGATCAGCATCACAACCACGACTAAGGTAATAGCGATTGGGCGACCGACTCCCCGGCGGATAAACCAGGTGACCAGTGGATTCAATACAATGGCAAAAAAGAGGGCCAGCAGCAGCTGCACAATGATATCTGCCGCAGCATGGATACCTGCGAGGATCACCACCAGAGCGGCCAGTTTGAGCAAAATGTGCAAACCCGTTTTATCGGGCTGGGTGGTTATCATGTCTTCTTCCTGTTTGCGTTTTTGCATTAAGTGTAGCGGCTGGCTTGCGACTGATATTCCTAAACTGGCTACTGATTTCTGCTCTGCAACATGGTAGAAATGAAACACTGTTGTGAAAACGTGGTGACCCTCCATGCCCGAACCCGTCGCTGAACCGACGCTTAGCGGTTTACGCCTGAACCTGCGAATTGTTTCTGTGGTGATGTTTAACTTCGCCAGCTACCTGACCATCGGCCTGCCGCTCGCGGTGTTGCCTGGCTACGTCCATGATGTAATGGGATTTAGCGCTTTCTGGGCTGGGCTGGTCATCAGCCTGCAATATTTCGCTACGCTGCTGAGCCGTCCGCATGCCGGTCGCTATGCCGATCTGCTGGGGCCAAAGAAGATTGTGGTATTTGGGCTGTGCGGCTGCTTTTTAAGTGGCCTGGGCTATTTACTGGCGGGATCAACGAACGGCTGGCCGTTGGCCAGTCTGCTGCTGCTATGTCTGGGGCGCGTGATTCTCGGGATCGGGCAAAGCTTTGCCGGGACCGGCTCTACGCTGTGGGGCGTGGGGGTGGTTGGCTCAATGCACATCGGACGGGTGATTTCCTGGAATGGTATCGTGACCTATGGCGCGATGGCGATAGGCGCGCCGCTGGGTGTTCTGTTTTATGCCTGGGGTGGCTTACAGGGGCTGGCACTGACCGTGATGGGCGTGGCACTGTTGGCAATCCTGCTGGCGCTCCCTCGTCCGGCGGTAAAGGCCAGCAAAGGCAAACCGTTGCCATTTCGCGCGGTGCTTGGGCGCGTCTGGTTGTATGGTATGGCGCTGGCCCTGGCCTCCGCCGGATTTGGGGTAATCGCTACCTTCATTACCTTGTTCTATGATGCCAAAGGCTGGGATGGCGCCGCATTCGCGCTGACGCTTTTTAGCTGCACGTTTGTCGGTACTCGTTTGTTGTTCCCAAATGGCATCAACCGTTTAGGCGGGCTGAATGTGGCGATGATCTGCTTTAGCGTCGAGATTGTCGGGCTGTTACTGGTCGGGATGGCTTCGATGCCGTGGATGGCGAAAATCGGCGTTCTGCTGGCCGGGGCTGGGTTCTCACTGGTTTTCCCGGCGCTGGGCGTGGTGGCGGTAAAAGCCGTTCCTCAGCAAAATCAGGGTGCTGCGCTGGCGACCTACACGGTGTTTATGGATTTATCGCTGGGGGTTACCGGGCCGCTGGCCGGGCTGGTCATGACGTGGGCGGGTGTGCCGGTTATCTATCTGGCAGCGGCAGGGCTGGTAGCGGTGGCGTTATTGCTGACCTGGCGGTTAAAAAAACGGCCTCAGGTGGTGTCACCGGAGGCCGCGTCATCGTCTTAACCGTTACTGGATAACCAGCGTGTTAATGATGTTTTCTGCGGTAGTCTGCGCTTTTTGCTGATCGTCAGCAGGCAGCGTGATTTGCAGCGTCAGCAGTTGGTTGTCCACTTTACCCAACACCACGGAAGAGTATGCGGTCTGGCCTTTGGCCGAGATGATGCTGTCTAACTGCTGCAGCGTGTGGCCTTTCAGCTCAATAGATTTATTGGTGACGACCTGCAGCTGCGGATCACGGCTACGCTGCTGATCTTCCAGACGTTTTGCCAGCACGGCCAGATCTTCGTTGGTGTTGTCGCCAACAATCACAATCACCGCTTTCTGGCCGGTTGCGTCAGAATATACGTGCATATTGTTCGCCTGGGTGCCCAGCTTGCCGCTCTGATCGGTCATATCCGCTGGCAGGGAAAAACTGAGTTTGCCGTCCAGCAGGCTGACCGGTTGTCCGGTGGCGTTACTTTCTGCGGCAGCACCCTCGGCTGGCGCTTTTGTATCGCTATTATCACAGGCCGCAAGCCCCATAACCAGCAGGCCAATACCGACATATTTAACCAGATTGCGCATTGACTTCTTCCTTTCGATAAACGGCCATAACGGCTCATTCGTCCATCTTATCACAACTCGGAAAATGAACCTTTAACTCGTCTGCAATGCAGAGATTTCAGATTTATCTGCCAGCCTTTTCAGTAACATATTCAGCAACACGCCATACATTGGCAGGAAGAAAATAATGCTGATCAGCACTTTGAAGCAGTAATCGACCAGTGCGATTTCCATCCAGTGCTCGGCCATAAAGGCATCCGGGCTACGCCAGAAAGCGATAAAGAAGAAGGCCAACGTATCGCTGATATTGCCAAACAGCGTGGACGCCGTCGGTGCCAGCCACCAGCGACGGTTTTGACGCAGGCGGTTAAAGACATGCACATCCAGAATTTGTCCCAGCGCGTAGGCCATAAAGCTGGCGGCGGCGATACGGGCGACAAACAGGTTAAAGTGCAGCAGTGCGCCGAATCCTTGCCACGATCCCATATAGAACAGTGATGAAACGACATAGGAGATCAGCAGCGCGGGGATCATAACCGCAAAGATGATACGTCGAGCCAGCGGCGCGCCAAAAATACGCACGGTCAGGTCGGTCGCGAGGAAAATAAACGGAAAGCTAAACGCGCCCCATGTGGTATGGAAACCAAAAATGGAGATTGGAAGCTGCACCAGATAGTTGCTGGAGGTGATCACCAGCAGATGAAATAGCGATAGCCAGAACAACGCTTTTACGCGCTGAGTTTGTGTAAACGGAGTCATATTGTGACCTTTTTGTTGGATGGGGTGAGGGAACCCAATAAAAAACCGTCGCATGATACTGCTTTAAGAGCACATTGCAATGGTTGTTTTTCACGCAATCGTTAACCTGATTGGCTTACGCCACAACAGAGCGTAAAATAACGCCGTTTTTGTATGAATGAGACGACGATGAGCGACCTGTTTACTTCCCCCGACCATACTCTTGATGCCCAGGGGCTGCGCTGCCCGGAACCGGTAATGATGGTACGTAAAACCGTACGCGGCATGCAGGCCGGTGAAACGCTGCTGATTGTCGCCGACGATCCGGCAACAACCCGCGATATTCCTGGCTTCTGTACCTTTATGGAACATGAGCTGGTGGCCAAAGAGACCGACTCGCTGCCGTACCGCTATCTGGTGCGCAAAGGCCAGTAATCTTGTTATGCCGGATGGCGCTAACGCTTCTCCGGCCTATAAAGACTGAGTAATCTGTAGGCCTGATAAGCGAAGCGCCATCAGGCGAGAAACAGGCACTACCCTTTACGCAACAACCGCAGCGCGTTCGCGGTCACCAGCACCGTCGCCCCCGTATCCGCCAGCACCGCCAGCCACAGTCCGGTTATCCCGAGCAGCGTGGTGACGAGGAAAATCCCCTTCAGACCCAGCGCAATCGCAATGTTCTGGCGAATATTGGCGTGGGTGGCCCGCGCCAGCTGAATCATTTGCACCAGACCACGCAGACGGTTGTGGGTCAGGGCTGCATCGGCGGTTTCCAGCGCGACGTCGGTCCCGCTTCCCATCGCAATGCCGATGGTAGCCGCTTTCATTGCCGGGGCATCGTTGATGCCGTCGCCGACCATCGCCAGCGGCGACTGTTGGTTAAGATGGGTAACGGCCTGCACCTTATCTTCCGGCAAGAGTCCCGCTTTGAATTCGAGGCCCAGTTCACCGGCAATGGCGGCGGCCGCACGCGGGTTATCACCGGTCAGGATCACGCCTTTCACGCCAATCTGATTAAGCTCGCTGATGGCGCTGCGAGCGTCATCGCGCAGCGTGTCCTGTAGGGCCAGTACGCCGAGTACAGTATCGTTACGCAGCACCAACACCACCGTTTGGCCCGCGCTTTCCAGCTCGCTAATCTGCCCCGCAAAGGCGTCGGCAGGCTGCTTACCAGCGGCGCAAATCAGTACGCGTTCGCCGTTGACCAGCGCTTCAATTCCAGAGCCAACCAGCGCCCGTTGCTCTTTTGCGACAGGAATAGTCAGTTCGCGCGTTTGTGCTTCCCGAACAATTGCTTGTGCCAGCGGGTGTGTCGCGCCTTGCTCTACCGCTGCCGCCAGTGCCAGCAATTCAGCCTCACCAATACCGCTTGCCGGATGAATCGCCGTGACGCGTGGTTTACCGACGGTCAGGGTGCCGGTTTTATCAAACGCCACCTGCGTGACTCTACCCAACTGTTCCAGCGCGGCTCCGCCTTTGATTAATGCCCCACGACGCGCCGCAGCGGCCAGACCAGAGGTAATGGCTGCGGGCGTTGAAATCACCAATGCACAAGGGCAGCCAATCAGCAGCAGCGTCAGCCCTTTATAAATCCACTCCTGCCAGGATGCGGCAAACAGCAGTGGCGGTACGAGGGTGACCAGCAGCGCAACCGCCATAATAGCTGGGGTATAAATTCGGCTGAAACGGTCAATAAAGCGCTCAATGGGAGCGCGGCGTTCTTCCGCTTCTTCAATCAGCTTCAGAATACGGTCAATCGCGCTGGCACCCGGTTCTGAGAGCACTTCCAGCGTTACCAGACGATCCACGCTGGTGGCACCCGCCGGGACTTTCTCGCCGGTGGCGCGTTCAACCGGGAGCGATTCGCCGGTCAGGGCGCTCTCATCAAAGCTGGCAAAGCCGGAGACCAGTTTGCCGTCGGCAGGTAAACGCCCACCCGCGGCAACCTCAATAACATCGCCAGGCCGGAGGGTATTGATAGCCACCTCTTCGCGTTCGCCGTTACGCAAGCGTGTGGCGGTTTCCGGTTTGAGCGCCATCAGAGCGCTGACCCCTTTACGGGCGCGGCTGGCGGCCCAACCTTCCAGACGCTCGCCAATTAAAAACAGCAGCAGCACCATAGCGGCTTCCGCCGTCGCGCCGATAAACAGTGCGCCAATGGCGGCGACGCTCATCAGCGTTTCAATGGCAAAGTAGCTGCCGGTTTTCATCAGACGCAGGGCCTGACGGGCAATGGGATACAGACCGACCAGCGTGGTGGCGATAAACGCTATCTGACCGAAGGGATGATTGAACTGCTCCAGCCCCCAGCTAATCGCCATCATGATAATCAGCGAAATCAGCGGCAGGTTTTCTTTAAAACGTGACTCGGGGGCGGCGTCCGTCGCGTGCTCATCGCGCAGGGTATAGCCTGCTTTTTGCACCGCGTTTTCAACTTGCTGGCGGATATCGGAACCGGCATCGACCACCAGTTTTTCAGTGGCGAACAGAACCTGGACCTGGTTGACACCGCTGACCTGGCGGACCGCATTCTCTACTTTGCGGGCGCAAGCTGCGCAGTCCATGCCTGCCACTTTCCAGGAATAGCGGGTGCCTATTACGGTATCGGATACGGTTGGTGTAGTGGAGCAGCTTCCTTCGCAGCAGCAGTCATCCGCCTTTTGTGGTGCAGGCGCAGGCTTGAAAGAAGAGAATTGTGGAACTTTGTTGCCACGGGTATCGGGTGTCGACATGGCATCCTCCGGTTGATAATCATTTCGTATTAACCGGAGGATACACTCTGGAGTCGACTCCAGAGTCAAGCGTTTTAAAGATACAACGAACGAACAATCAGGAAATGTCCGGCGAAGTAGCAGGCGGCGGCAATGGCGTTATCGGCGCGGAAGCGGCGACGGTAATGGCTACCCAGCCAGACAATGTTGCCGATGAACAGGAGGGATGCGCCCATAAATGCCGACAGCGCCGGGGCGGTCGGGCGGAAGAACCACAGCTCACCGGCCATCCAGACCATCATCAGCGTGATGCCGATAAAGGTGCAGATAGCGACACGCAGCTCTTCCAGACGCGTCCAGATCACGGCGATCAGCAACGCCCCCAGCACTACCAGCACCAACGGCAAAGGCCAGAAGAACGACAGCGTCATTTGGCTGGCGAAGTAAATGGTATAAAGCAGATGCGACAGGAAGAATGCCCCCACGGCGTACAGCAGGCGTTGGCGCGGTAACAGCGTCAGCGCATCGCCCAGCAGCGAGGCAAGCAGGCCAGCCAGCACCAGATAGCTGATAGCGTTAAACATTGGCGCCTGCCAGGCCAGCAGTGCCAGCAGGAGTAACGTCAGGGGCTTAAAGACCCAGCGTTGCCAGGCAGGTCCACGATAGGAAGCATCCACGAACAACCATGCGGAAAGACAGACAGCGATAAACGACCAAAGCATCTTAGTTCCTTGAATTCGTTATTTTTTCGTAAGCGGGGTGCTCACGGCTCTACTGTCCAGTGTAGAGGTCGACACAGCCAGATGACAACACCATAACAGGCGATGTATGCTTATTTCCGCATTTTCTGATGGGCTAATAATATGAGCAAACCACCACTTTTTTTCATTGTTATCATTGTCTTAATCGTTGTCGCTGCGTCGTTTCGCTTTGTTCAGCAGCGGCGAGAAAAAGCCGATAATGATGCGGCGCCGCTGGTGCAAAAGCAGGTGGTGGTAAGTAACAAACGGGAAAAACCGCTAAACGATCGACGATCCCGCCAGCAGGAAGTAAGCCCGGCAGGAACCAGCATGCGCTATGAAGCCAGCTTTAAGCCACAAAACGGGGGGATGGAGCAGACGTTTCATCTGGATGCCCAGCAGTACCACGCGTTAACGGTCGGGGATAAAGGCACGCTGAGTTACAAAGGTTCGCGATTTGTTGATTTTACGCATGGGCAATAAAGCCGATCGGCACTGTATTTATCTTGCCAGTGCCGATAATAAATTCAACTGAAATATATAACACTATTCAAATATAGTTATTATTTATTCTTCTGTGAAAATAACGTTGGTATTATATTTTTTTGTGTGACTAAAATATCGATTGTATCACCATTCTGCTATCCGCCTTTCACTATCCTATTATTCCAACGTTGTCGCATGAATATAAACATGTAATTAAAATGGCTAAGGAATTGAAATGGCGAATACAATGTGGTTGACCTTGAATGGGCAGGCGCAGGGATTGATTTCTGCTGGTTGTGCATCGGTAAATTCGATAGGAAATAAATCACAAACGGCCCACCGTGATCAGATAATGGTCATGACAGTGAATCATGGCATGAGTCGGGTACAGAATGTGAACCATCAATGTTTGACGTTTATAAAGCCAGTAGATAAATCCTCGCCGTTATTAGGGAAAGCCATAACTGACAATGAAACATTGAACTGTGAATTTAGCTTCTATCGCACGAGTCCTGCGGGTTTAAATGAGTGTTATTACGCGATAAAACTTATCAATGCCAGAATATCCAGCATCCATTTACAGGTGCCTCATACTATCGATGACAGTGCGGGTCAGCCAGAAGAAGTCATTGAGCTTTCCTATGAGTCAATTACCTGGGATCACATTATGGCGGGAACCAGTGCATACAGCCTTTGGGATGAGGGAATTTATTAAGGAGTAATGATGGAAAGGTATTATGACTGGATAGGGAATCACCGTGAAGATATTCTTAGAGGAAATAACCGGCAACGTAACCAGCGTATTGAGAACGAAATCAGAACGCTGAAAAATAATCTGAATAGCAATACACAACACATTATACTGCTAACGCTTGAAGAGGCGCAGGGCGTGATTGATGATTTGCTGGGCAGCAAATCTGTCAGTTTTTCGACCAATTATGCAGGTAATATCAAAGATGCGGCTGATGCGACTAAAAAGCTGTCGAAGCTTTTTTCTTATCAACAGGCCGGAAAGATTGTCTTCACTTTAAAAGGCCTTGGGATTAAAGCAACGCAATATGCTTATCAGGGAAAGCTGTATGTGAAGATTACGGGCTACCCTTCTCTGCGGCGCATTCTTAACGGAACCCGTTACCGGATTAACCATCCTAAGGTACTTGAGGTGGGTATTGGCAGCGCCGGGTTTCGAAATGGCATAATGTCAGGGGCCAGATTCTGCATCTGGTTTTCCGCATGCTGGCGGTTGATTGAGCTGGCCTTTAAATCAGAACATGACGTCGCCGCATTGCTGGGGAATGTGACGATGGATGTGGCGAAGGTGATTGTGAGTATTTTTGTCTCAAGATTATCAGGTAATGTTATTCGTTGGGGCGTCTCTCTTTTTGTAACGAGTGCGACTGTTCCAGTTTGGGGGGGAATTGTTGGTGCTGTTGCATTAGGTCTATTTATTGCCTGGTCTCTGAATGAAGTGGACAAAAAATATGAGCTATCAGACAAACTGATAGCGTGTATACGTGAGGGACTTAAAGAACGGCAAAGAATCGAAGAGTGGAACGCCCAACGCCTGGGATACAGAAACTCCCTTTACGGCGGAATTTATTGATATGAATATTAATCTGGAGAACATTAAGAAAAGATGTTGTTTGTTTCTTTTTATGCTTTTTGTGGGAGGGATTAGTTGGGGGTTTTATTATGCCAGTGTGCCAGACATTACCGATCTTATTGAATCCAGAAGCATTGTTTATTTTTTCTGGGGCTCATTTTCTCTGCTGCTGATGTTTCCGGTGGGTTTTTTCTTTGTTTTATGTATTGCCTACGTGACCTTTACGAAAAGCATGCAGCCGCCCAAATTCTTCGACAGGGCATTTACCATCGGTATCCACGTTGCGGGTGTAGGATTTGTTATTGGCAATATTTTATCTTTTATTGTCATTTTTTATCCTCTTGGTACTAACTATGTTTTATGTGAGCGTCCAGGCCCGACGTCTGGCACCTATTACACCCGGACCGAAGAGATTTGCGAGCAGGTGAAACACCTGCGGAAAACAAGAGCCAGTAAAGATATTCCAAAACTGAAAGATCAACTGGACGGTATATTACCACCGTGATGGTGAGTTGCAGGCCCAGCCCGGCCCGCAACGTGCCGCCGGGCGAAAAGATCACAGCTACTTCTTCAACTGATCTTTAATCTTCTTCTGCCACACCAGTAGTTCAAAGACGCCGAACAGAAAAATACGGATTTTCTCTCCGTTGGTCATTTGCGGGCCATCTTTAGGCATGGTGCTTTTTAGCAGCGCCAACTGCATGCCATGCATCAGCACCATAAATATCAGTGCGACGTTAACGAAGATGTTAAGCGGGCGTGGAAAGGGTTGGAAAATATTCAGTAGTAAAAATGCCCAGACGCACAGCATCAACAGGCGTCCCAGGTTAATCAGCATCGTGCTCTCCTTGTGCTTCACGTTGGTACAGGCGATAGGCGACCTGTCCGGCGACTTTCTCACGGTATAGCGACCAGTTCACCGGAACCGGCGGTAAGCCGTTTTCTACTTCGCTTTCAACGTAAATATACGCTTCATTTGCCAGCCAGCCATGAGTTTCCAGAAGAGTTAATGTTTCTTCCAGTAATCCTTTGCGAAACGGCGGGTCAACAAATACCACGTTATGCGGCGTACCTGCCTGAGCCAAAAATGTCAGCGTATTGGTATTGACGACGCGGGCGTGAGAGGCTTTCAGCGTGGCGAGATTCTTTTGTAGCTGCTGAGATACCGCGCGATCCATCTCCAGAAGCGTCGCATTTGCCGCATAGCGAGAGAGGGCTTCCAGCCCCAGCGCGCCGCTGCCGGCGAAGCAGTCCAGACAGTGAGCATCGACCATTACCGGGGCCAGCCAGTTAAACAACGTTTCGCGCACACGGTCGGTGGTCGGACGTAAGCCGGGGCTGTCCGGAACCGGGAGTTTACGGCCACGCCATTGCCCGCCAATAATGCGGATCTGGCCGCTACCAGAGTGATTCGGTTTTTTCATTTCAATTATTGCTCAATCCGCTGCTGACGTGTCATTCCAGGCGGTGATGTGAGTTAAGTTAAGTGATAGACTATTTCATCATTTTTTTAGCTGCTATGTACATAGCGTTGACGCTGTGCCATGAAGCAACAGCGGGGGAGTGTAGTCGCAAATGGCGAAAGAGAAAAAACGTGGCTTTTTTTCCTGGCTGGGCTTTGGTCAAAAAGAGCAGGCACCGGAAAACGAGACAGAAGTAAAAAATGAAGAACAACAACCGGTTGCTGAAGAAACTACCGTCGTTGACGAACAGCCGCACGTCGAGGAAACCCGTAGCGAGGCTGAAACGCAAGCCTTTGCAGCTGAAGTCGTTGAAGTAACTGAACAGGTTGCGGAAATCGAAAAACTGCAGCCGGAAGAAGAACCTGTCGCCGAACAAGCGCAGCCGGAGATTGAGCCGGTTGCTGAACCCGTTGCTGAAACTGTAGTGGAAACGCCAGCAGCGGTGGTTATTGAACGCGAAGAATTGCCGCTGCCGGAAGAGGTGAAAACTGAAGAAGTTTCTGCCGAAGAGTGGCAGGCCGAAGCGGAAACCGTGGAAATCGTTGAGGCGGCTGAAGAAGAAGCTGAAAACGAACCGCAGCTGACCGACGAAGAGCTGGAAGCACAGGCGCTGGCCGCTGAGGCTGCTGAAGAAGCGGTTATGGTGGTGCCGGTAGAAGAACCTGCTGTAGAAGAACCGGTAGAAGAAGAGGCGGTCCAGGAGCAGGAAAAACCAACCAAAGAAGGTTTCTTTGCGCGCCTGAAACGCAGCCTGCTGAAAACAAAAGAAAACCTCGGTTCCGGATTTATCAGTCTGTTCCGTGGTAAAAAAATCGACGATGATCTGTTTGAAGAGCTGGAAGAGCAGCTGCTGATCGCTGATGTGGGTGTAGAAACGACCCGCAAGATCATTGCGAATCTGACGGAAGGCGCCAGCCGTAAGCAGCTTAAAGATGCGGAAGCGCTGTACGGTCTGTTGAAAGAAGAGATGGGCGAGATTCTGGCGAAGGTTGACGAACCGCTGAACGTTGATGGCAAAACACCATTTGTTATCTTAATGGTTGGCGTCAACGGCGTGGGCAAAACCACCACTATTGGTAAGCTGGCGCGTCAGTTTGAGCAGCAGGGTAAATCGGTAATGCTGGCGGCAGGTGATACTTTCCGTGCGGCGGCGGTAGAACAGCTGCAGGTTTGGGGTCAGCGTAACAACATCCCGGTGATTGCTCAGCATACTGGCGCGGATTCCGCGTCCGTTATCTTTGATGCCATCCAGGCGGCGAAGGCGCGTAACGTAGACGTGCTGATCGCTGATACCGCAGGGCGTTTGCAGAATAAATCGCACCTGATGGAAGAATTGAAAAAAATCGTTCGCGTCATGAAGAAGCTGGACGAAGATGCGCCGCATGAAGTTATGCTGACTATCGACGCCAGCACCGGGCAGAATGCGATAAGCCAGGCCAAACTGTTCCATGAAGCGGTGGGCTTAACCGGTATCACCCTGACCAAGCTGGACGGTACGGCGAAGGGCGGGGTTATCTTCTCGGTAGCCGATCAGTTTGGCATCCCTATCCGCTATATCGGTGTGGGCGAACGTATCGAGGATTTACGTCCGTTTAAAGCGGACGATTTTATAGAGGCACTTTTTGCCCGAGAGGATTAACAATGATTCGCTTTGAACATGTCAGCAAGGCCTATCTCGGTGGGAGACAAGCGCTGCAGGGAGTGACCTTCCATATGCAGCCTGGCGAGATGGCGTTTCTGACCGGCCACTCCGGCGCGGGGAAAAGTACCCTGCTGAAGCTGATTTGTGGAATTGAACGGCCCAGCGCCGGGAAAATCTACTTTAGCGGGCATGACATCAGCCGTTTGAAAAACCGTGAAGTGCCGTTTCTGCGTCGTCAGATTGGCATGATTTTTCAGGATCACCACCTGTTGATGGACAGAACCGTGTTTGACAATGTGGCAATCCCGCTGATCATCGCGGGCGCCAGCGGGGACGATATTCGTCGTCGCGTGTCAGCGGCGCTGGATAAGGTCGGGCTGTTGGACAAAGCGAAAAACTTCCCGATTCAGCTCTCCGGCGGTGAACAACAACGCGTCGGCATCGCCCGCGCGGTGGTGAACAAACCTGCGGTGCTGCTGGCGGATGAACCAACGGGGAACCTGGATGACGCGCTGTCAGAAGGGATCCTTCGCCTGTTCGAAGAGTTTAACCGCGTCGGGGTCACGGTATTAATGGCCACGCACGATATTGGCCTGATCTCCCGTCGCTCCTATCGCCAAATGGTTCTGAGCGATGGACATCTGCATGGAGGCCTGGCGCATGAATAGACGTGACGCTATTAACCAAATCAAACAGTTCGGTGGCCGACTGGATCGCTTTCGTAAATCGGGCGGTGCGCCGGGTGACGGCGGTCGCAACGCGCCAAAGCGTGCGAAAGCCGCGCCAAAGCCGAATTCGCGTAAAACTAATGTCTTTAACGAGCAGGTACGTTATGCGTTTCAGGGCGCGTTACAGGACCTGAAAAGCAAGCCGCTGGCGACGTTTCTGACGGTGATGGTCATTGCCATCTCCCTGACGCTGCCAAGCGTGTGCTACATGGTTTATAAGAACGTAAACCATGCGGCAAGCCAGTATTATCCGTCTCCGCAGATCACCGTTTACCTGCAAAAAACGCTGGATGATGATGCGGCGGCGCGGGTGGTTGGTCAGTTGCAGGCCGAGCAGGGCGTGGAGAAAGTGAATTATCTTTCCCGTGACGACGCGCTGGGTGAATTCCGCAACTGGTCTGGCTTTGGCGGCGCGCTGGATATGCTGGAAGAGAACCCGCTTCCGGCCGTGGCGGTTGTTATCCCGAAACTGGACTTCCAGGGGACGGAGTCGCTGAACACGCTGCGTGACCGCATCGCACAAATCAACGGTATTGATGAAGTGCGAATGGATGACAGCTGGTTCGCTCGCCTGGCGGCGCTGACGGGCCTTGTCGGGCGCGTTTCCGCGATGATCGGCGTGCTGATGGTGGCGGCGGTCTTCCTCGTCATCGGTAACAGCGTGCGGCTGAGTATTTTTGCGCGTCGCGATACCATTAACGTGCAGAAACTGATTGGCGCGACGGATGGATTTATCCTGCGTCCGTTCCTCTACGGCGGTGCACTGCTCGGTTTTTCCGGTGCATTTCTTTCACTGATTTTGTCAGAAATTTTGGTGATGCGTCTGTCGTCAGCGGTGACTGAGGTGGCGCAGGTATTTGGAACCAAGTTTGATATCAATGGCTTATCATTCGACGAGTGCCTGTTATTGCTGCTGGTGTGCTCAATGATTGGCTGGGTGGCAGCCTGGCTTGCCACAGTTCAACATTTACGCCACTTTACCCCCGATTAAAAAATCTCTGGTATAATCTTTCCCTGCACTGAGTAGTTCGCTCTGCAGGGAAAGAGTCCCTGTGATCTCTTCCCGGCGTATTCATTGTGATGTCACATTTTGTGCGTAATCTATACACATTACGACATGGAACTTGTGGATAAAATCACTGTCTGATAGAAGATTGAATGATATTCTCGTTGCTCATAAGCTCTGGCATGGTTGTTGCTACTGGTTTTTGTTAATTAGTTTTTAGCCAATGCGCCAGATGAAAAGATTGAGAGGATTTGAATGACCAAAGAAATGCAAAATTTAGCTTTAGCCCCTGTTGGTAACCTGGAATCTTACATCCGGGCTGCGAACGCGTGGCCGATGTTGTCGGCTGACGAGGAGCGGGCACTGGCTGAAAAGCTGCATTACCAGGGCGATCTGGAAGCAGCTAAAACGCTGATCCTGTCTCACCTGCGCTTTGTTGTTCATGTTGCTCGTAATTATGCGGGCTATGGCCTGCCGCAGGCGGATCTGATTCAGGAAGGTAATATCGGCCTGATGAAAGCTGTGCGCCGTTTCAACCCGGAAGTGGGTGTGCGCCTGGTTTCCTTCGCCGTGCATTGGATCAAAGCTGAGATCCACGAATACGTTCTGCGTAACTGGCGTATCGTTAAAGTCGCGACCACCAAAGCACAGCGTAAGCTGTTCTTTAACCTGCGTAAAACCAAACAGCGTCTGGGCTGGTTTAACCAGGACGAAGTTGAAATGGTTGCTCGCGAGCTGGGTGTTTCCAGCAAAGACGTGCGCGAAATGGAGTCCCGTATGGCGGCACAGGACATGACGTTTGACATGTCTTCAGACGATGAGTCTGACAGCCAGCCGATGGCCCCGGTGCTGTATCTGCAGGATAAATCTTCTAACTTTGCCGACGGCATTGAAGAAGATAACTGGGAAGATCAGGCCGCGAACAAACTGACCCACGCAATGGAAGGTCTGGACGAGCGTAGCCAGGACATCATTCGTGCCCGTTGGCTGGACGAAGACAACAAGTCGACGTTGCAGGAACTGGCCGATCGCTACGGCGTTTCCGCTGAACGTGTTCGTCAGCTTGAAAAGAACGCCATGAAAAAACTGCGCGCGGCGATCGAAGCGTAATCTTCCAGCCGACCTGGAAATGCTGATAACCCCTGGATGAAAATCCGGGGTTTTTTGTTTTTATCTCTCCTCCTCTCTCCTGGCGTTTATGCTTTTTGTCATCAAGTTGTTATCTGCATGTCAAATTTAGCTATTCCAAAATAATAAAAATCGGGTATGTTTTAGCAGAGTATGCTGCTAAAGCACGGGTGGCTATCCAATAATCGAAATAAAGTGCTGAACAACAACATCACAACACACGTAATAACCACAATAATGGGGATTGTCAGGATGAATATGAAGGGTAAAGCGTTATTGGCAGGATGTATCGCCCTGTCTTTGAGCAATATGGCGTTTGCTAAGGATATTAAAGTTGCCGTCGTCGGCGCGATGTCCGGTCCGGTAGCGCAGTATGGCGATCAGGAATTTACTGGCGCAGAGCAGGCTATTGCAGATATCAACGCCAAAGGCGGCGTGAAAGGCGACAAACTGGTCATGGTGAAATATGACGATGCCTGTGACCCGAAACAAGCGGTAGCGGTAGCTAACAAAGTGGTCAACGACGGGATTAAATATGTTATCGGCCACCTGTGCTCGTCTTCCACTCAGCCTGCGTCAGATATCTATGAAGACGAAGGCATTCTGATGATCACCCCAGCGGCAACGGCGCCTGAGCTGACCGCGCGCGGCTATAACCTGGTGATGCGTACCACCGGTCTGGATTCCGATCAGGGACCAACCGCTGCCAAATATATCGTTGAAAAAGTGAAGCCGAAGCGCATTGCGATCGTTCACGACAAACAACAGTACGGCGAAGGCCTGGCGCGTTCCGTGCAGGACAACCTCAAGAAAGCCAACGCTGACGTGGTGTTCTTCGACGGGATCACCGCTGGCGAGAAAGATTTCTCTACGCTGGTGGCGCGTCTGAAGAAAGAGAATATCGATTTCGTTTACTACGGTGGTTACCACCCGGAAATGGGACAGATTCTGCGCCAGGCACGCGCTGCGGGTCTGAAAACCCAGTTTATGGGGCCAGAAGGGGTAGCGAACGTGTCGTTGTCTAACATCGCGGGTGAGTCTGCAGAAGGCTTACTGGTAACGAAACCGAAGAACTACGATCAGGTTCCGGCGAACAAACCGATCGTGGACGCGATAAAAGCCAAGAAACAGGATCCGAGCGGCGCATTCGTATGGACCACCTACGCCGCGCTGCAATCCTTGCAGGCAGGTCTGAACCAGTCTGACGACCCGGCTGAAATTGCCAAATACCTGAAAGCAAACTCAGTGGAAACCGTAATGGGGCCGCTGTCATGGGATGCGAAGGGCGATCTGAAAGGCTTCGAATTCGGCGTGTTTGACTGGCATGCAAACGGGACGGCGACCGACGCCAAATAATTTTCCTGGCGCCTTTCGCCCTGCAGATGCGTTGGCTACGTTATTCAACCCCGGTCACTTACTTATGTAAGCTCCCGGGGACTTCATAACTTGCCGCCTTCCTGCAACGTGAAATTCTTGGAAAATTGCGAGATGGTTTTTTATTTTTTGCTCCCAGCATGTAGGCCGGATAAGCGTCAGCGCCATCCGGCTTTTTTATCTTTTTTCCCAGCCATTCTCCTGGGCTGTAAACCCTAACGCCTGCATAAACGCGGCCATCACGCTGCGGTCTTCAACGCCGACGTCGGCCATCCACCATGAACTCACGTCAGGGTTTTCCCGGATGACTTCTTCGATCAAATACTGCCCGACACCGCGACGGCGGGTGATATCGCGTACGCGCAATGAATCTAATGCACCTTGCGTGCCGCTCAGGGTTACGCGAACTGCGCCTAACAGACGCTCGTTAAAGCGTGCGGCGTAGATCCGGTGCGTTTCATCTACGCTTAACGATGAGGCGGAATATTCCGGCCAGATTTTGCCCAGATCAATCTGGTCCTGGTCGCTAAAGTTATCTAAACGAACGATGGTCAGCTTCATTAACAGCATGTCCAAATCACAAAAGATGGAATGAGTGTACCGAAATAATTCGCCCGGATGCTTTCTCTTTTTTATGTGAATAACCAGATTAATAATTTTGTAACAACGGTAATGACAGTTTGAAACCGTAGAGATTGAAAAACAGGCAGAATAATACCCTGGAATGCAGCATTTTATTCGGCTCTTTGTGCCGTTATTTTATGCTGACAAACGTGCTTTTTTTTGTTTATCTATAGTGAAAAGCAGAATATTATCTTTTCTTAATCGACTGAAAAATAGAGATTTTAGCCTGATTTTGCTTAAAAAACTGCGCTAAACCATTAATGAGACTGGTAAAAATAGTGCAGTTCAAAAAAAGCACAGGCTGCTTTTTAACCACATAAATACAAAATATTAATTACGTCACGAATGGGGATTCAGGTAATGAAACGGAATGCGAAAACAATCATCGCAGGGGTGATAGCACTGGCAATGTCACACGCGGTCATGGCGGAAGATATCAAGGTCGCTGTTGTCGGCGCGATGTCAGGTCCGGTCGCGCAGTGGGGCGATATGGAATTTAATGGCGCACGTCAGGCCATTAAAGATATCAATGCCAAAGGCGGGGTCAAAGGCGACAAACTGGTTGCTGTGGAATATGACGACGCCTGCGATCCGAAACAGGCCGTTGCGGTAGCGAACAAAATCGTCAATGACGGCATTCAGTACGTTATTGGACATCTGTGCTCATCTTCCACGCAGCCCGCATCAGATATCTATGAAGATGAAGGCATTCTGATGATTTCTCCGGGTGCCACAAACCCGGAACTGACCCAGCGCGGTTACGCTCACATTATGCGTACAGCGGGCCTGGACTCCTCTCAGGGGCCGACCGCCGCGAAATACATTCTGGAGAAGGTGAAGCCACAGCGTATCGCCATCATTCACGATAAACAGCAATACGGTGAAGGTCTGGCGCGTTCGGTGCAGGACAGCCTGAAAGCGGGCAAAGCCAATATCGTTTTCTTTGACGGTATCACCGCCGGGGAAAAAGATTTTTCTGCGCTGATCGCTCGCCTGAAAAAAGAAAATATCGACTTTGTTTATTACGGCGGCTACTACCCGGAAATGGGGCAAATGCTGCGCCAGGCGCGTTCCGTCGGACTGAAAACCCAGTTTATGGGACCTGAGGGCGTCGGCAATGCGTCGCTGTCTAACATCGCCGGTGATGCTGCTGAAGGCATGCTGGTAACCATGCCAAAACGCTATGACCAGGATCCGGCGAATAAGGCTATCGTCGATGCGCTCAAAGCTGACAAGAAAGATCCAACCGGACCATACGTGTGGATCACTTATGCAGCCGTCCAGTCATTGGCGACAGCAATGGATCGCAGCGGTAGCAAAGAGCCGCTGGACTTGGTGAAAGATCTGAAAGCACACGGGGCTGATACCGTGATTGGGCCGCTGAAATGGGACGAAAAAGGCGATTTGAAGGGATTTGAGTTTGGTGTCTTCCAGTGGCATGCAGACGGTTCTTCGACCGTCGCGAAGTAATACCTGAAGACGAGTTATCCCACCGCCCGTGCAAAACGGGCGGGTTTAAAAAGGTTACCTTATGTCCGAGCAGTTCCTCTATTTCTTGCAGCAGATGTTTAACGGCGTCACGCTGGGAAGCACCTACGCGCTGATCGCCATCGGTTACACGATGGTGTACGGCATTATCGGCATGATCAACTTCGCCCACGGCGAGGTGTATATGATCGGCAGCTATGTCTCCTTTATGATCATCGCTGCGCTAATGATGATGGGCATCGATTCCAGCTGGCTACTGGTCGCGGCGGGCTTCGTCGGCGCGATTGTGATTGCCAGCGCCTACGGCTGGAGCATTGAACGCGTGGCGTATCGGCCCGTGCGCAGCTCCAAGCGCCTGATCGCGCTGATTTCCGCTATCGGGATGTCCATCTTCCTGCAAAACTACGTCAGCCTGACGGAAGGTTCGCGCGACGTGGCGCTGCCCAGCCTGTTTAATGGCCAGTGGACTGTCGGCAGTAGCGATAACTTCTCTGCTTCCATCACCACCATGCAGTTGGTTATCTGGATCGTAACCTTCCTGGCAATGCTGGCGCTGACGCTGTTTATCCGTTACTCCCGTATGGGCCGCGCCTGCCGTGCCTGTGCAGAAGACCTGAAGATGGCCAGCCTGCTCGGCATCAATACCGATCGCGTGATTGCGCTGACCTTTGTGATTGGTGCGGCAATGGCGGCGGTTGCGGGCGTGCTGCTCGGTCAGTTCTATGGCGTAATTAACCCATACATCGGCTTTATGGCCGGGATGAAGGCCTTTACCGCGGCGGTACTGGGGGGCATCGGCAGCATTCCAGGGGCGATGATCGGCGGCCTGATTCTGGGCGTTGCGGAAGCGCTCTCCTCTGCTTATCTGAGTACTGAATACAAAGACGTTGTTTCATTCGCGCTGCTGATTCTGGTGCTGCTGGTGATGCCGACCGGTATTCTGGGTCGCCCGGAGGTAGAGAAAGTATGAAACCGATGCATTTTGCAATGGCGCTGCTCTCTGCCGCTATGTTCTTCGTCCTGGCGGGCGTCTTTATGGGCGTTCAGTTAGAGCTGGACGGTACCAAGCTGGTGGTCGATACCGCCGCGGATATCCGCTGGCAGTGGGTATTTATCGGCACTGGCGTGGTCTTTCTTTTCCAACTGCTGCGTCCAGCCTTCCAGAAAGGCCTGAAGAGCGTCTCCGGACCGAAATTTATTCTGCCGGCGATTGACGGCTCCACCGTTAAACAGAAACTGTTCCTGGTGGCGCTGCTGGTGATTGCCGTGGCGTGGCCGTTTATGGTGTCACGCGGTACGGTGGATATCGCCACGCTGACGATGATTTATATCATCCTCGGCCTCGGCTTAAACGTGGTGGTGGGGCTTTCCGGCCTGCTGGTGCTGGGCTACGGCGGCTTCTATGCCATCGGCGCTTACACCTTCGCGCTGCTGAACCATTACTACGGTCTGGGCTTCTGGACCTGCCTGCCGCTGGCGGGACTGGTTTCCGCTGCTGCGGGCTTCCTGCTCGGCTTCCCGGTACTGCGCCTGCGCGGTGATTATCTGGCGATTGTGACCTTAGGCTTCGGCGAAATCGTCCGCATCCTGCTGCTCAACAACACCGAAGTAACCGGCGGTCCAAACGGTATTAGCCAGATCCCGAAACCGACCTTTTTCGGTCTGGAGTTCAGCCGTACCGCCCGTGAAGGCGGCTGGGATACCTTCAGCAACTTCTTTAACGTCAAGTACGATCCGTCTGACCGCGTCATTTTCCTCTATCTGGTGGCGCTGCTGCTGGTGGTCTTCTCGCTGTTTGTTATCAACCGTTTGCTGCGTATGCCGCTGGGTCGTGCGTGGGAAGCGCTGCGTGAAGATGAAATTGCCTGTCGTTCTCTGGGCTTAAACCCTACGCGCATCAAGCTGACAGCCTTTACCATCAGCGCCGCGTTTGCCGGTTTTGCCGGTACGCTGTTTGCCGCGCGCCAGGGCTTCGTCAGCCCGGAATCCTTCACCTTTGCCGAGTCGGCCTTTGTGCTGGCGATTGTGGTACTGGGCGGAATGGGCTCACAGTTTGCGGTGATCCTCGCAGCTATCCTGCTGGTGGTGTCACGCGAGCTGATGCGTGATTTCAACGAATACAGCATGTTAATGCTGGGTGGTTTAATGGTACTGATGATGATCTGGCGTCCGCAGGGCTTGTTGCCGATGACCCGTCCACAGTTGAAGCTGAAAAACGGGGAAGCAAAAGGAGAGCAGGCATGAGTCAGCCATTATTATCCGTTAACGGCCTGATGATGCGCTTCGGCGGTCTGCTGGCGGTAAACAACGTTGAACTGGAACTGCGACCGCAGGAGATTGTCTCGTTAATCGGCCCGAACGGTGCGGGGAAAACCACGGTCTTTAACTGTCTGACCGGTTTTTATAAGCCGACCGGCGGGACGATTAAGCTGCGTGACCAGCACCTGGAAGGGCTGCCGGGTCAGCAAATCGCGCGTATGGGCGTGGTACGTACTTTCCAGCACGTGCGTCTGTTTCGCGAAATGACGGTGATTGAAAACCTGCTGGTGGCGCAACATCAGCAACTGAAAACTGGTGTTTTCTCCGGCCTGTTGAAAACCCCGTCGTTCCGTCGCGCGCAGAGTGAAGCGTTGGATCGCGCCGCTACCTGGCTGGATCGTATTGGCTTGCTGGAGCATGCCAACCGTCAGGCCAGTAACCTGGCCTATGGCGATCAGCGCCGTCTGGAAATTGCCCGCTGCATGGTGACCCAGCCGGAAATCCTGATGCTCGACGAACCCGCTGCTGGACTCAACCCGAAAGAGACCAAAGAGCTGGACGAGCTGATTGCTGAACTGCGTAACCATCACAACACCACCATTTTGTTGATTGAGCACGACATGAAGCTGGTGATGGGGATTTCCGACCGTATTTACGTGGTGAACCAGGGCACGCCGCTGGCAAATGGGACGCCGGAACAGATTCGTAATAACCCGGATGTTATCCGCGCCTATTTAGGTGAAGCATAATGGGGGCGAGGATTAATATGGATAAGGCGATGTTATCGTTCGACAAAGTCAACGCCCACTACGGCAAGATACAGGCGCTGCACGACGTCAGCTTGTATATCAACCAGGGTGAAATCGTTACTCTGATTGGTGCTAACGGCGCGGGAAAAACCACGCTGCTCGGCACATTGTGTGGCGACCCGCGAGCGACCAGCGGGCGAATCGTCTTTGATGGTAAAGACATTACCGACTGGCAGACGGCGAAAATCATGCGCGAAGCGGTAGCGATTGTGCCGGAAGGGCGTCGCGTGTTTTCCCGCATGACGGTGGAAGAGAACCTGGCGATGGGTGGCTTCTTTGCCGAAAAGGACCAGTTTCAGGAACGCATCAAATGGGTGTATGACCTGTTTCCCCGTCTGCATGAGCGTCGTATTCAGCGTGCGGGAACGATGTCCGGCGGTGAACAGCAGATGCTGGCGATAGGCCGTGCGCTGATGAGCCAGCCGAGGCTGCTGCTGCTTGATGAACCGTCGCTGGGTCTGGCGCCGATTATCATCCAGCAGATTTTTAACACCATCGAACAGCTGCGCGAGCAGGGGATGACCATCTTCCTCGTCGAACAGAACGCTAACCAGGCGCTGAAGCTCGCCGATCGCGGCTACGTGCTGGAAAACGGTCATGTGGTGCTGGAAGACACCGGTGATGCGTTACTGGCTAACGAAGCGGTGCGTAGCGCGTATCTGGGCGGTTAATTATTCTCTGAATAGACAAGGGGCCCGCTGTGGCCCCTTTTTATTGCTCTATGTTATTATTGAGAATAGTTATCAATAATAAAAATGAACATGGAGAAAGGATGATTCGTTCAGGTACCTGCATGATGATTGGCAGTTTGTTTTTGACGCTTTCACTAACCACCCAGGCCTCAACACCGCCAGCGTTTGACCCGCGCGATCCCGCTATCTGGGAAGAGAAACCGGACAACCCGTTAGCGCAATCCGACTCGCCCTGCGAAGTGTTTACCAGCTCGGTATGCCCAGGCTGGGATGATGATAAATCGGATATCCAACGTGAACGTGAGCGGCGAGAGCAGCAGCGTTTACAGAATGAATATGAGCGACGCTGGCGTCGGGATTAATCTTCCTTGCTGGAGCAGCAGATAACGCCATCCAGGCCGGAGAAGGTATAGCGATATCCGGCTTTGTTGTGCACCACCCCGCATTTTCCTGTCACTACGCTTTCACCGCCTTGCCATCTGTTTGTCGCCTTACTATCTTTTTTTTGTAATAAAAAAGTTATTTTTCTGTCATTCGAGCATGTCATGTTACCCCCGCGAGCATAAAACGCGTGATATCGCGCATCCGGCACAACAAGAGAGATAACCGATGATATCGTTACGACATACAGCTTTAGGACTGGCACTTAGCCTGGCATTTGCAGGTCAGGCACTGGCGGTCACCACTATCCCGTTCTGGCACTCAATGGAAGGCGAACTGGGTAAAGAAGTTGATTCACTGGCGCAACGTTTTAATGCAGCCAATCCCGACTACAAAATTGTTCCGCAGTACAAAGGCAACTACGAGCAGAGCCTGAGTGCAGGAATTGCTGCTTTCCGTACCGGAAACGCGCCTGCGCTGCTGCAGGTTTATGAAGTGGGTACGGCAACCATGATGGCCTCAAAAGCCATTAAACCGGTCTATGAAGTATTCAAAGAGGCTGGCATTAACTTCGATGAGTCTCAGTTCGTACCGACCGTTTCCGGTTACTACACCGACTCTAAAAGCGGACACTTGCTCTCCCAGCCGTTTAACAGCTCCACTCCGGTGCTGTACTACAACAAAGATGCCTTCAAAAAAGCCGGTTTAGACCCGGAGCAGCCGCCGAAAACCTGGCAGGATCTGGCGGAGTACACCGCGAAGCTGAAAGCCGCAGGCATGAAGTGCGGTTACGCCAGCGGCTGGCAGGGATGGATTCAGATTGAAAACTTCAGCGCCTGGAACGGTCTGCCGGTAGCAACCAAAAACAATGGCTTTGACGGTACCGACGCGGTGCTGGAGTTCAATAAACCGGAACAGGTGAAACACATCGCTCTGCTGGAAGAGTTGAACAAAAAAGGTGATTTCAGCTACTTCGGGCGTAAGGACGAATCCACTGAGAAGTTCTACAACGGGGATTGTGCCATTACCACCGCCTCTTCCGGTTCGCTGGCCGATATCCGCCACTACGCTAAATTCAATTATGGCGTCGGGATGATGCCGTACGATGCCGACGTGAAGGGCGCGCCGCAGAATGCGATTATCGGTGGGGCCAGCCTGTGGGTGATGCAGGGTAAAGACAAAGCAACCTACGAAGGCGTGGCGCAGTTCCTCAACTTCCTGGCGAAGCCTGAAATTGCTGCTGAATGGCACCAGAAGACCGGCTATCTACCGATCACCACCGCTGCCTACGACCTGACCCGTGAACAGGGCTTCTATGAGAAGAACCCTGGGGCTGATATCGCCACCCGCCAGATGCTGAACAAGCCGCCGTTGCCGTTCACCAAAGGGCTGCGTTTGGGCAATATGCCGCAGATCCGCACTATTGTGGATGAAGAGCTGGAAAGCGTCTGGACTGGGAAGAAAACCCCGCAGCAGGCACTGGATGCCGCCGTTGAGCGTGGCAATCAGTTACTGCGCCGCTTTGAGCAATCGACCAAGTCTTAAGTGTATAAGTGCCTGATGGCGCTGTGCTTATCAGGCCTACAAGTTTGTAGTTTGTAGGCCGGGTAAGGTGCTTGCACCGCCATCCGGCACCTTCCAGGAAAAGAATCTACATGTCTTCATCCCGTCCGGTATTCCGCTCGCGTTGGCTTCCCTATTTATTGGTGGCTCCGCAGCTGGTTATCACCGTTATTTTCTTTATCTGGCCCGCCGGTGAAGCGTTGTGGTACTCGCTACAATCCGTTGATCCGTTTGGTCTTTCCAGCCAGTTTGTCGGACTGGAAAACTTTGTCGCGCTGTTTCATGACCCGTACTACCTCGACTCATTTTGGACCACCATTAAGTTCAGTACGTTAGTCACGGTAAGTGGTCTGCTGGTGTCGTTATTTTTTGCGGCGCTGGTGAATTACGTGGTGCGCGGCAGCCGTTTTTACCAGACGCTGATGCTGTTGCCATACGCCGTCGCGCCCGCCGTCGCCGCCGTATTGTGGATCTTCCTGTTTAACCCAGGTCGCGGGCTGATTACCCATTTTCTCGGTGAGTTTGGCTATGACTGGAACCATGCGCAAAACAGCGGTCAGGCGATGTTCCTGGTGGTGTTCGCGTCGGTCTGGAAGCAGATTAGTTACAACTTCCTGTTCTTCTTTGCCGCACTGCAGTCTATCCCGCGATCGCTGATCGAAGCCGCTGCGATTGATGGCGCAGGGCCGGTTCGCCGCTTCTTTAAGCTGGCGCTGCCGCTGATAGCCCCGGTCAGCTTCTTTCTGCTGGTGGTGAATCTGGTTTATGCCTTCTTTGATACCTTCCCGGTTATTGATGCCGCCACGGCGGGTGGGCCGGTGCAGGCGACGACCACGCTGATTTATAAGATCTACCGTGAAGGGTTTGTCGGGTTGGATCTGGCTTCTTCCGCCGCACAATCGGTGGTGCTGATGTTCCTGGTCATTATTTTGACGGTGGTGCAGTTCCGCTATGTGGAAAGTAAGGTGCGTTACCAATGATTGAGAACCGTCGTGGGCTGACAATATTCAGCCATGCCATGTTGATTATGGGGATCATGGTGATCCTGTTTCCGCTGTACGTCGCGTTTGTCGCGGCGACGCTGGACAACAAAGCGGTGTTTGAAACGCCGATGACGCTGGTTCCCGGCACGCAGTTGCTGGAGAACATGAAATACATCTGGGTCAACGGTGTGGGCGTCAACAGCGCGCCGTTCTGGTTGATGATGCTTAACAGTTTCATCATGGCGTTCAGTATTACGGTAGGGAAAATCACCGTCTCCATGCTCTCCGCATTCGCCATCGTCTGGTTCCGTTTTCCGCTGCGCAACCTGTTCTTCTGGATGATTTTTATCACCCTGATGCTGCCGGTTGAGGTGCGAATCTTCCCCACCGTGGAGGTTATCGCCAACCTGAAAATGCTCGACAGCTATGCGGGTCTGACGCTGCCGTTGATGGCATCGGCGACTGCGACCTTCCTGTTCCGACAGTTCTTTATGACCCTGCCGGATGAGCTGGTTGAGGCCGCGCGAATTGACGGTGCGTCACCGATGCGTTTTTTCCGCGATATCGTACTACCACTGTCAAAAACCAATCTGGCGGCGCTGTTCGTTATCACCTTTATCTACGGCTGGAACCAGTATTTGTGGCCGTTGTTAATTATTACCGACGTCAATTTGGGCACTGCGGTGGCGGGTATCAAAGGCATGATTGCCACTGGTGAAGGCACCACCCAATGGAATCAGGTAATGGCAGCCATGCTGCTGACGCTTATCCCTCCGGTAATCATCGTGTTAGCCATGCAGCGTGCCTTCGTACGCGGTCTGGTCGATAGTGAGAAATAAAAATGGCTGGTTTAAAACTACAGGCAGTAACCAAAAGCTGGGACGGCAAAACCCAGGTGATTAAACCGCTGACGCTGGACGTCGCGGACGGGGAATTTATCGTGATGGTTGGCCCATCCGGCTGCGGAAAGTCTACGCTGCTGCGGATGGTGGCTGGGCTGGAGCGGGTGAGCGGTGGCGATATCTGGATTGATAATAAACGCGTCACCGAGATGGAGCCGAAGGATCGCGGCATTGCGATGGTCTTTCAAAACTACGCGCTCTACCCGCATATGAGCGTGGAAGAAAACATGGCCTGGGGGCTGAAAATCCGCGGGATGGGCAAGGAGCACATTGCTGAACGGGTAAATGAGGCGGCGCGTATTCTCGAGCTGGGTGAGCTGCTCAAACGTCGTCCGCGCGAACTTTCTGGCGGTCAGCGCCAGCGCGTAGCGATGGGGCGAGCGATTGTGCGTGACCCAGCGGTATTCCTGTTCGATGAGCCGCTTTCTAACCTCGATGCCAAGCTGCGCGTGCAGATGCGTCTGGAGTTACAACATCTGCATCGCCGCCTGAAAACCACTTCGCTATACGTGACGCACGACCAGGTTGAAGCGATGACCCTTGCCCAACGGGTGATGGTGATGAACAAAGGCATTGCCGAGCAGATAGGTACACCGGTTGAGGTGTATGAAAAGCCTGCCAGCCGCTTTGTGGCGAGTTTTATCGGCAGCCCGGCGATGAACCTGCTGGACGGGTGCATCAGTACCTCGGGCACCCATTTTGAACTGGAGGGCGGCATGACGCTACCCATCGGCAGAAGCGCGAGAGAGTCTATTGGGCGTAAAATGACGTTGGGTATCCGCCCAGAGCATATTGCGCTAAGCTCGCAGGCCGAAGGCGGCGTGCCGTTGGTTGTTGATACACTGGAAATGCTGGGCGCAGATAACCTGGCACACGGACGCTGGGGCGAGCAAAAGCTGGTGGTGCGACTGGCGCATCAGCATCGCCCAACGGCAGGCAGCACGCTGTGGCTGCATCTGCCGGAAAATCATCTGCATCTTTTTGATGGCGAAACAGGACAACGCGTATGAGTAACTGGCCTTACCCCCATATTGTCGCCCATCGTGGCGGCGGTAAGCTGGCCCCGGAAAACACCCTGGCGGCGATCGACGTGGGGGCGCGATACGGGCATACCATGATCGAGTTTGACGCTAAATTGTCGAAAGACGGTGAGATCTTCTTACTGCATGATGACAACCTGGAGCGAACCAGCAACGGCTGGGGCGTGGCAGGCGAGCTGAACTGGCAGGATTTATTGCGCGTGGACGCCGGCGGCTGGTTTAGCGGTGAGTTTAAAGGTGAACCGCTGCCGCTGCTCTCGCAAGTGGCCGAGCGCTGCCGTCAGCACGGTATGATGGCGAATATTGAAATTAAACCCACAACCGGCACCGGAACGTTAACTGGCAAAGTCGTGGCGCTGGCCGCGCGGGAGCTGTGGGCGGGAATGACGCCGCCACTATTGTCATCCTTTGAAATTGATGCACTTGAAGCGGCGCAGCTGGCGGTACCTGAACTGCCGAGAGGCTTGCTGCTTGATGAATGGCGCGAGGACTGGCGCGAGCTGACCATGCGGCTTGGCTGCGTCTCTATTCATCTTAATCACAAACTGCTGGATGAAGCGCGTGTGGATGCGCTGCGTGATGCGGGGCTACGTATTCTGGTATATACCGTCAACCGACCCCAGCGCGCGGCGGAACTGCTGCGCTGGGGCGTGGACTGCATCTGTACCGATGCCATTGATACGATTGGTCCGGATTTCCAACCTTTTTAAGGCCCAATCGTTTTTAACGGAACGTTAGGCTGCGGCGTGCTGGAGGGCTTCAGCATGTCGCCGTTCTTTTTCTCTGACAGCATATGTTGCTTATTCAGAGAGCTGTCCGGGTTACGGGTTCCACTCAACATCCCACCGTTGCTGTTGGGCAGCATTTGCTGCTGGCTGGGATTCAACTCGCCTGGCTGAGACTGAAGGACCCGCTGGGAGTTGGTGTTAATTTGGTTTTCCAGATGCTGTTGCTGCATACGCGTCTGCGTTTGCAACTGTTGGTTGAGCATCCCTTTCTGCTGAATTTGCTGCGTTTGCATTTGGGTTTGCATACGCTGCTGACTCGGGATCTGATAACCGGGTTGGTTCGGGTTATTCATGGTGTTGATGGGCTGTGCAAAGCCTGCAAACGGCAACAGCATGGCTAAAAGTAAGAGTCGTTTCATCGCTTTTCTCCTCTCGGGGATCTCTTAAGTTTACTCCTTTCTCGCCGTTACGATGATTATTTCAGAGTTATGCACCAGGCTTAGTGGGGGCCGACCCCCATACATCTGGAGAATAACGATGATAAAACCGACGTTTTTACGCCGGGTAGCCATTGCTGCTCTGCTCTCAGGAAGTTGTTTTAGCGTTGCTGCCGCGCCGGCTGCGCCACCGCCGGTATCTTACGGAGTCGAGGAAGATGTGTTCCATCCCGTACGCGCTAAGCACGGAATGGTGGCCTCTGTGGATGCTTTAGCTACCCAGGTTGGTGTGGACATTCTTAAACAGGGTGGGAATGCCGTTGATGCCGCCGTGGCCGTTGGCTATGCGCTGGCGGTGACGCATCCCCAGGCGGGCAATCTGGGCGGCGGTGGTTTTATGCTGCTGCGTACCAAAGACGGTAACACTACCGCGATCGATTTTCGTGAAATGGCGCCTGCTGGCGCGACCCGTGACATGTTCCTCGATGAGCAGGGCAACGCCGATGCGAAAAAGTCACTGACGTCGCATCTGGCATCCGGTACGCCGGGTACAGTGGCGGGTTTCTCGCTGGCGCTGGAGAAATACGGCACGATGCCGCTGAACAAAGTGGTGCGCCCGGCGATGAAGCTGGCGGAAGAGGGCTTTGTGGTTAATGACGCGCTGGCCGACGATCTGAAAACCTATGGCAGCGAGGTGCTCCCTAATCACGAGAACAGCAAAGCCATTTTCTGGAAGGACGGCGAGCCGCTGAAAAAGGGCGATAAGCTGGTGCAAAAGAATCTGGCGAAAAGTCTGGAAATGATTGCCGAGAATGGTCCGGATGCGTTTTATAAAGGGGCGATTGCAGATCAGATAGCCGGGGAAATGCAGAAGAACGGCGGGCTGATGACCAAAGAGGATTTAGCCAGCTATAAAGCCGTGGAGCGCACGCCGATCAGCGGTGACTATCGCGGGTATCAGGTCTTCTCCATGCCGCCGCCGTCCTCTGGCGGTATTCACATCGTGCAGATCCTCAATATTCTCGAAAACTTCGATATGAAGAAGTACGGGTTTGGCAGCGCCGATGCTATGCAGGTTATGGCTGAAGCGGAGAAATATGCTTACGCCGACCGTTCAGAATATCTGGGCGACCCGGATTTTGTGAAAGTGCCGTGGCAAGCGCTGACCAACAAAGCTTATGCTAAAACGCTTGCCGATCAGATTGATATCAACAAGGCTAAGCCCTCCAGCCAGATCAAACCTGGCAAGCTCGCCCCGTATGAAAGCAACCAGACTACGCACTTCTCGGTAGTGGATAAAGACGGCAATGCCGTGGCGGTAACGTATACCCTGAATACCACCTTCGGGACCGGCATCGTGGCGGGTAACACCGGTATTCTGCTGAATAACGAAATGGATGATTTCTCCGCTAAGCCAGGCGTGCCGAACGTTTATGGACTGGTGGGCGGTGATGCCAACGCGGTTGGACCGAAGAAGCGTCCGCTGTCGTCGATGTCGCCGACTATCGTGGTAAAAGACGGGAAAACCTGGCTGGTTACCGGCAGCCCAGGTGGAAGCCGAATCATCACTACCGTACTGCAAATGGTTGTCAACAGCATTGATTTTGGGATGAACGTCGCCGAAGCGACCAACGCACCGCGCTTCCATCATCAATGGTTGCCGGATGAACTGCGCATCGAGAAGGGCTTCAGCCCGGATACAATCAAGCTGCTGGAGCAAAAAGGACAGAAAGTAGCGCTGAAAGAGGCGATGGGCAGCACGCAGAGCATTATGGTTGGACCGGATGGCGCACTGTATGGTGCTTCTGACCCGCGTTCCGTGGATGACTTAACGGCGGGGTACTAAGGATGACGGCCCTCTTCGATGGGAGAGGGCTTGACAAATATTTTTTACTATAGTGAATGGTCTTGGTGATACCGGTCAATTTCGATTAGCAACTTATGGCCTTGGGCGGATACGCGATAATAATCCATTCCTGAGGGGGTTCTTGCTACTATATCGACTAAACCCGCTTTGGATAGGTTATTTATGAGCCTAACTACGTTACCAACTCCATCCATTCTCCTACTGGTCATTGCGCGATCAAGATTATACCAGGTCCAATTTACGTCATCTCTGGAAGCTAATAATTTCAATATGTTAAGTTCAGTATCGTTTACCATGATGGTGCATCCGGGTGATAAAGGTCATTACCAGTTATTCTATAATCTTCGAGTGTTGATGTATGCGTGTTATTCCATAGATCATAAGCCTCTTGGTTATCGCTTGGCCTGCCAGTTTCCCAACCTAAATTGCAATAACGTTGATACTCTCGACATTCATGAGTGTAGTAGTTTAAATCCACTTGTTCTGGTAACAATTCACCGTTCGCTATCTTTTTTAAACGGCTTACCATAAATTCATTACCAGGATCTGGATCGAAGCGAGATATGTGTTTTTCTACAATTGCAATTCCTTCATGGGTAATATTTACGCCTTCAGTTGTAAGATGTTCAACAGGGCCTCCCGCTTTATCTGGATCAAATGGCCTTGATGTATAAGTTCCTTTCGCTCCAAACTGCTCCAGTTCTTCTAATTCAGGAAATTTCATCCTTCCCATAGTTAAGCCTGCAGCTACTGAAGCACCAAGAATCAGCAATCCTTTGTTATCCATAACCTGCTCGTAACCCGCAGGAGCATCGCCACCCAGCTTTTTCGCCGTTTCCCTGAAACTGTCGATATTGCCGTTGTAGATCCCTCCGGCAGCAAGCAATCTGCCAACCCCTTTGCTGTTTAACGTTTTGAGGCCGTTGTCTGCGGGGGTTTTTGGTCGGGGGATAAACAGGCGGTTGTAGTTTTCGGGCAACGCCAGGTAGCTGAACTCAGTGTTGGCAATAAGATGTTTGCAGAGGATATATTCATAGTTGATGGTTATTGTTTCTGTGTCTAAATTATTCTCGATGAATTGGTGTTGAATGGCTGATAGAAATGCTCCCCGCAGTTGAATATAATAATATTTCTCCCATCTACCGAACCTATTGATGCGGTAGAAATAAAACTCCATATACAACTGCTCGTTGTTGTTAATAGCGTTTACAAACAATGGGGTGCTTTTATCTATCAGTTTGCAAAATTGCAGTCCGTGAAAATGTGAACCTCTGCCAGTACTGGTTATACTATTAGAGAGCGAAAAAGCAAAAATCTCGTCTTCGTGCCCTGATTGCCAGCGGTTACCCACAGATGCAACGGTTCCACATCCGTCAGAAATAGCACCCTGCTGCTGCCCTGAAACCATCAGATAGACGATATCACTCATGACATCCATATCCTTTTATTACTTACTGTCATAAAAACGGTAAATTGATTTTTGTTTTTATTACGCTTTCTGATGGCGTTCGTATATAGCAGAAATAAAACGTTTCACTTTAAATGAATTTTCTTGAGGGGAATCTGAATATAAATAGCTAAGGGCGTAATTTTTATTTATTTTATAATGGAGGATTATTGATGGGATTTTTATTGATGTTTATTAATCCATATCAACGGCCTACAGCGTTCTGAACGATGTAGGCCTGACCGGTAGGTTATGGCGCATATCGCTGCAGTGATTCGGACCAGCGGAATATTTGGCTGCTTTTATCCTGTAGGCTAACGCGCTCTAAGTCATAAAATCCGTGCGTCTTTGCCGAGCGCATTTTGAGAATGTACTTACTTTCGCTGATGTCGTGCTGCCTTGTGCCGTCTTTATTCCAGTCTCCAGCAATGTCCGAATAGTAATAAACAAGGTCAGAAAACACGTTGATTATCTTGCTGTCTTTGATGGTGTAGAGTTCCAGCACTTCATAAAATGCGCCGCCGCCGGAATACGCATCAGAGTATCCACCCCGCACCCCGAATGCCAGGGTATCGGGTGCTATCCGGTACGGTGCCAGATCCAGCTTTGTATAATAAGCCAGCGGTCTGACGGACTCATCATCGCTCTCTTTTTCAGCGGCTTTATTCCACTCTGAGAGCTGGTTTAACGGTTTTTCCGAGCGTGCAATCGGCGTTAGCTGTGGATTCTGCCAGGAAAAAACGCCGAGATATAATTTATTAGCGCGCCCGTTGCTGTAGTTTTCCGGGCAGGTGTTATCCGCGTATTTTTTTGCTTGCTCGGCGTCAGCCTTATTATCGGCAAAACAAGCAATGCCAATATATTTACCGTCTTTTCCCCAAGATTTAGCACCGGTCAGGATCAGGTTGTCAGGATCTTCATTCGGTGCAACCCAGGCAATCCACTGCTTTTCAGATAAGCCCTGAGGAAGCTCACCAAATCCTTTCGCAGGGGTTGCTCCTGCCATTTGCTCAGCAAAAATCTGTTTACCTTCAGGATGTTGGATGGCACTGGCTACGGAATCGAGATTTTGTACGGTAGTGGCAAAAGCAGGGGAGAGCGAGGCCAGCAAAACCAGGGGAAGAAACTTTTTCACTATTGCGTCCTTTCAATAAGCAGGGCGATAAGGCTCGCCCTTAAATTTATTTCACGCGCGCCATAAAGTAGGCATCAACATACTCACCGTTGCGCAGGCCGTATTTCTTACCGGTGCCTTCGATTTCAAAGCCGTACTTCTTATAGACTGCTACAGCAGGCTCATTATCAACAAATACTGTCAGCTCAATGCGCTCGACGCGCAGCCAGTTGTCGCACATGTCGATCATCGTACGAATCAGCGCGCTGGCAACGCCACGATTGTGCCACCTGCCATCCACGCAGATACCAAAATCGGCCACGTGGCTGCGGCGCGGGCGCTGCGCGACCTCAATACAGAGGTGCCCCACGACGATATCATCAATGCAGGCAACCAGCTGTTTGACACCGGCTTGCTCGGTTAGCCGCGCTTGCCACATTTCGAGAGAAGGATGAGGAACCTGTAGCGTGTTGTGGTACACCTCCGGCTGGGCGTGGATCTGACGAATTGCGTCGTAATCTTTCGGTTCAGCGTGGCGTATCACTATCTCACTCATTCCTTATCTCCTGCAGGGTTAATTGTGCATTTACACTCGCTGAGAAAGAAAAATCCGTCAACTGCATTTTTTTGCAAAAAGAAGTAGACAAGTGCGAATGAGAATGATTATTATTGCTCTGCGTTCAGGGGAACCCCTACGGAGAACCTGAAAGCACGACATTGCTCACATTGCTTCCAGTATTACTTTAGCCAGCTTTTGCTGGCTTTTTTTTTTGGCTGGGTTTCGGGCTAGTTTGCTTGCCAGCTTAATCCCGGGCTGTGCTCGCAATCCTCACGTACTCTGTGTACGCTCCGGTTGCTGCGCGCAGGCCGTGAATAATCTGCCTACGCCACTTACGCCCGATCTTTTGGCTGTATAATGCGGTAGGCCGGATAAGGCAACGCCGCATCCGGCACGATGACAGGATGGATTCAGTCTCCAGCCGCTTTGCGCTATGGTGTAGACAATCACCTTCAAAAGGATCGTCTCATGACCTTACACTGCGCATTTATTGGTTTTGGTAAAAGCACCACCCGCTACCATTTGCCGTACGTCCTAAACCGCAAAAATAGCTGGCACGTCGCGCACATTTTCCGCCGCAACGCCAGGCCGGAAGAGCAGGCGCCGCAGTATTCGCATATTCACTTCACCAGCGACCTCGACGAGATCTTAAACGATCCGCAGGTGAAACTGGTGATCGTCTGTACCCATGCTGATAGCCATTTTGAATATGCTAAACGCGCGCTGGAAGCGGGTAAAAATGTGCTGGTTGAGAAACCCTTCACGCCGACGCTTGCGCAAGCAAAAGAGCTGTTCGAACTGGCGCGAAGCAAAGGACTGACCGTTACGCCGTATCAGAATCGCCGTTTTGACTCCTGCTTCCTCACCGCGAAAAAAGCCATTGAGAGCGGCAAGCTCGGCAAGATTGTTGAGGTTGAAAGCCATTTCGATTACTACCGTCCTGAAGCAGAAACCAAGCCGGGACTGCCGCAGGACGGCGCGTTTTATGGTCTGGGCGTACACACCATGGATCAGATTATCTCGCTGTTCGGACGTCCCGATCATGTGGCCTATGACATCCGCAGCCTGCGCAACAAAGCGAACCCGGACGATACCTTTGAAGCGCAGCTGTTTTACGGCGACCTGAAAGCCATTGTTAAAACCAGTCATCTGGTGAAAATCGACTATCCGAAGTTTATCGTCCATGGCACCAAAGGCTCGTTTGTGAAGTACGGCATCGACCAGCAGGAAACCAGCCTGAAGGCCAATATCATGCCGGGTGAGCCAGGTTTCGCTGCTGATGATTCCATTGGGATGCTAGAGTACGTCAACGATGACGGCATCACGGTAAAAGAAGAGGTAAAGCCGGAAGTGGGGGATTACGGTCGCGTGTATGACGCGCTGTACCAGACGCTGACCACCGGTACGCCTAATTACGTCAAGGAATCTGAAGTTCTTACCAACCTGGAGATCCTCGAACGCGCCTTTGAACAGGCAACGCCTGCCACGATAACCCTCGCCAAATAGCCTGCACAGACTCCTCTGGGCTTGTTCATATTTTTTGAACAGAGGAGTCAATTTTCACCCTCTATGATCCCAGACGGATTGAGTCCACACTTACTCCATCGAAAACATCTGGGGGTGAACACAATGATCTACTTACGCAAAGCTAACGACCGTGGCCACGCTAATCATGGCTGGCTTGATTCATGGCATACCTTCTCTTTTGCCAACTACTATGACCCGAACTTTATGGGGTTCTCGGCACTGCGCGTGATTAACGATGACGTGATCGATGCAGGTCAGGGATTTGGTACTCACCCCCATAAAGACATGGAAATCCTGACTTACGTGCTGGAAGGCGCGGTAGAGCATCAGGACAGCATGGGCAATAAAGAGCAGGTTCCGGCCGGTGAGTTTCAGATTATGAGCGCCGGGACGGGGATCCGTCACTCGGAGTACAACCCGAGCAATACTGAGAAGCTGCATCTGTATCAGATCTGGATCATGCCGCAGGAGAACGGTATTACACCGCGCTATGAACAGCGTCGTTTCGATGCCGCTCAGGGTAAACAACTGGTGCTGTCGCCGGATGCCCGTGATGGTTCACTGAAAGTGTACCAGGATATGGAGCTGTACCGTTGGGCACTGGTCAAAGATGAGCAGTCGGTGCATCAGATTGCCGCGGAACGCCGCGTTTGGATCCAGGTGGTAAAAGGCAACGTGACGATTAACGGCACCAAAGCGACCACCAGCGACGGTCTGGCAATCTGGGATGAACAGGCAATTTCTATTCATGCCGACAGCGACAGTGAAGTGTTACTGTTTGACCTGCCGCCAGTCTAAAAATACACGTCATCCTTCAAGCCGCATCTGTGTTGGCTTTATTACTCGGCCCATCCATAGGCCTCGCCCCTTCGGGGCCGCTGTATGCAGCGTTCAAATCTGCTCCCGGCAGATTTGTCGCTCACCCCGGTCGCGTACTTAATGTACGCTCCCGGGGATTCACTGCGTCGCCGCCTTGATGCAACTCGAATGATTTTGTGTATTTATCACAATAAAAACTCCTTTTTTTCTCTGCAAAGGTTCACGCACGTCCGTGGTAAACTGGGGGAATCTATCCCTTTTTAACGCTTCAGGACGATGAAAAAGAAAAGACCCGTACTTCAGGATGTAGCCGACCGCGTGGGCGTGACCAAAATGACGGTCAGTCGCTTTTTGCGTAACCCGGAGCAGGTCTCCGTGGCGCTGCGGGGCAAAATTGCCGCTGCACTTGATGAGCTGGGTTATATTCCCAATCGCGCTCCTGATATCCTTTCTAACGCTACCAGCCGCGCTATCGGCGTGCTGTTACCGTCTCTCACTAACCAGGTTTTTGCTGAAGTGCTACGCGGCATTGAGGCCGTCACCGACGCCCATGGTTATCAAACGATGCTCGCGCACTACGGCTATAAGCCTGAGATGGAACAAGAGCGCCTGGAATCGATGCTGTCGTGGAATATCGATGGCCTGATCCTCACCGAACGTAGCCACACGCCCCGCACGCTGAAAATGATTGAAGTTGCCGGTATCCCGGTGGTTGAGCTGATGGACAGCCAGTCTCCGTGTCTGGATATCGCCGTCGGTTTCGACAACTTCGAAGCCGCGCGTCAGATGACTGCCGCTATTATCGCCCGCGGGCACCGTCATGTAGCCTATCTTGGCGCTCGTCTTGATGAACGTACTATCATCAAACAGAGAGGCTACGAGCAGGCAATGCGCGATGCCAACCTGGTGCCGTACAGCGTGATGGTGGAACAGTCTTCTTCCTACTCCTCCGGTATTGAACTCATCCGTCAGGCGCGGCGCGAATACCCGCAGCTCGACGGCGTTTTCTGTACCAACGATGACCTGGCGGTAGGGGCGGCTTTCGAATGCCAGCGTTTAGGGCTGAAAATCCCGGATGACATGGCTATTGCCGGATTCCACGGTCACGACATCGGGCAGGTGATGGAGCCGCGTCTGGCGAGTGTGCTCACGCCACGTGAACGGATGGGCAGCATTGGCGCAGAACGCCTGCTGGCGCGCATTCGTGGTGAAGCAGTCACGCCTAAAATGTTAGATTTAGGTTTCACCTTGTCACCGGGCGGATCTATTTAAGCCAACAAGTTTGAAGTAGCTCACACTTATACACTTCGAGCACGAATGGATATTGCTTCTCAATTTATCCGGCTGGACAATGTTACCGATAACAGTTACCCGTAACAATTTCCTGATTCTTGTACCAGTGGGGGCAACGCTTTGAGCACGACTAATCATGATCACCACGTTTACGTTCTGATGGGCGTATCGGGCAGCGGTAAATCTGCTGTCGCCAGCGAAGTGGCGCATCAACTGCAGGCCGCGTTTCTTGATGGCGATTTTCTCCATCCGCGCAGCAACATCATGAAAATGGCTTCCGGTGAGCCACTCAACGATGACGACCGTAAACCGTGGCTACAGGCGCTGAATGACGCCGCTTTTGCGATGCAGCGTACCAACAAGGTTTCGCTGATCGTCTGTTCTGCCTTGAAAAAAGTCTACCGCGACCAGTTGCGCGACGGTAACCCGAACCTCTCATTCATTTATCTGAAAGGGGATTTTGACGTTATCGAAAGCCGTCTGAAGGCGCGTAAAGGCCACTTCTTCAAAACGCAGATGCTGGTTACCCAGTTTGAAGCGCTGGAAGAACCGGGTGCGAATGAAAACGATGTACTGGTGGTCGATATCGATCAACCACTGGACGGTGTGGTCGCCAGCACCATTGAGGTTATTAACCAAGGCAGTAAGTAGTGAGCACATTAACGCTTGTTTTAACAGCAGTAGGGTCCGTTTTATTACTGCTGTTTTTAGTGATGAAGGCGCGTATGCACGCCTTCGTTGCTTTGATGGTGGTATCCATTGGTGCAGGTCTCTTTTCCGGTATGCCGCTCGATAAAATCGCGGCGACCATGGAAAAAGGGATGGGAGGCACGCTCGGTTTCCTGGCGATTGTGGTGGCGCTGGGGGCGATGTTCGGCAAGATTTTGCATGAGACCGGCGCGGTCGATCAGATTGCCGTCAAAATGCTGAAATCCTTCGGTCATAGCCGCGCACATTACGCGATTGGCCTGGCCGGTCTGATTTGCGCGCTGCCGCTGTTCTTTGAGGTGGCGATTGTGCTGCTGATTAGCGTAGCGTTCTCAATGGCGCGCCATACCGGTACTAACCTGGTTAAGTTGGTCATTCCGCTGTTTGCGGGCGTGGCGGCTGCCGCAGCGTTCCTGCTGCCGGGGCCTGCGCCGATGCTGCTGGCCTCTCAGATGCACGCCGACTTTGGCTGGATGATCCTGATTGGCCTGTGCGCCGCGATCCCGGGCATGATTATCGCCGGGCCGCTGTGGGGTAACTTCATCAGCCGTTACGTTGAGCTGCACGTACCGGAAGACATTTCCGAGCCGCATCTGGGCGAAGGCAAAATGCCCTCCTTTGGCTTCAGCTTATCGCTTATCCTGCTGCCGCTGGTGCTGGTTGGTCTGAAAACCATCGCCGCACGCTTTGTTCCGGTCGGTTCTTCAACCTACGAATGGTTCGAGTTTATCGGTCATCCGTTTACCGCGATTCTGGTTGCCTGTCTGGTGGCGATTTACGGTCTGGCGGTGCGCCAGGGCATGCCAAAAGACCGCGTGATGGAAATCTGCGGCCATGCGCTGCAGCCAGCGGGGATTATTCTGCTGGTGATTGGTGCGGGCGGCGTGTTCAAACAGGTACTGGTAGATTCCGGCGTTGGCCCTGCACTGGGCGAAGCGTTAACCGGTATGGGCTTGCCGATCGCTATCACCTGCTTCGTGCTGGCGGCGGCGGTGCGTATCATTCAGGGGTCCGCGACAGTGGCCTGCTTAACGGCGGTCGGTCTGGTGATGCCGGTGATTGAGCAACTGAACTACTCCGGTGCCCAGATGGCGGCGCTGTCTATCTGTATCGCGGGCGGCTCTATCGTGGTCAGCCACGTTAACGACGCCGGTTTCTGGTTGTTCGGTAAATTTACCGGCGCGACCGAAGCGCAAACGCTGAAGACCTGGACTATGATGGAAACCATCCTCGGTACGGTCGGCGCGATTGTCGGTATGATTGCCTTCCAGCTGTTGAGCTGATGGCATTGCCCGGTGGCGCTAGCGCTTACCGGGCCTGGAAACGAGCACATATCGACACCGTAGGCCGGGTAAGGCAAAGCCGCCACCCGGCTTTTTTACAGCACCATCACACCATCCTCGGTTTTCAACCAACGCGGCGCTTTTAACGTATCGGCGAAATAGCCTACCAAATCCTGCAGTAAATCGCCCGCCACGCGTTCCATCTCGTCAGACAGCGTTTTGCTCATCAGTAAATGCGTCAAAAGCTGGCAGTAACGCCCCATCTGATCTGGTTCGGGTTCAAAGAGGGGAGAGCGGGTCGGTAAGGTTTCTACCGGCAGGCTGGCCTGTAGATGCTGCGGTACAGGTTCCGTTAAGGTTGGTTGTAGTAGTGCCAGACAGGCCGACAGGCGCGCACAAATCGCCAGTTTTTCAACAGGGTCATGACATTCAACAAGCCCTTCGACAAAACGCTCACAGTTATCTGCCAGCTCGGTGAAGTCCGTGACATGGCTAAAGGGCAGGGTAAATAAAGAGTGTTAAAAGAGAGGGGTAGTAGCCATAGGGCAGCCTCCGATGAGTGATTTTCATCCACCACTGGAGAGGCTAATCTCACTGGAGGTGGAGCCGAACAGGGTTAGCCTTACCGGCCTCATCGGATACCGGCGCGTCTTGCGACGCCCCCGCCCGGTCCACCATTTGAGTGTACCTAAGCGTGCGACACAAAAATACTTGCGTCACCGATGAAGGAGTTCAGAAGGCTAATTCTGGCACCTGATTTTGCAGGTGCAGCGAGAAGATAATGCTTATCCGTGATGCTGACAAGAGGGCATTCCGGAAGGCGCTTCGCAGAAATGAAAATACGCTTTTTCAGAGACTTAAATGATTGAGGTGTTTCTCACAAACACATTCACGGCGCTGATTGCCCGGTGGCGCTAGCGCTTACCGGGCCTACAAACGAGCACATATCAACACCGTAGGCCGGGTAAGGCGAAGCCGACACCCGGCGTAAAGTGAGTGCGTTACCCCTTCATCCACATCCGCACGCCGTCGAGGAACATCTGGGTTGCCATCATCACCAGAATTAGCCCCATCAGGCGCTCCAGCGCGTTAACCCCTTTCTCGCCCAGCAGACGTAAAAACAGCGAAGACTGCAGCAAAATCACGAATGTACCGCCCCAGGCGATCAGCAGCGCAATCACCAGATGCCCCATCTGGTTTGGGTACTGATGCGACAACAGCATTAATGAGGCCAGGATTGTCGGACCGGCGACCAGCGGAATCGCCAGCGGTACGATAAATGGCTCTTCACCAGCCGGAAGCCCGGTGCTATTCCCGGTGGCGCTGGGGAAAATCATCTTAATGGCGATCAGGAACAAAATGATGCCCCCGGAGATCGATACGGTTTCTGCACGCAGGTTAAGAAATGCCAGAATTTTCTCGCCCGCAAACAGGAATATCAGCATCACCAACAGCGCAATGAACAGCTCGCGAATCATAATCGCGCGACGGCGTTTTGGTTCGGTATGTTTCAATACGGACATGAAAATGGGCAGATTTCCGAGCGGATCCATAATCAGGATCAATAAAACTGCCGCTGAAATGATTTCATTCATAACTCAAATTCCCTGATAATTACCGCGGACTTTCTGCTTGCTTGCGCAGCGGGATAAGTCGCATTACTGATGGCTTCGCTATCATTGATTAATTTCACTTGCGACTTTGGCTGCTTTTTGTATGGTGAAGGATAGGCCAGTAGGATACTGGTTAGCATACACAGCACACATCTCTGCAGGAAAAAACGCTATGAAAAATGTTGGTTTTATCGGCTGGCGCGGTATGGTCGGCTCTGTTCTCATGCAACGCATGGTTGAGGAGCGTGACTTCGACGCCATTCGCCCTGTTTTCTTTTCTACTTCCCAGCTCGGGCAGGTGGCACCGACGTTCGGTGGCACCGCGACCGGCACACTTCAGGACGCTTTTGATCTGGATGCGCTGAAGGCGCTCGATATCATCGTGACCTGTCAGGGCGGCGATTATACCAACGAAATCTATCCAAAGCTTCGTGAAAGCGGTTGGCAGGGTTACTGGATTGACGCAGCCTCTTCGCTGCGTATGAAAGACGATGCCATCATTATTCTCGATCCGGTTAACCAGGATGTCATCACCGACGGCCTGAACAAAGGCATTAAGACCTTTGTCGGCGGCAACTGTACCGTTAGCCTTATGCTGATGTCCCTCGGTGGCCTGTTTGCCAATGACCTGGTTGACTGGGTTTCCGTGGCGACCTATCAGGCGGCTTCCGGCGGCGGCGCGCGCCATATGCGTGAACTGCTGTCTCAGATGGGTCATCTGTATGGCCATGTGGCCGAGGAACTGGCGACCCCTTCCTCTGCTATTCTCGACATCGAACGTAAAGTGACGACCCTGTCCCGCAGCGGCGAACTGCCGGTTGATAACTTTGGCGTACCGCTGGCCGGTAGCCTGATTCCGTGGATCGACAAACAGCTCGATAACGGTCAGAGCCGTGAAGAGTGGAAGGGACAGGCGGAAACCAACAAAATTCTCAACACGTCTTCCGTGATCCCGGTTGATGGCCTGTGCGTGCGCGTCGGTGCGCTGCGCTGCCACAGCCAGGCGTTCACCATTAAACTGAAAAAAGATGTGTCTATTCCGACCGTGGAAGAACTGCTGGCGGCGCACAATCCGTGGGCCAAAGTTGTACCAAACGATCGGGATATCACCATGCGTGAGTTAACCCCGGCGGCCGTTACCGGCACGCTGACCACGCCAGTAGGCCGTCTGCGTAAGCTGAACATGGGACCGGAGTTCCTGTCAGCCTTTACCGTGGGCGACCAGTTGCTGTGGGGTGCTGCGGAGCCATTGCGCCGTATGCTGCGCCAATTGGCGTAATAGTTTGTTAACGATCAAGGGGTGAGGAATCACCCCTTTTTTTGCGTAATACAGGAGTAAGCGCAGATGTTTCATTTTTTACCAGGAGTAAGATAAAGCATTGGCTATTCTTTAAGGGTGACTTAGTACCGGAGGTATTAAGTTGTTGCCTGAAGGTGGGACGACGCAGAGAGGATGCACAATTGTGCTGCGCCGTTCAGGTCAAAAAAAGTGTCACTACCTGATGTCGAAAATCAGTTGGAAGGGGTGACGCCATAAAACAGGATGACAACCATGTCCGTTCGTATCGATAGAGACGTGATTAATGCGCTAATTGCAGGCCATTTTGCGGATCCTTTTTCCGTACTCGGTATGCACCAAACTGATGCTGGACTTGAAGTCCGCGCCCTATTACCTGACGCCACCGAAGTGTGGGTAATCGAACCCAAAACCGGACGCAAAGTCGGCAAGCTGGATTGCCTCGACTCTCGCGGTTTTTTCTGTGCAGTACTTCCCCGCCGTAAAAATTTCTTTCGCTATCAGCTGGCCGTTGTCTGGCATGGACAGCAGAATCTGATTGATGACCCTTATCGTTTTGGCCCGCTGATCCAGGATATGGATGCCTGGCTGTTATCTGAAGGTACGCATCTGCGACCTTACGAAACGCTGGGTGCGCATGCGGATACCATGGATGGCGTAACCGGTACGCGCTTCTCAGTCTGGGCGCCTAACGCTCAACGCGTGTCAGTGGTTGGGCAGTTCAACTACTGGGATGGTCGTCGCCACCCAATGCGCCTGCGCAAAGAAAGCGGTATCTGGGAGCTGTTTATCCCCGGCGCGCAGCATGGTCAGCTGTATAAATACGAGATGATCGATGCGAACGGTAAGCTGCGAATCAAAGCGGACCCTTACGCCTTCGAAGCGCAAATGCGCCCGGAAACCGCGTCGCTTATCTGTGGTCTGCCGGAAAAAGTAGTGCAAAGCGAGGCGCGCAAAAAAGCCAACCAGTTTGATGCACCGATCTCTATCTATGAAGTTCACTTGGGGTCATGGCGTCGTCATACCGATAACAACTTCTGGCTGAGCTACCGCGAGCTGGCGGATCAGTTGGTGCCGTACGCCAAATGGATGGGCTTTACCCACCTCGAACTGTTGCCGATTAACGAGCATCCGTTCGACGGTAGCTGGGGCTACCAGCCTACCGGCATGTATGCGCCGACCCGTCGCTTCGGGACGCGCGATGATTTCCGCTATTTCGTGAATGCCGCGCATCAGGCGGGGCTGAACGTCATTCTCGACTGGGTGCCGGGCCACTTCCCGTCGGACGACTTTGGTTTGGCTGAGTTTGATGGCACCAACCTGTATGAGCACAGCGACCCGCGCGAAGGGTATCACCAGGACTGGAACACGCTGATCTACAACTATGGTCGCCGTGAAGTCAGCAACTACCTGGTGGGCAACGCCCTGTACTGGATTGAACGCTTTGGTATTGACGCGTTGCGCGTGGATGCCGTGGCGTCGATGATTTATCGCGACTACAGCCGCAAAGAAGGGGAATGGATCCCAAACGAATTTGGTGGTCGTGAAAACCTCGAAGCCATTGAATTTTTGCGCAATACCAACCGCATTCTTGGCGAGCAGGTGCCTGGTGCTGTGAGTATGGCGGAAGAGTCCACCGACTTTGCCGGCGTTTCAAGACCACAGGATATGGGCGGTTTAGGGTTCTGGTATAAGTGGAACCTCGGCTGGATGCACGACACGCTGGACTACATGAAGCTGGACCCGATTCATCGTCAGTACCATCACGACAAGCTGACCTTCGGCATGCTGTACAACTACACCGAAAACTTTGTCCTGCCGCTGTCGCATGATGAAGTGGTACACAGTAAAAAATCCATTCTCGACCGCATGCCGGGAGACGCATGGCAGAAGTTTGCCAACCTGCGCGCCTATTACGGCTGGATGTGGGCCTTCCCGGGCAAAAAGCTGCTGTTTATGGGCAACGAGTTTGCGCAGGGACGTGAATGGAACCATGACGCCAGCCTCGACTGGCACCTGCTGGAAGGTGGCGATAACTGGCACCACGGCGTACAGCGTCTGGTGCGCGATCTGAACCACACCTACCGTCATCACAAAGCGCTGCACGAGCTCGACTTTGACGCCTATGGCTTTGAGTGGCTGGTGGTAGATGACAACGAACGTTCGGTGCTGGCTTTCGTGCGTCGTGACAAGGTCGGCAATGAAATCATCGTGGTCAGTAACTTTACGCCTGTGCCCCGCCACGGCTATCGCTTCGGTATCAATCAGCCAGGCAAATGGCGTGAGATCCTCAATACCGACTCGATGCATTACCACGGTAGCAATACCGGCAACGGCGGTGCGGTGCACAGCGATGAAATCGCCAGCCATGGTCGTCAGCACTCACTGAGCCTCACGTTACCGCCGTTGGCAACGATCTGGCTGGTCAGGGAGGGGTAATGACGCAACTGGCAACCGGCAACGCCACCCCCCATGGTGCAACGTATGACGGCCATGGTGTCAATTTCACACTCTTCTCGGCCCACGCTGAACGCGTTGAATTATGCGTATTCGATGAGCAAGGGTGCGAACTTCGCTATGACCTGCCGGGGCGTAGCGGTGATGTCTGGCACGGCTATCTGGCCAACGCCCGGCCCGGTCTGCGCTATGGCTATCGTGTTCATGGCCCATGGCAACCGCAGCAGGGCCACCGGTTTAATCCGGCCAAGCTGCTGCTTGACCCTTGCGCCCGTCGGGTGGATGGCGAGTTAAAAGATAACCCGCTGCTGCACGGTGGGCTAAATGAACCGGATCATCATGATAATGCCACCATCGCGCTGAAGGGCGTGGTGGTATCCGATCATTATGACTGGGAGGATGATACCCCGCCGCGCACGCCGTGGGGCAATACCGTGATTTACGAAGCGCATGTCAAAGGGTTGACGTATTTGCATCCTGAGCTGCCGGAAGAGATTCGCGGAACCTACAAAGCGCTGGGCCATCCAGTGATGATCGATTACTTCAAGCGCCTCGGCATTACCGCGCTGGAGCTGCTGCCGGTGGCGCATTTTGCCAGCGAACCACGGCTTCAGCGGCTGGGGCTGTCGAACTATTGGGGCTACAACCCGGTAGCGATGTTTGCACTGCATCCGGCCTATGCCTGTTCGCCGGAGAGTGCGCTTGATGAGTTTCGCGACGCGGTAAAAGCGCTGCACAAAGCGGGGATTGAGGTCATTCTCGATATCGTTTTGAACCACAGCGCCGAGCTGGATCTCGAAGGCCCCGTCTTCTCGCTGCGCGGAATTGATAACCGTAGCTATTATTGGATCAGGGACGATGGTGATTACTACAACTGGACCGGTTGTGGGAACACCCTCAATCTGAGCCATCCGGGCGTTGTGGAATACGCATGTGAATGCCTGCGCTACTGGGTTGAAACCTGCCATGTGGATGGTTTTCGTTTTGATTTGGCTTCCGTCATGGGGCGTACACCTGCGTTTCGTCAGGATGCGCCACTGTTTACCGCGATCCAAAACTGTCCGCTACTCTCACGCGTTAAGCTGATTGCGGAACCGTGGGATATTGGTGAAGGCGGGTATCAGGTGGGGAATTTCCCCCCGCCGTTTGCCGAGTGGAATGACCATTTCCGCGATGCGACCCGACGCTTCTGGCTCCAGCGTAATCTCTCGTTGGGTGAGTTTGCCGGGCGTTTTGCCGCATCAAGCGACGTGTTTAAACGCGATGGTCGCAAACCCAGCGCGACGGTCAATCTGGTGACTGCGCACGACGGTTTTACGCTACGCGACTGTGTGTGCTTCACAAATAAGCACAATGAAGCGAATGGTGAGGAAAATCGCGACGGCACTAGCAATAACTACAGCGACAATCATGGTAAAGAAGGATTAGGCGGCACGCTGGACCTGATTGAGCGGCGGCGCGACAGCATTCATGCGCTGTTATCCACGCTGTTGCTCTCCCAGGGGACGCCGATGTTGCTGGCGGGCGATGAGCATGGTCATAGCCAGCACGGCAACAATAACGCTTACTGCCAGGATAACGCCCTGACCTGGCTGGACTGGCAGCAGGCAAACAGCGGACTAACCACATTTACCGCTGCCCTGATCCATCTTCGCCAGCAAATTCCTGCACTGACGGGTGATCGCTGGTGGGAAGAGGGCGATGGCAATGTTCGTTGGCTGAATAAGTACGCACAACCCTTAAGTGCGGATGAGTGGCAAAACGGCCCGAGGCAGATGCAAATCCTGCTTTCAGACCGTTTTTTGATTGCAATAAATGCCACGCTTGAGGTGACAGATATCGTTTTACCTGAAGGGGAATGGTGCGCCGTTCCCCCATTTGCCGGAGAGGATAATCCGGTGCTTACGGCTGTCTGGCAGGGACCTGCGCACGGACTGTGTGTGTTCCAGAGAAGATAAAAAAGGAGTTAGTCATGGTGAGTTTAGAGAAGAACGATCGTGTAATGTTGGCGCGCCAGCTGCCATTAAAATCTGTTGCCCTGATCCTGGCCGGTGGCCGCGGTACCCGCTTAAAAGATTTAACCAACAAACGTGCCAAACCTGCTGTGCACTTTGGCGGTAAGTTCCGCATTATCGATTTTGCCTTATCCAACTGTATTAACTCCGGGATCCGCCGTATTGGCGTGATCACCCAGTACCAGTCCCACACGCTGGTGCAGCATATTCAGCGCGGCTGGTCGTTCTTTAGCGAAGAGATGAACGAGTTTGTCGATCTGCTGCCTGCCCAGCAGAGAATGCAGGGTGAAAACTGGTATCGCGGTACGGCGGATGCGGTGACCCAAAACCTGGACATCATTCGACGCTATAAAGCGGAATATGTGGTGATCCTCGCGGGCGATCATATCTACAAGCAGGACTACTCACGCATGCTGATCGACCACGTCGAGAAAGGCGCGCGTTGCACCGTGGCCTGTATGCCAGTGCCTATTGAAGAGGCCAGCGCGTTTGGCGTAATGGACGTGGACGACACCGATAAAATTATCGAGTTCGTTGAAAAACCCGCCAACCCGCCAGCCATGCCAGGCGACCCGACCAAATCTCTTGCCAGTATGGGGATCTACGTTTTCAACGCCGATTATCTGTATGAATTGCTGGCGGAAGATGACCTCGATGAAAACTCCAGTCACGATTTCGGTAAAGACATTATCCCGAAAATCACCGAAGCTGGCATGGCGTATGCACACCCATTCCCGTTGTCCTGCGTGCAGTCTGACCCGGAATCCGAGCCGTACTGGCGTGACGTGGGTACGCTGGAAGCCTACTGGAAGGCAAACCTCGATCTGGCTTCGGTGACGCCTGAACTGGACATGTACGACCAGGACTGGCCAATCCGTACGCACATGGAATCGCTGCCACCGGCGAAATTTGTTCAGGACCGTTCCGGCAGCCACGGAATGACGCTGAACTCGCTGGTTTCTGGCGGATGCATAATTTCAGGTTCGGTGGTGGTGCAGTCCGTTCTGTTCCCGCGAGTGCGGGTGAATTCATTCTGTAACATTGATTCGGCAGTGTTGTTACCTGAAGTGTGGGTGGGACGTTCGTGCCGCTTACGTCGTTGCATTATCGACCGCGCCTGCGTTATTCCCGAAGGCATGGTGATTGGTGAAAACGCGGAAGAAGATGCGCGTCGTTTCTACCGTTCAGAGGAAGGTATTGTGCTGGTCACGCGTGAAATGCTACGCAAACTGCAGATCAAACAGGAGCGATAATGCAGGTTTTACACGTTTGTTCAGAGATGTTCCCCCTGTTAAAAACCGGGGGACTGGCGGATGTTATTGGGGCGTTACCCGCAGCGCAAATAGCGGACGGCGTGGATGCCCGCGTGCTGCTCCCGGCGTTTCCTGATATTCGTCGCGGCATTCCCGATGCGCAGGTTGTAACGCGTCGGGATACCTTCGCCGGACGTATCACGCTGCTGTTCGGGCATTTCAACGGCGTGGGTATTTACCTGATTGACGCGCCGCATCTCTATGACCGCCCCGGTAGCCCGTATCACGACACTAACCTGTTTGCGTATACCGATAACGTGCAGCGTTTTGCATTGCTGGGCTGGGTTGGCTGTGAAATGGCCTGTGGCCTTGACCCATTCTGGCGCCCGGATGTGGTGCATGCACACGACTGGCATGCGGGTCTGGCTCCGGCGTATCTGGCGGCGCGCGGCCATCCGGCGAAATCGGTGTTCACCGTCCACAATCTGGCGTATCAAGGCATGTTTTATGCAAAGCATATGGATGACATCCAATTGCCATGGTCGTTCTTTAATGTGCACGGACTGGAGTTTAACGGGCAGATTTCGTTTCTGAAGGCAGGGTTGTACTACGCCGACCACATTACGGCGGTCAGTCCGACCTACGCGCGGGAAATTACCGAGCCGCAGTTTGCCTACGGGATGGAAGGTCTGTTGCAGCAGCGTCATCGTGAAGGCCGTCTTTCCGGCGTGCTGAACGGCGTTGATGAAAAAATCTGGAGCCCGGAAACCGATCTCCTGCTGGCATCGCGATATACGCGCGACACGCTGGAGGAGAAGGCAGAAAACAAACGTCAGCTTCAGATAGCGATGGGACTTAAGGTCAACGATAAAGTACCGCTGTTTGCCGTGGTGAGCCGTCTGACCAGTCAAAAAGGGCTGGATCTGGTGCTGGAAGCGCTGCCGGGGTTGTTAGAGCAGGGTGGACAGCTGGCATTGCTAGGCGCGGGCGATCCGGTATTACAGGAAGGATTCCTCGCCGCAGCGGCGGAACATCCAGGACAGGTGGGTGTGCAGATCGGCTATCACGAAGCCTTCTCGCACCGCATCATGGGTGGGGCCGATGTGATATTGGTTCCCAGCCGTTTTGAGCCGTGTGGCTTAACGCAGTTGTATGGACTGAAGTACGGCACGCTGCCGCTGGTGCGGCGCACCGGTGGGCTGGCTGATACAGTCTCTGACAGTTCGCTGGAAAACCTGGCGGACGGTATCGCCAGTGGGTTTGTATTTGAAGATAGTAATGCCTGGTCGCTGTTACGCGCGATCCGGCGTGCTTTCGTATTGTGGTCCCGGCCTTCGCTTTGGCGGTTTGTACAACGTCAGGCCATGACCATGGATTTTAGCTGGCAAGTCGCGGCGAAGTCATACCGTGAGCTTTACTATCGCTTGAAATAGATATCCAGGAATCACCTATATGAATGCTCCATTTACTTATGCATCGCCCACACTCAGCGTAGAGGCACTTAAGCATTCTATTGCCTATAAGCTGATGTTCACGATTGGTAAGGACCCGGTCATTGCCAATAAACATGAGTGGCTGAACGCCACGTTGTTCGCGGTGCGCGACCGTCTCGTGGAGCGCTGGCTGCGTTCTAACCGTGCGCAATTATCTCAGGAAACTCGTCAGGTCTATTACTTGTCTATGGAGTTTCTGATTGGCCGCACGCTTTCCAATGCACTGTTATCGCTGGGCATTTATGACGATGTCAAAAATGCGCTGGAAGGTATGGGGTTGGATCTTGAAGATCTGATCGACGAAGAAAACGACCCGGGTCTTGGCAATGGCGGTCTCGGGCGCCTGGCGGCCTGCTTCCTGGACTCTCTGGCAACGCTGGGATTGCCGGGACGCGGTTACGGTATTCGTTATGACTACGGTATGTTCAAGCAGAATATTGTTGATGGCCGCCAGAAAGAGTCGCCGGACTACTGGCTGGAATACGGTAACCCGTGGGAATTCAAACGCCACAACACGCGCTACAAAGTGCGTTTTGGCGGGCGTATTCAGCAGGAAGGTAAGAAAACGCGCTGGATAGAAACCGAAGAGATCCTCGCGGTCGCCTACGACCAGATTATCCCCGGCTACGACACCGACGCCACCAACACGCTGCGTCTGTGGAATGCCCAGGCCAGTAGCGAGATTAATCTCGGTAAATTTAACCAGGGCGACTACTTTGCGGCTGTGGAAGATAAAAACCACTCCGAGAACGTCTCCCGCGTACTGTACCCGGACGACTCCACCTATTCAGGACGCGAGCTGCGGTTGCGCCAGGAGTATTTCCTGGTCTCCTCTACGGTGCAGGACATCCTGAACCGTCATTACCAGCTGCACAAAACCTACGACAACCTGGCGGATAAAATCGCCATTCACCTCAACGACACCCATCCGGTGCTGTCGATCCCTGAGCTGATGCGACTGCTGATCGATGAGCATAAGTTCAGCTGGGATGATGCGTTTGAGGTCTGCTGTCAGGTCTTCTCGTATACCAACCACACTTTGATGAGCGAAGCGCTGGAGACCTGGCCCGTCGATATGCTGGGCAAAATTTTGCCGCGCCATCTGCAAATCATCTTTGAGATCAACGACTACTTCCTGAAGACGTTGCAGGAACAGTATCCGAACGATACCGCTCTGCTGGGGCGGACGTCGATTATCGATGAATCTAACGGCCGTCGTGTGCGTATGGCATGGCTGGCGGTGGTGGTGAGCCACAAGGTTAACGGCGTTTCCGAGCTGCACTCCAACCTGATGGTGCAGTCGCTGTTTGCTGATTTTGCGAAGATTTTCCCGACTCGTTTTTGCAACGTCACCAACGGCGTGACGCCGCGTCGCTGGCTGGCGCTGGCCAACCCATCGCTTTCCAATGTGCTGGATGAGAACATTGGCCGTACCTGGCGCACCGATCTCAGCCAGCTCAGTGAGCTTGAACAGCACTGCGATTACCCACTGGTAAATCAGGCGGTGCGCCGCGCGAAGCTGGAGAACAAAAAGCGTCTGGCCACGCTCATTGCCCAGCAGCTGAACGTGGTGGTGAACCCGAAATCGCTGTTTGATGTGCAGATCAAGCGTATTCACGAATACAAACGCCAGTTGATGAACGTGCTGCATGTGATCACCCGCTACAATCGCATTAAGGCCGATCCTGATGCTGAGTGGGTACCGCGTGTGAATATCTTCGCCGGTAAAGCGGCTTCGGCTTATTACATGGCGAAACACATCATTCACCTGATCAACGACGTCGCCAAAGTGATCAACAACGATCCGCAAATTGGCGACAAGCTGAAAGTGGTGTTTATCCCCAACTACAGCGTCAGCCTGGCGCAGGTGATTATTCCTGCCGCCGACCTTTCTGAACAGATTTCTCTGGCCGGGACCGAAGCCTCCGGTACCAGTAATATGAAATTTGCTCTTAACGGTGCGCTGACCATCGGGACGCTGGACGGTGCCAACGTTGAGATGCTGGAGCATGTGGGCGCAGAAAATATCTTTATCTTTGGTAATACGGCGGAAGAGGTCGAGGCTTTACGCAGCCAGGGCTACAAGCCGCGTGAGTATTACGAGAAAGACGAAGAGCTGCACCAGGTGCTGACGCAGATCGGCAGCGGCGTATTCAGCCCTGAGGAGCCGGGACGCTATCGCGACCTGGTGGATTCGCTGATTAACTTTGGCGACCACTATCAGGTTCTGGCGGATTATCGCAGCTACGTTGATTGCCAGGATAAGGTTGATGAACTGTATCGTCACCCGGAAGAGTGGACCACCAAGTCGATGATTAATATTGCCAACATGGGGTACTTCTCGTCGGACAGGACGATCAAAGAGTACGCCGAAAACATCTGGCATATTGATTCGGTGCGGTTGTAACACACGATGCCGGGGGCGCTTCGCTTGCCCGGCCTACGTTTATGCACTCTTGTAGGCCGGATAAGGCGCTAGCCGCATCCGGCATTTTTATCAGGACGCCAGCGACAGCTGGTGTTTTTCAATGTACTCCGCCAGCCACTGGGTCATACGCGACTGCTGCTCAGCGTTCAGCCACATACCTTCTTTCGTGCGACGCCACAACGCATCTTCCGCACGACGAACCCATTCATGATCGACCAGATATTTCAGTTCGGCCTCATAAAACTCATGGCCAAAGTCTTCACCTAACTCGGCAAGCGAGGTGGCTTCGCCGATAACCCATTCGGTGTTGCTGCCGTAGGTGCGAGAATAATGGCGTGCCAGCGACTCGGTCAGGAACGGGTAGCGGCGGCGCAGTTTGGCCGCGTAATCTTCGCGATCGCCGCCAATGTCACCGCCAGGCAGAATGCACTCTTTCGTCCATGCCGGACCAATTCCCTGATAGTACGATGCCAGTTTTTCCATCGCGTGCTCAGCAAGCTTACGATAGGTGGTCAGCTTACCGCCAAAGACCGACAGCAACGGCGCTTTGCCGTTTTCGTCGTGGATATCCAGCGTGTAATCACGGGTGATCGCCTGCGGTGAGTCAGACTCGTCATCGCACAGCGGACGCACGCCTGAGTAAGTCCAGACGATATCATCACGGCCCAGTTGCTTCTTAAAGTGCGCGTTGTAGACCTTCAGCAGGTAATTGATTTCGCTTTCATCAATTTTCACTGCTTTCGGATCGCCTTTGTATTCAACGTCTGTCGTACCGATGATCGAGAATTCGTCCATCCATGGGATAACAAACACAATACGCTTATCTTCGTTTTGCAGAATATAAGCTTGCTTCTGGGTATGTACGCGCGGCACTACGATGTGGCTGCCTTTAATCAGGCGAATGCCGTACGGTGATGGCAGGTGCATACCGTCGTCGAAGAACTCTTTCACCCACGGACCGGTGGCGTTGACCAGGCCACGCGCCTGCCAGGTGTATTTTTTGCCGGTATCGATATCTTCAGCTTCAACAATCCACAAACCGTTTTCACGGCGAGCAGAAGTGGCGCGAGTGCGGGTTAATACTTCTCCGCCTTTGCGTACGACCATTTGGGCGTTTGCCAAAACCAGTCGCGCATCGTCTACCCAGCAGTCGGAATATTCGAAACCGCGCACAATCTCAGGTTTCATTACGGAATCTGCGCCAAAACGCAAACCGGTAGAACTTGGCAAACTGGTGCGTTTGCCCAGATGATCGTACATAAACAAACCAATGCGGATCATCCACGCCGGACGCAGATGCGGGCGGTGGGGCAGACGAAAACGCATCGGGAAGGCGATATGCGGTGCCATTTTCAACAGCACTTCACGTTCGGCCAGCGCTTCGCTTACCAGACGAAATTCGTAGTGTTCCAGGTAGCGCAGGCCACCGTGGATGAGTTTGGAGCTAGCGGAAGAGGTGGCGCAGGCTAAATCCTGCGCTTCCAGCATCAGCACGGATAAACCGCGTCCAGCGGCATCTGCCGCGATACCGGCACCGTTGATGCCTCCACCTATCACAATCAGATCTTTGGTTTCCATGCTGGCCTCTCGCACTTTCGTTATAGCTCATTAATGTTCGTTATCGAGCATAATAGCAAAGAATCGCGCCATTGGTAACATCGGATAAACAATTTACAGTGATACATATAACATTATGGCGTTTAACTGCCGTCGGGACGTACACTAAGCAGTAACATGTCCGAAAAGCATCACCTGCCATATAAAGAAGAGAGAGCAATGGATCAGTTTGAATGTATTAATGTCGAAGAAGCGCATCAGAAGCTGCATCAGGGGAGCGCGGTGTTGGTGGATATCCGTGATCCGCAAAGCTATGCCATGGGTCATGCCCCGCAGGCGTTTCATCTGACGAACGACACGCTGGGGTCATTTATGCGCGAGCATGATTTCGACACCGCTGTGTTGGTGATGTGTTATCACGGCAACAGCAGTAAAGGCGCGGCGCAATATCTTCTTCAGCAGGGCTATGACGCGGTTTACAGCGTTGATGGCGGCTTCGACGCCTGGCATCGACATTTTCCGGCAGAAGTGGCATACGGTTCGTAAGCTAACAAAGATGCAGCCTGAAACGGGCAGGATATATATACTGTCCTCTTTTGTGTGGAATAAGCGACAGCAACCATGTTGATGATTACCTCTTTTGCTAACCCCCGCGTGGCGCAGGCATTTGTTGATTATATGGCGACACAGGGCGTTATCCTGACGATTCAACAACATCAGCAAACGGATGTCTGGCTGGCGGATGAGTCCCAAGCCGAGCGCGTGCATGCTGAACTGGCGCGATTTCTGGAGAATCCGGGCGATCCGCGCTACCTCGCGGCAAGCTGGCAGTCGGGTCAGACCGACAGCGGTCTGCACTACCAGCGTTATCCGTTCCTGGCCACATTGCGCGAACGCGCAGGCCCGGTAACCTGGTTGGTGATGGCCGCGTGTGTGCTGGTGTTTATCGCGATGAACGTGCTGGGCGACCAGGCGGTGATGCTTTGGCTGGCATGGCCGTTTGACCCTTCGCTGAAATTTGAATTCTGGCGTTATTTCACCCACGCTTTTATGCACTTCTCGCTGATGCATATTCTGTTCAACCTGTTGTGGTGGTGGTATCTCGGCGGTGCGGTTGAAAAGCGTCTGGGCAGTGGAAAACTGATTGTAATTACCGTGATCAGCGCCCTGTTGAGCGGCTATGTTCAGCAGAAATTTAGCGGCCCGTGGTTTGGTGGACTGTCTGGCGTGGTATATGCGCTGATGGGCTACGTGTGGTTGCGCGGCGAGCGCGATCCGCAAAGCGGTATTTTCCTGCAGCGTGGTTTGATTATCTTTGCTTTGATCTGGATTGTTGCCGGCTGGTTTGATCTATTCGGCATGTCGATGGCGAATGGCGCTCATATCGCCGGATTGGCCGTGGGTCTGGCAATGGCGTTTGCCGATACGATGAATGTGCGGAAACGAACTTTGTAGGCCGGATAAGCGTTAGCGCATCCGGCAAAATTTCAGGGAACACTAATGAAGCAAACACAACGACATGACGCGATCATCGAGCTGGTAAAAAAACAGGGATACGTCAGTACTGAAGAGCTGGTGGAGCATTTCTCCGTCAGCCCGCAGACGATTCGCCGCGATCTTAACGATCTGGCCGATCAGAACATGATTTTGCGCCATCACGGCGGCGCGGCGCTGCCATCCAGCTCGGTCAACACCCCGTGGCATGACCGTAAAGCGACGCAGACGGCGGAAAAAGAGCGCATTGCCCGCAAAGTTGCCACGCAAATCCCGAACGGCTCAACGCTGTTTATTGATATCGGAACCACGCCGGAAGCGGTGGCTCACGCGCTGCTTAATCACAGCAATTTACGCATTGTGACCAACAACCTCAATGTGGCGAACACGCTGATGGCGAAAGAGGATTTCCGCATAATCCTCGCCGGTGGTGAACTGCGTAGCCGCGATGGCGGTATTATGGGCGAAGCGACCCTCGACTTTATTTCTCAGTTCCGTCTGGACTTCGGCATCTTAGGGATCAGCGGCATCGACAGCGACGGTTCTCTGCTGGAGTTTGATTATCACGAGGTTCGCACCAAGCGCGCGATCATTGAGAATTCACGGCATGTGATGCTGGTGGTGGACCACTCGAAGTTTGGGCGTAACGCGATGGTGAATATGGGCAGCATCAGCATGGTGGATGCGGTGTATACCGACACGCTGCCGCCTGCTGGTGTGATGCAGGTGATTGCTGACCATCATATCCAGTTAGAGCTGTGCTAAGGTAATTCCAGGCCTGATAAGCGTTGCGTATCAGGCATTAACTAAACGCCGTACCCCATCATCTTCAGCAGCTTCTGCGCATGTTGCACCGCATCCTGGCGATGTGCGACGCCGAGCTTTTGGTACAAATTGCGGATGTGCGTCTTGATGGTCGTTGCCGCGACGGCCAGCTCTCCGGCGATCTGTTCGTTGCTGTAGCCCGAATAAATCAGTCCCAGAACCTGCCATTCGCGCTGGGTCAGCGGGCTGGTGCGGATAAGCTCCGGCACTTCCGGGTGAGTAAGCAGACGCTCAACGAATCCTTCATCGAAGTGGGCAAATTTATGGCGGTGGTGCTGGTTAATCTCACGCAAAATGCGCTGGGCGCGGTGCTGATCGAGTTCCGGTAAGGTATTGAGCTGAATCAGCTGACGCAGTTGTTGCGCCATGGCCTCGCCTTCGATAACAAAGTGGCTGATAAACCCGGTACGGTTCGCCAGCTGTAGGGCGTCGAGTAACACACGCTGGGCGTCATTTTTGCGCCCTGCCTGCCAGTAGAGCTGATTAAGCAGCAACAGGTTGCGGTTCAGATCGCTCATCAGGCGCAGGTTGCGCGCATTTTCATTCAACTCTTCCAGCACAATCTCAGCCGGTTCAAACTCGCCGAGCAGGATTTGTGCACGAGCGATGTTGCGCCACTGGCTTTGCAGGAAGTGGTTATTGGCGAATTCTGGTTTCGGCGTGTGGCGCAGCCAGTTGGCGGCCGAGTTTTTGTCGCCCACCATTTGCCAGTAAATCACCCGCACCTTATCGGCGTTGGAGATCCAGTCGCTGTGATAGTGACCGTTACCCAGCAGGTTTTCCAGGCGGTTGAGCAGGCTGCGAGCGTTATCGAGATCGCCCCGTGCCAGTGAACACTGAACCAGCAACGCCAGACACTGTAGCTGTTGCTGCGGCTGGAAAGTGGAAAGCAGTTCAATACCGCTACGGGCAGAGGCTTCTGATTCGTCCAGACGCGCCCATGCCCACAGTAGTTGTGCGCGAATACGTACCAGGAATTCGTGCATCGGCAGCTGTTCCAGGTGCTGCTCTTTGATCAGCTGGAATGCTTTTTCCTGAGTTTCCCAGGCGGCCTGTAAAAAGCCCTGGGCAAACAAAATTTCGCTTTGCTGGATAAGACTCCACAGCGCGTAATGCCAGACGTCATGATGACGCGCCATTTGCTCGGTTTGCTGCATTAACGCCAGAGAGCGCGTGAGATCGCCCTTACAGTGTAGGACTTCGCCGTGCACCGAGGTGGCGACGATCCGGCTATAGAACCAGGCGATGGGCAACTCATCCAGCGCCAGTTTCGCCAGGCGTTCGGCTTCGTCAGGGTTGCCGTCGTTAATCGCTACCTGCGCCCGTAAAGCGTTGAATTCGGCGTGCAGTGTCGGCTCCATGTCGCCTTTCATTTCCTGCTCTGCGCGCGCCAGCAAGGTGTTAACCTCTCCGTAGCGGTGCTGGCTTTGCATCAGCCAGGCTTGCAGCAGAACCAGACGCGGATTTTCCAGCAGGCTTTCCCACGGCAGGGCTTTCAGCGACTCTTCCAGTAACGTCAGCTCGCTATGGTTAAACAGTCCCCACGCATGATTAAGCAGGATATCGCGTAGCATATGGGCGTCGCCGGCCGCCAGCGCGTGGTGGATAGCTTCGCTGGGGAAGCCTTGCGCCATCCAGCTTTCAGCTGCGGCGCGGTGTATTTCGGGCAGTTCGTTCGCCAGCTCCCATTGGCAGCGCTGGCGTAAAAAGCTACCAAACAGCGGGTGATAACTGAACCACTCGCCAACGTCATCCATCCGTTGCAGGAATAACCCCTGGCGCTCAATTTCTTCCAGCCGCATCTGGCCGTTTTCTTCCCCGGTAACGCGGACGATCAGCGCATCGTTCATGGAACGCAGAATGGCGCTTTTCAGCAGGAAGTGACGGGTGCCGAGGTCGACGCTGTCCAGCACTTCATCAACCAGATAATCGGACAAATGGCTGGCGTTGATCCCCGCGAGGCGTCGTGCTGACTGGTGCGCGGAATGATTGTTCTGGCGGGCGGAAAGGGCGATCAGTTGTAATGCTGTGGCCCAGCCAGCAACGTCATCGCACATTCGGCTGCTTTCAGCCGCTTCGATGGGGGAGGACAAACGTCGGTCGAAAAATTGTTTGGCTTCCTGATGGTTAAAGGCCAGCTGTTGGCTGCCTATCTCCAGCAGTTGATCGCGTACCCGCAGGTTGGCAATACCCAACTGCGGCAGGTTGCGCGACAGCACGACCAGCGTGAGGTTCTCAGGCTGATGACGCAGGAAGAAACGCATTGCTTCGTGAATGGCCGGATTAGAGATCAGATGATAATCATCTACTACCAGGTAGAGCGGGCGGTGCCACTCGGCCAGTTCGATAAATAGTTGGGCAAACAGTGACGTCAGGCTGGCGTATTGGCGCTTTTGCACCATCGCTTCGCTGGTGGTGCAGTGCCCGCCTGTTGCTTGTTGGATAGCGGCGATCAGATAACTGGCAAAGCGCTCTTGCTGATTATCGCCCTCATCCAGAGAATACCAGCCTAAATCATTTTTCCCTGCCGCCCATTGTGAAACCAGCGTCGTTTTTCCATAACCAGCAGGACTTGTTATCAGGGCAAGCCTGAAATTGTTCGCGCCGGAAAGTTTAGCCAACAGGCGCTCACGAACCACCGTATGGTCGAGTCGAACCGGACGACTTAATTTAGACGGAATCAACATAAGTTAGTCACTTCACTGTGTGAAAATAGGGAAGAATGATTTTTTTTGCGCTTCGTAATTAATAGATATAAGGTCGGCCAGATTGGTGTTTTATGCAAGCTAAGCGGACTTTTTGTGTGTCTGATTTTGCACTATGTCACAAATCTATACATCTATTGCAATAAATGCTTTAAAGAGTCGCAACAGGCGTGGCGACTGGATCCGTCGTTATTTTAACTGTGTTGAAAAATCCCTCTCTTTTTATATGGTTACTCAAATAGCTAATGAATATCACCGAATTTTGTGGCCGACTTAAAAGTTTTATGTGAACTATCTTATCCGGCACAGATATTTCAGGTTAGAAACTATTTCCCTATTTACACATTGTTTCTCATCGTCATATTGCTATTTGATATTGTCGATTAATCCTTTGTTACTAATGCGTCATCCGAAGAGCGTTATGCGGGGTTTGCGCGAATTTACGGGCAATTACCTCCCCTTTAAGTGGTGGTGATCACACTTTTATGCTCATCCCCGCTCCTCCTCCCTCCCTAATCCGTGCCAGGATGAGGAATGTCAACAACGAGCCAGGCAAACTAGCGATAACGTTGTTTTATTACCTAAGGATCTGGAACCCCTATGTCACAGCCTACTTTCAACAAAGATCAATTTCAGGCTGCCCTGACGCGTCAGTGGCAGCGCTTCGGTTTACTGTCGGCTCAAGAAATGACGTCGCGCCAGTGGTGGCAGGCAGTGAGTGGGGCGTTGGCTGAGTTACTCAGCGCCCAGCCTGCGGCGAAACCGGCAAAAAATCAGCGTCACGTTAACTACATCTCGATGGAGTTTTTGATTGGTCGCCTGACCGGCAACAATTTACTCAACCTCGGCTGGTATCAGGCGGTGAGCGATGAGCTGAAAGCGCATGACGTCAACCTGACTGATCTGCTGGAAGAAGAGATCGATCCGGCGTTGGGTAACGGTGGATTGGGACGCCTTGCGGCCTGCTTCCTTGATTCGATGGCGACAGTCGGCCAGTCGGCGACGGGCTATGGCCTCAACTACCAGTACGGCCTGTTCCGTCAGTCGTTTGCCGATGGCCAACAAATGGAAGCCCCGGATGACTGGCATCGTGGCAGCTACCCGTGGTTCCGTCACAACGAGGCGCTGGATGTGCAGGTTGGGATTGGCGGCAAGGTCACCAAAGAAGGGCACTGGGAGCCAGGGTTTACTATCACCGGCCAGGCCTGGGATCTGCCGGTTCTCGGTTACCGTAACGGCGTAGCGCAACCGCTGCGTCTGTGGCAGGCCAGCCATGCGCACCCGTTTAACCTGACCAAATTTAATGACGGCGATTTCCTGCGCGCAGAACAGCAGGGCATCGACGCTGAAAAACTGACGAAAGTGCTGTACCCGAACGATAACCACACCGCGGGTAAAAAGCTGCGCCTGATGCAGCAGTACTTCCAGTGCGCATGCTCCGTAGCCGACATTCTGCGCCGCCATCATCTGGCAGGGCGTAAGCTGCACGAACTGGCTGATTACGAAGTCATTCAACTTAACGATACTCACCCGACTATCGCGATCCCTGAACTGCTGCGCGTGCTGATTGATGAGCACCAGATGAGCTGGGACGATGCGTGGGCGATTACCAGCAAGACCTTCGCTTACACCAACCACACCCTGATGCCGGAAGCGTTAGAGTGCTGGGATGAGAAACTGGTGAAAGCACTCCTGCCGCGCCACATGCAAATCATCAAAGAGATTAACGACCACTTTAAGACGTTGGTTGATAAAACCTGGCCGGGTGATGCTGAAGTCTGGGCGAAGCTTGCAGTGGTGCACAATAAACAGGTGCGTATGGCCAACATGTGTGTGGTCAGCGGTTTTGCGGTCAACGGCGTGGCGGCGCTGCACTCCGATCTGGTGGTGAAAGATCTGTTCCCGGAATATCACCAGCTCTGGCCGAACAAATTCCATAACGTCACTAACGGGATTACTCCGCGTCGCTGGATTAAGCAATGCAACCCGGCGCTTGCCGCACTGCTGGATAAATCGCTGAAAAAAGAGTGGGCTAACGACCTCGACCAGCTGATTAACCTGGAAAAATACGCGGACGATGCGAAGTTCCGTCAGCAGTATCGTGACATCAAGCTGGCGAACAAAGAGCGTCTGGTGAAGTTTATTAAAGCGCGTACCGGTATTGAAATAACGACTAACGCTATCTTTGATATTCAGATTAAACGTCTTCATGAGTACAAGCGCCAGCACCTGAATCTGCTGCATATTCTGGCGTTGTACAAAGAAATCCGTGAGAACCCGCAGGCAGATCGCGTGCCGCGCGTATTTCTGTTTGGCGCAAAGGCTGCTCCGGGTTACTACCTGGCGAAAAATATCATCTTCGCCATCAACCAGGTTGCACAAACCATCAATAACGACCCGAAAGTCGGTGACAAGCTGAAGGTTGTCTTCCTGCCGGATTATTGTGTCTCGGCGGCGGAAATGCTGATCCCGGCGGCGGATATCTCTGAGCAGATTTCAACCGCAGGGAAAGAGGCTTCCGGCACCGGTAACATGAAGCTGGCGCTGAACGGTGCGTTAACCGTAGGTACGCTGGATGGTGCAAACGTCGAAATCGCCGAGAAGGTGGGTGACGAGAATATCTTTATCTTTGGTCATACCGTGGAAGAGGTGAAGGCGCTCAAAGCCAAAGGCTACGACCCGGTGAAATGGCGTAAAAAAGACAAAGTGCTGGATGCTGTCCTGAAAGAGCTGGAAAGCGGGAAATACAGCGATGGCGACAAGCATGCCTTTGACCAGATGCTGCACAGTATCGGCAAGCAGGGCGGCGACCCGTATCTGGTGATGGCGGACTTCGCGGCCTACGTTGAAGCTCAGAAGCAGGTTGACGTGTTGTATCGTGACCAGGACGCCTGGACCCGGGCGGCGATTCTGAATACCGCGCGTTGCGGCATGTTCAGCTCGGATCGCTCCATCCGCGATTATCAGGCTCGTATCTGGCAGGCGAAACGTTAAGGAATCGCGATGGAAAGCAAACGTCTGGATAATGCCGCGCTGGCGGCGGGGATCAGCCCCAATTACATTAATGCCCACGGTAAACCGCAGTCTATTGGCGCCGAAACCAAACGGCGTTTGCTTGACGCCATGCATCGCACCACCGCTGCCACTCAGGTGGCGGTAACCCCGGTGCCGAATGTCATGGTCTATACCGCTGGCAAGAAAATGCCGCTGGCGGTTGAGGGAAGCGGAGAGTTTAACTGGCTGCTGACCACCGAAGAGGGCGTGCAGCACAAAGGGCATGCCGTCGGCGGTAAATCTTTTAACCTTCCGGCGAAGCTGCCGGAGGGGTATCACACGTTGACCCTGACCCAGGGCGAGCTGCGTTCCCATTGTCGTATCATCGTGGCACCAAAGCGCTGCTATGAACCGCAGGCGTTGTTAGCCGGGCAGAAGCTGTGGGGCGCATGTGTACAGCTCTACACCCTGCGATCGGAAAATAACTGGGGGATTGGCGACTTCGGCGATCTCCGCACCATGCTGGTGGATGTGGCGCAACGCGGCGGCGCGTTTATCGGGCTTAATCCGATTCACGCGCTGTATCCGGCGAATCCGGAGAGTGCCAGCCCGTATAGTCCGTCGTCACGTCGTTGGCTGAACGTTATTTATATTGATGTTAACGCAGTCGATGATTTCCACCTGAGTAAAGAGGCACAGGCCTGGTGGCAGAAACCTGCGACGCAGCAAGCTTTGCAACGCGCGCGCGATGCCGAGTGGGTTGATTATTCTGCCGTTACCGCACTGAAGATGACGGCGCTACGTATGGCGTGGAAAAGCTTCTCTGCGCGTGATGATGAGCAGATGGCGGCATTTCGCCAGTTTGTGGCTCAGGAAGGGGATAGCCTCTACTGGCAGGCGGCCTTTGATGCGCTGCATGCGCATCAGGTGAAAGAGGACGCATTGCGCTGGGGCTGGCCGGTGTGGCCAGAAGTTTTCCAGTCAGTGGACTCGCCAGAGGTAAAACGCTTCTGCGAAGAACATCGTGATGACGTAGATTTCTACCTGTGGTTGCAGTGGCTGGCGTATACCCAGTTTGCTGACTGCTGGAAAACCAGCCAGGGCTTTGCAATGCCGATAGGGCTGTATCGCGACCTGGCCGTTGGCGTGGCCGAAGGCGGGGCGGAAACCTGGTGTGACCGCGAGTTGTATTGCCTGAAAGCTTCAGTTGGCGCGCCGCCGGATATTCTCGGTCCGCTTGGGCAAAACTGGGGACTGCCGCCGATGGATCCGCACATCATCACGGCACGCGCCTACGAACCGTTTATCGAACTGCTGCGCGCCAATATGCAGAATTGCGGCGCGTTGCGTATCGACCATGTCATGTCGATGCTGCGTCTGTGGTGGATCCCTTACGGTGAAACTGCCGATCACGGTGCCTACGTGCATTATCCGGTCGATGATTTGCTTTCAATTCTGGCGCTGGAAAGTAAACGTCACCACTGCATGGTGATTGGTGAAGATCTGGGTACCGTGCCGGTGGAGATCGTCAGCAAGCTGCGTGACAGTGGCGTCTACTCCTACAAAGTGCTTTATTTTGAGAATGACCATGAGAAAAACTTCCGTGCGCCGAAAGCGTACCCGGAACAATCAATGGCAGTCGCGGCGACGCATGACCTTCCTACGCTTAAAGGTTATTGGGATAGCGGCGATCTGACGCTAGGTAAAGCACTGGGCCTGTATCCGGATGAAGTCGTGCTGCGCGGGTTGTATCAGGACCGGGAACTGGCGAAACAAGGGCTGCTGGACGCGCTGCACAAATACGGCTGCCTGCCAAAACGTGCCGGTCACAAGGCGTCCCTGATGTCGATGACGCCGATTCTGAATCGCGGCATGCAACGCTACATCGCTGACAGCAACAGTGCGCTACTGGGCCTGCAACCGGAAGACTGGCTGGATATGGCTGAGCCGGTCAACATTCCGGGGACCAGCGACCAGTACAAAAACTGGCGGCGTAAGCTCACCGCCACGCTGGAGCAGATGTTTGCCGATGAGGGCGTGAATAAGCTGATTAAGGATTTGGATAAGCGGCGAAAAGCGGCCGCGAAGAAGAAGTAAGAAAGCCGGGGATTTCCCCGGCTTTTTTATGGTGATGGCTCGTAGCACGTAGGCCTGATAAGCGTAGCGCCATCAGGCTCAGTTTTATCAGACCACCATACCCAGCAGCAGACACCCTACCAGACCGCAGACGGAGATAATGGTTTCCAACATTGACCATGACTTGATGGTTTCACCGATGGTCAGGTTGAAGTACTCCTTGAACAGCCAGAACCCAGGATCGTTCACGTGGGAGAAGATGACGGAACCGGAACCAACCGCAATAACCATCAGCTCAGGGCTTACGCCGGTCGTTGCAATCAGCGGTGCCACAATCCCACCTGCAGTAATCGCTGCAACGGTTGCGGAACCCAGTGCGATACGCAGTACTGCAGCGATAGACCATGCCATCAGCAGCGGAGAAACGTTAGAGCCGTGCATCATTGAAGCGATGTATTTGTCTACGCCGCTATCAACCAGAACCTGTTTGAAGGCACCGCCACCACCGATGATCAACAGCATCATCGCGATGATTTTGATTGAGGACACCAGCGTGTCGTTAATCTGATCCATCGAACGTCCGCGGTTCAGACCAAAAGTGAACATCGCAATCAGCACCGCAATCAGCGTTGCCATGACCGGGTCACCGAGGAATTCAGCAACCGTCAGGAAAGCATGACCTTTCGGCAGAATCATCTCCGCCACGGCGCGCATTGCCATCAGGATAACCGGGACCAGAGAGGTCCAGACGCTGACGCCAAAGCCTGGCATCTCTTCTTCAGTGAAGGTTTTTGCGCTGTACAGACCTTCCGGGATTGGCTTATCGATGCCTTTCAGGAAACGCGCGTATACCGGACCGGCGAGAATAACGGTCGGGATTGCCAGAATCGTACCAAACAGCAGAGTTTTACCCATATCTGCGTGGAAAATGGTGGCAATAGCGGTTGGACCCGGGTGCGGTGGCAGGAAGCCGTGAGTAACGGACAGCGCAGCCGCCATCGGCACACCAACGTACAGCAGCGGGATGTTAGCAGCGGCAGCAATGGTGAATACCAGCGGCAGCATCAGCACGAAGCCGACTTCGTAGAACAGGGCAAAACCGACGGTGAAGCCGGTTAATACCACCGCCCACTGAATGTGTTTTTTGCCGAATTTAGCAATCAGCGTGGTTGCGATGCGCTGTGCGCCGCCGCAGTCCGCCAGCATTTTGCCCAGCATGGCGCCAAAACCCATAATCAGGGCGAGGCTGCCAAGGGTTCCGCCGACGCCGGCTTTAATCGAACCGATGACTTTATCCAGTGGCATCCCTTGCATCAATCCGACAGCAAGCGCCACCAGGACGAGAGCGATGAAGCCGTTCATTTTGAAACGGATCATCAGGAGGAGTAACAAGATTACACCGATAGCAACGATGACTAATGGCATGATTTACCTGGCCTTTACTTTGTTATGGGTAACGTCAGTGTTTAGATGACAAATTCCGATTGTCCCGACCGGGAACAGAGTATTCTCAGCACCAATGCTGGTTGCCTTCAAAACTAATCAGTTTAACTGGCTATTATGTGTGTGTTAGGTGCTGACACGAATGATACGGGTAACATGCTACGCTTGAAAATCACCTGGACAGGCAAAATTTAAAATATGAGAAGCTGGTCAAATTATGCGGGGGATTGTTGCAGGATAAATGCGAAGAAATGTTGGGGTGTAAGCCGGAGACCGCGATTACGCTACCACCCGGCATTAATGCCCGATAGCGACGCGGGGCGTCTTATCGGGCCTACGGATACTCTACAGGTTCGGGCGTTAGTAGTAAGAGTGCTCGCCGCGCTGGTGTTCGGTTAAATCGCGAACGCCTTTCAGTTCAGGGAATTCAGCCAGCAGCTGCTTCTCGATACCTTCTTTCAGCGTTACATCTACCATTGAACAGCCGTTACAGCCGCCGCCAAACTGCAGAATGGCGTAGCCTTCATCGGTGATTTCCATCAGAGAGACACGACCACCGTGGCCAGCCAACTGCGGGTTGATCTGCGATTGCAGCATGTACTCCACGCGTTCCATCAGCGGCGCATCATCGGCAACTTTACGCATTTTGGCGTTTGGTGCTTTCAGGGTCAGCTGGGAGCCTAACTGGTCGGTAACGAAATCGATTTCTGCATCTTCCAGATACGGTGCGCTCAGTTCATCAACATATGCGGTCAGCAGGTCAAATTTAATGGCGGTGTCGGTTGCTTCCACGGCGTCCGGCGGACAATAAGAAACGCCGCATTCAGCGTTAGGCGTGCCGGGATTAATCACAAATACGCGGATTTGTGTCCCTTCTTCCTGATTTGCCAGCAGTTTGGCAAAGTGCGCTTGTGCAGCATCGGAAATATGGATCATAGTAATGGCCTAATAGTTGACTATTTTACTTGGTTATAATACGCCCATCATCGAGGCTCTACAAGGTTCGACACAGGCACCATACCTGGACAGTCGCCGCGCCGTTGCGTAAAAGCAGCTGCGCGATTTCCGCGACGGTACTTCCGGTAGTGACGACATCATCCACAATAACCATATGGAGTCCCTGCACCGGCAATTCAAGGCGAAAGGCATTTTTCAGGTTACGTTTACGTAATCGGGCGCTGAGATGGTGCTGTGTGGCGGTTGCCCGAACCCGCGAGATGGTCCGGCTGTCCCAGTCGCAACCCAGCCAGCGTGCCAGCGGACGGCACAGTAAATCGCTCTGATTAAACCCCCTGCGCCAGTGTCGGCGTTGCCAGAGCGGGACGCTGACCAGCCTGTCCGGTAGAAGAAGGCCGCTGGCGCGCCGGGCCTGTAGTACCTCCAGCAACAGCAAACGTGAAAGAGCTGAGGCTGTTTCGCTGCATCTTGAAAACTTGAGCTGGTGGATAAGCCCGCTCAACGGCGGAACATAGTCGCTGACGGTAACCAGCCGCTGCCACGGCGGCGGTTTTTGCAGGCAGCGCCCACAGGGAATGACGGTATGAGCGGCAGGTAGTCCACATTGAGGGCACAGGCTGGCGTGTTGACGCGTTGCCCGCGTACAGACTGAGCAGATCCCCCAATGCCCTAACGTCAGGGGCATTCGGCATAGCCAGCACAATCCCGGTACTGTTAGCATAGATGCATCCTTTCAGGCTAAAAGAGAACAATAACTGATGAATGACATCTGGTGGCAGACCCAGGGTTCGGGAAATTGCCATCTTGTGCTGCTGCACGGATGGGGACTGAATGCGCAAGTGTGGCATTGCATAAGCGAGGAACTGAGCTCGCATTTTACGCTGCATCTTGTCGACTTACCGGGATTTGGTCGTAGCCAGGGTTTCGGTGCAATGTCACTGGAAGAGATGGCTGAGCGGGTATTGAAACAGGCACCGGAGAAAGCTATCTGGCTCGGCTGGAGTCTGGGCGGGCTGGTCGCGAGTCAGGTGGCGTTAACGCATCCTGAGCGTGTTCAGGCGCTGGTGACCGTCGCGTCTTCTCCTTGCTTTAGCGCGCGGGATGAGTGGCCGGGAATCAAGCCAGAGGTGCTGGCAGGCTTCCAGCAGCAGCTGAGCGAAGATTTCCAGCGTACGGTGGAGCGTTTTCTGGCATTGCAAACGATGGGCACAGAAACTGCGCGTCAGGATGCGCGAGCGCTGAAGAAAACGGTACTGGCTTTACCCATGCCGGACGTCGAGGTGCTCAATGGTGGACTGGAGATCCTGAAAACGGTCGATCTGCGAGAACCGCTGTGCGCGGTGGAAATGCCTTTCCTGCGGTTGTACGGCTATCTTGACGGGCTGGTGCCGCGCAAAGTCGTCCCAATGCTGGATGCACTGTGGCCGCAGAGCGAGTCTTTGGTGTTTGCCAAAGCGGCGCATGCGCCGTTTATCTCGCATCCCGACGAATTCTGTGCAGCGCTTGTGGCGTTAAAACAGAAACTATAAATTTGATGTGTTGCCCGGTGGTGCCATGCTCGCCGGGCCTGAGATTAATGGCTGCGCGTAGCCAGATCCTCAGCGGTCAGGCCAGTAATTCTGAAGATGGTTAGTGGGTCTATACCATCAGCCTGCATGGTTGATGCAATACGTAATGCTTCCTCTCGTTTGCCTTGTTGCAGACCCGTTTGTAACCCTTCTTGCAACCCTTTCCTATGGCCTTCCTGAAGACCATTTAGGTGCCCTTCCTGTCGTAATCTTTCGGCGATAGTCATCAACTTGTCCTTATGTTGGGGTAAACGCTCGGCGACTTCATGAAGAAACTCGCCAAAATGTGTGGTGTTACTGGCCTGCATTAAATAATTAAACAAGGCTTTCAACTGGTTGTCATTAGCGTGTCCTTTAACAAGCAGGATGGCCAGTTTTTCTACCAGCCCCATCAAATCGCGTTTACGAATATGCTTTTGGATGAGCTCCAACAGCGCCATCCGGCGATGCTGCATAATCTTGTCATCGGGCACAACGGTGATATCGATCAGTGGAAACGCGGTGCTATACCTGAGAAAAAAGATGACGAGACTCTACTTCCCAGGTTACCAGTAATCATCCACGGATTAATAATGATGCGTGGCTAGCTGGAAGATAGATCTTTTTTGCTGAAGTAATGAAATCTGTGTGGAATCCATTACGCAAAAAAGCCGGATATCAGCGTAAACGCGCTATCCGGCCGGGACGTTTGCATCATTTGTAGGCCGGATAAGCGTAGCGCCATCCGGCAAAGAGCATCTGATTAGCGTAAAGCCCACCACTCGCGCAGGCAGGCTTTACCTTCTGGGCAACTTTTGCAGCTTCCGGAAAGACACCCGTCGGCATCTTCCTGAATCCGCACCGCTTTGCCCATCTTTTCTAACTGATTCAGCATGGCGTCAATCATGGGCTGCGGGGTATGCAGCGTGTGGCTAATTTGTGTAGCCTCCATGCGCCCCCGCAAAGCCAGTAAATCACGAACCTGAATAAGCGATGCCATTGTCGATAACCTTAGTGGCAATCGCCAGTCGTGCTGGAACAGCAGGAACTCGCCGTCCTGTTGGTTGCCAGCAGTGCGAGGTCCACGCGGCTGCGAGCTCGGCGCAGCAGGCCCAGCAACACGATGTTAAACAGGATGACCGCTAAAATGCACACCAGGCTGTAGGTCGGATGCTCTTTGTAGCTGACCGTCTGATAAAACAGCGTCGACAGAGAGTAGGCGATATTCAGGCCCCACAGAATCGAGAAGCTCATCCAGCCACGGCTGGATTCACGTGCGATAGCGCCCATCACTGAAATGCACGGTACATACAGCAGAACAAAGATCAGGTAGCTGTACGCGGCGGCGGAGCTGCCAAATTTCTCGCCCATCACGCCCATTGCACCGGTAGCCATTTCACCGTCGCCCTTGCTGGCTTCGATAGGGTTAGCCAGCACGCTCAGGCTGAAAGTGTCTTTCAGGCTTTGCCAGGTTTCATCTACCGCGCTGAGCAACTCATCACCGAGGTGGAAATCTGCCGGGTTGAACTCTTCTTCCTGAATGTTTTCTGCGGTATAGAGCGTGTTCAGCGTACCGACAACCACTTCTTTCGCCATCGCGCCGGTGAACAGACCTACGGTTGCCTGCCAGTTATCTTCGTGAACACCAATCGGTTTGAAGACTGGGGTAATGACGCGGCTCACGGAAGCCAGAGCTGAGTCGTTGATGTTGTCGACGATTTTCCCGCTCAGTGAGAAGCTGTTAAAGGCACTGAGGAAAATGCTGACGATGATGATGACTTTACCTGCACGCAGAACGAAGCCTTTCAGACGTTGCCAGGTTTGAATGATCAGACTCTTAATGTGCGGTACGTGATATACCGGCAGCTCCATCACGAACGGCGTTGCTTCGCCACGCATGATGGTGTGTTTGAGCATCAGGCCGGTCAACACCGCCATGACGATACCCAGTACGTACAGCGAGAAGACCGCCAGCGCGCCGTTCTGACCAAAGAACGCGGCGGCAAAGACGGCGAAAATCGCCAGACGTGCACCACAGGACATAAACGGCGCCATCATGATGGTCATCAGACGCTCACGCGGGGCATCCAGCGTACGTGCGCCCATCACTGACGGTACGTTACAGCCAAAGCCGACGATCAGCGGGACGAACGATTTGCCCGGAAGTCCCAGCGCCTGCATCAGACGGTCCATCACAAATGCGGCGCGCGCCATGTAGCCGGAGTCTTCAAGGAAGGAGAGGAACAGATACATCATGCCGATTTGCGGTACCAGCGGCAGCACGGTGTTAATCCCGCCGCCAAGGCCCTGGGCCAGGAAGATGGTCAGCCAGTCCGGGAAATGCAGCGTATAGCCAATCCACTGAATACCATGGATAAAGAGTGCCACGGAGCCAACATCAAACAACGGCTGCAGCGCGCCGCCAATGTTGATGGCAAGCAGGAACATCAGGTACATCACGAACAGGAAAATCGGCAGACCGAGGAAGCGGTTGAGGATAATTTTATCTACCGCGGTGGTGAAACGGCTCGGCTCTGCCGTCAGGGTATTACTGACGGTATCGCAGATAGCGGCAATGCACTGGTAACGTGCATCGGCAATATGTAGCGCCGGGTCGTCCATTGTCTCGCTCAGGCGAGCAACAGCGGCATCAAGGTTTTGTGCTGCATCACCGGCGTAAGCACGGCTGTAGATATCGCCTTCGAGCATCTGTAGGCCCAGCCAGCGGCGCTGTTTAAGCGGCATATCTTTGGCCATTGCGTCGGCGAGGGAATCAGCTTCTTGCAGCAGCGGCTGGGCATAATGGACCAGCTCAACGGTGTCGTTTTCTTTGTAGCGATCGATCGCCAGCTTCAGTGCTTCAATGCCGCGGGCGCGGGTGGATACCAGTGGAACCACCGGACAGCCAAGACGAGCGGAGAGGGCGTCGATATCGATACGGATTTGCTGTTTCTCAGCAATATCCAGCATGTTCAGTGCGACGATACAGGGAATACCCAGCTCAAGCAGTTGCAACGTCAGGTAGAGGTTGCGTTCAAGGTTTGAAGCATCGACCACGTTGATCAAGAGATCCGCGTCGCCGCTTAAAATATAGTGGCAGGCAATCTGCTCATCGAGAGAGGTTTGCGATGAGATTGTCGTCAGAGAATAGGTGCCGGGTAAATCGACCAGCGTGACCTGGTGGTCCGTCGTGGCGAAATGGCCTTCTTTACGCTCAACGGTAACGCCAGCCCAGTTGCCTACACGCTGGCGCGCGCCGGTGAGCTGGTTGAATAAAGTTGTCTTGCCGGAATTAGGATTACCAATTAAACCAATGGTTAGTTTTTTCATTTTTATAGACTCACTGTATTAACAGGAAACCGCTTCCACTTCTAATAACGCCAGATCCTTCTTACGCAATACCAGACTTACGCGACGCGTTTCGATATGGATAGGATCGCCGAGCGGGGCGACGCGTACCACGTTGAAGGATGAGCCGGGTAGCATGCCAAGTGACAACAGTTTCTGACGATAAGCCGGGCTGATTTCACGGGCAAAACCGGTAATTTTCCACGCACTGTCAGGAGTGAATTGCATAGGGACCTACTTATATCTCGCTAACTGGATGATAACCTCATGGGGCGACAGGGCGGCATGAGACCAGATGATTAGCCAACGTAAGGAAAGAGTAAATAATCAACAAATCAATGATAATGAGAATGGTTTCTATCATCAATAGAATAAGTGTGACGGAATGTACAATTAGATAATAATTTGAGCCAATTTTGATATTCCTCAATATTTATTCTGGTTGGAAACGAGTGATTCGCGGAAGTAATTATTGGGGATCTTAATGTTTAATTAAGGTTTCATCTGTTAATGAAGTGATAAATATATTGTGGTGCAACGCGGGGCATAGATTAAATATGCCGGATGACGACGTTCATGCGCCTTATCCGGCCTACAAATTAATTGTGATAACCTGGCCGGACAGGGCGTTTACACCACCATCCGGCACACGGTTTAAACTTAGCGTTTTTTACCCATTGCCGCAGCCAGCGCATCCATCATCGCGCTGTTGCCCGCAGGCTGTGCGTCACGGCCACGCGGTTTCGCGGCTTTTGGCGTCGGGCGATTACCCTGAGCGCGATCGTTATTCCCGCCGCCGCGACGCGCATTGGTTTCACCCGGCTGCTCGTCCAGACGCATGGTCAGCGCGATACGCTTACGTTGCAGGTCCACTTCCAGCACTTTCACCTTCACAATGTCGCCTGCTTTCACCACGGTGTGCGGATCTTCGACGAACTTATTCGACAGCGAAGAGATATGCACCAGACCATCCTGATGAACGCCGATATCAACAAACGCGCCGAAGTTGGTGACGTTGGTGACTGCCCCTTCCAGAATCATTCCCGGCAGCAGATCGTTCATGGTTTCTACACCATCGGCAAACTGCGCGGTTTTAAATTCAGGACGCGGATCGCGGCCCGGTTTTTCCAGCTCTTTGATGATGTCGGTGACGGTCGGCACCCCGAAGCGTTCGTCGGTAAAATCAGCGGCTTTCAGATTACGCAGTTCGCTGCTGTTACCCATCAGGTCACGCAACGATTGCTCGGTGGCGGCCAGAATGCGTTCCACAACCGGATAAGCTTCCGGGTGAACGGTTGAGGCATCCAGCGGGTTATCGCCGTGGTTGATACGCAGGAAGCCCGCGCACTGTTCAAAGGCTTTAGGCCCAAGACGGCTGACTTTTAACAGTTGCTGACGGTTCTGGAATTGACCGTTCTCATCGCGCCAGGCAACGATATTCTGCGCCATCATGCGCGTCAGACCAGCAACACGGGTCAGCAGCGGTACGGAGGCGGTATTCAGATCGACGCCGACGGCGTTCACGCAGTCTTCCACCACCGCATCCAGCTTACGCGCCAACTGAGTCTGGCTTACGTCGTGCTGATACTGGCCCACGCCGATAGATTTCGGATCGATTTTCACCAGCTCAGCCAGCGGATCCTGCAGACGACGGGCGATAGACACCGCGCCACGCAGAGATACGTCGAGGTCCGGGAACTCCAGCGCCGCCAGTTCGGATGCGGAGTAAACCGACGCGCCGGCTTCACTGACGATCACTTTCTGCGCGGTCACTTGCGGGAACTGCTTTTGCACGTCGAGGAAGAAACGCTCGGTTTCGCGCGACGCCGTACCGTTACCAATCGCCACCAGTTCAACGTTGTGTTTTTCACACAGCGCCGCAACGGCAACGGCGGCTTTGGCGGCCTGACCGGTATGCGGATAAATGGTGTCGGTCGCGACCAGCTTGCCGGTACCGTCAACCACTGCCACTTTTACACCGGTACGCAGACCTGGATCGAGGCCCATGGTGGCGCGCAGCCCGGCCGGAGCGGCCATAAGCAGGTCATGCAGGTTACGGGCAAAGACGTTGATAGCTTCATCTTCCGCACGTTCGCGCACGGTACCCATCAGCTCCGTTTCGAGGTGCATCAGCACCTTGATGCGCCAGGTCCAGCTAACCACGCCTTTACGCCAGCTGTCTGCTGGGGCATTGTTCAGGCGTAGTCCCAGGTGATCCCGGATAATCTGCTCGCCATGGCTCTCTTTTGGTGGCTCATCGAATTGCGGATCGGCATTCAGTGAAAGTTGCAACACGCCTTCGTTACGGCCACGGAACATGGCCAGCGCACGGTGGGATGGCACGGTAGAAATCGGTTCGTGGTGATCAAAGTAGTCGCGGAACTTAGCGCCTTCCTCTTCTTTACCGCTTACCACGGTGGCGACCAGGTGGGCGTTTTTCCACAAATAATCACGTACTTTCGCCAGCAGAGCAGCATCTTCAGCGAAGCGCTCCATTAGAATGTAGCGCGCGCCGTCGAGGGCGGCTTTGGTATCCGCCACGCCGTTTTCGGCGTTGAGATATTTTGCGGCTTCCGTTTCCGGGTCGTGAGACGGTTCGTTCCACAACAGGTCTGCCAGCGGCTCCAGTCCGGCCTCAATGGCGATCTGCCCACGGGTGCGGCGCTTAGGTTTGTACGGCAGATAGAGGTCTTCGAGTTCGGTCTTACTTAACGTGCCGTTGATCGCTTTCGCCAGATCGTCGGTCAGTTTGCCTTGCTCGCCGATAGATTTCAGGATTGCCTGACGGCGGTCTTCCAGTTCACGCAGATATCCCAGACGGGTTTCCAGATTACGCAGTTGCGTATCGTCCAGACCGCCGGTGATTTCCTTACGATATCGTGCGATAAACGGCACGGTGTTCCCTTCGTCAAGCAGGCGAACGGCAGCTTCTACCTGTTCAGCACGAGCCTGAATTTCACCTGCGATAATGCGGCAGAAAGAATCATTCATCATGGATAGCTTCGTCTATAGGATAAAAAATCAGGGGATAGTTATACGGATTGACTGGCAAAAATGCCAGCCATCTGCCGGGGCTTCGGATTGTTCCGGTCTCACTTCACGTATTCAATCTCATTCACGTACCAGCTGGCTTCGCCACCTGGGGTGTTTACTACTGCGAGATCGCCGACCTCTTTTTTCAATAGCGCCCGCGCCATTGGTGAGTCGATTGAGATGTAATCCTTACGACCGAAGATCTCATCGTAGCCAACAATACGGAATTTGCGGATGTCGCCATCGTCATTTTCAATCTCAACCCATGCGCCAAAGAAGACTTTGCCTTCCTGCTGTGGGGAGTAATCGACGATTTTTAGATTCTCCATGCACTTGGTCAAATAACGGACGCGGCGGTCGATCTCACGCAGGCGCTTTTTATTATACTGGTAGTCGGCATTTTCGCTGCGGTCACCCAGACTTGCGGCCCAGGTAACTTTTTTGGTGACTTCTGGGCGCTCTTCACGCCAGAGATAATTCAGCTCTTGTTTAAGTTTTTCATACCCTTCACGGGTTATCAGGGGCGTTTTCATCTTATTGTTTTACCTTCGACTCTGTGATGATGCGCACAATTAGTATTACGTGAGCATATCAACAGAATAAATAATGTATTGCGAGAAACATTGTATACTTAAGCTGCTGTTTAATATGCTTTGTAACAATTTAGCCTGGAATTCATACCAGAATTCGCTGGTGACTCACGTTAGCTTTCTTAAGAATATACACTTAATTGTTGCGAACCTTTGGGAGTAATAACAATGCAAGAGAACTATAAGATTCTGGTGGTCGATGACGACATGCGCTTGCGTGCGCTTCTGGAGCGTTATCTGACCGAGCAGGGCTTCCAGGTTCGAAGCGTCGCAAACGCTGAGCAGATGGATCGTCTGCTGACCCGTGAGTCCTTTCACCTGATGGTGCTGGATTTAATGCTGCCGGGAGAAGATGGCCTGTCTATTTGCCGTCGCCTGCGCAGCCAGAGCAACCCGATGCCGATCATTATGGTCACAGCGAAGGGTGAAGAAGTTGACCGTATCGTAGGGCTGGAAATCGGTGCCGACGATTACATCCCGAAACCGTTTAACCCGCGTGAGCTGCTGGCACGTATTCGTGCAGTCCTGCGTCGTCAGGCGAATGAACTGCCGGGCGCACCTTCTCAGGAAGAAGCGGTTATCGCTTTTGGTAAGTTCAAACTGAACTTCGGTACGCGTGAAATGTTCCGCGAAGATGAGCCGATGCCGCTCACCAGCGGGGAATTTGCGGTACTGAAAGCGCTGGTAAGCCACCCGCGCGAGCCGCTGTCCCGCGACAAGCTGATGAACCTCGCCCGTGGTCGTGAATATTCCGCGATGGAACGTTCTATCGACGTCCAGATCTCCCGTCTGCGCCGCATGGTGGAAGAAGATCCGGCTCATCCACGCTACATTCAGACCGTATGGGGTCTGGGCTATGTCTTTGTTCCGGACGGTTCTAAAGCATGAGGCGAATGCGCTTCTCACCACGAAGTTCGTTTGCCCGCACGTTATTGCTCATCGTCACCTTGCTGTTTGCCAGCCTGGTGACGACATACCTGGTAGTGCTGAACTTCGCGATTCCGCCGAGCCTCCAGCAGTTTAATAAGGTCCTGGCGTACGAAGTTCGTATGCTGATGACCGATAAACTGCAGCTGGAGGACGGTACGCAACTGGTGGTGCCGCCCGCATTCCGCCGGGAAATTTATCGTGAGCTGGGTATTTCTCTCTATTCCAACGAGGCCGCTGAAGAGGCCGGACTGCGTTGGGCGCAACACTATGAATTCTTAAGCCATCAGATGGCGCAGCAGCTGGGTGGCCCAACGGAAGTCCGCGTTGAGGTAAACAAAAGCTCGCCGGTCGTGTGGCTGAAAACCTGGCTGTCGCCCAATATCTGGGTACGCGTGCCGCTTACAGAAATTCATCAGGGTGACTTCTCGCCGCTGTTCCGCTATACGCTAGCGATTATGCTGCTGGCTATCGGTGGGGCGTGGCTGTTTATCCGTATCCAGAACCGGCCATTGGTGGATCTTGAACATGCGGCGCTGCAGGTGGGGAAAGGTATCATTCCGCCGCCGTTGCGTGAGTATGGCGCTTCAGAGGTGCGCTCCGTAACCCGAGCCTTTAACCATATGGCCGCGGGCGTGAAGCAGCTGGCCGATGACCGTACGCTGTTAATGGCGGGCGTGAGCCACGATTTACGTACCCCGCTGACGCGTATTCGTCTGGCGACGGAAATGATGGGCGAAGAGGACGGTTATCTTGCGGAGTCCATCAATAAGGACATCGAAGAGTGTAACGCCATCATCGAGCAGTTCATCGATTACCTGCGTACCGGTCAGGAGATGCCAATGGAGATGGCAGATCTGAACTCGGTGCTGGGTGAAGTGGTGGCGGCAGAAAGCGGCTACGAACGTGAAATCGAAACTGCGCTGCTGCCGGGCAGCATTCAGGTGAAGATGCACCCGCTGTCGATCAAGCGTGCGGTTGCCAATATGGTGGTTAACGCCGCCCGCTACGGCAACGGCTGGATTAAGGTTAGTAGCGGAATGGAGCAGCATCGCGCCTGGTTCCAGGTAGAAGATGATGGTCCGGGCATCAAGCCGGAGCAGCGTAAGCACCTGTTCCAGCCGTTTGTCCGCGGTGACAGCGCGCGCAGTACCAGCGGTACGGGCCTGGGACTGGCGATTGTGCAGCGTATTATTGATAACCATAACGGTATGCTGGAGATTGGTACCAGTGAACGCGGTGGGTTGTCGATTCGTGCATGGCTTCCGGTTCCCTTCACTCGCGCGCCGGGCAACACGAAAGACGCATAACAAAGAGAGGCGAAATGCCTTAATGCTCGTCAGTTAAGCATGTATGGTGAACATGTGATTCTTGCTCAGGGTTCCGTTCACCTCAGCGATGTCATTTCTCTGAAGCGCTGATGCCCGTGAACGTGCAAGGAAGGCTCACCGCCGCCTCCCTTGCAACCCAGGCTCCCGGCGGGAAAATCGTCGCTGCGCGAGTTATTCGTCTTATGCCGTCTGCCTGTCGGGTCGGGGCCGAGCCTGCATCCATGCAGGCCATCCCCTCTGCCCGCATCCCTGCGGGCAGTCCCGGTCAGCCGTCAACGCCTCATCGATTTTCAGCCGGACCAGGGTGTCGCTTCAGCGCTCTGGCTTTCAGCTATATCCGTTTTGCTGTTCACAGGTATTCAAGTAAAAGCTCAGGTGGTCAGGCGTGGCTGGTCCGGCTGAAAATTGCCGACGTGTTTCCGTAAGGCCGGGAGAGCCAGCATGGATGCTGGCGCAGGGCGCGCTTTGCAGGGACGCTTCCTCGCGCCCGGCCCGGAAGCCTGGAGGAATAAGCGGAGGGTATTGCGTAGCAACAATTTTCCCGCCGGGAGCCGGGATTGTAAAGGGCGTGGCGGAAAACGCCCTTTACACGTTCACGGGAATCCGTGTTTCAGAGAAACAATGAGCATGAGGTGAACGGAACTCTATCTCCGGGATAGCATGTTCTTTACCTCCGCCAGTTTACTGAAACTGAGGCGCTAACTGACTGGCATTAAGGCGAAATGCCTCCCTTTTTGTTTGCGGGATAGGCCGTAAAATAACGGACTTAAATTGCTTTTAATTGATTAATTATAAAAGGATTTCTTTGAATTAATAAAAGCAGTTTTCTGGGTGCCCCTGTGGGCTGGCGTCGTTTCGTTTCCCAGCTTTTAACCAGGTCATAACTCACGCCAACGGCGATGGCAAAATCCTGTTGGCGTAACCCTGTTGCTTCGCGGATGGCTTTAACATCAATTTCGCTAAAGGTATGTACATGTTCAGGCTTAGGTGTTTCTTCACCTTTCTCTATACGCACCATTTCTTCTGCACTGGCCAGCAAATCGGCAAATAATTCGTCTTTCATTTTGGCCTCACCACACCGGATAGCGGTGTCCTGATGATTAAAATTCCCATGATTAAATCAGCATATTGGATAAGTGCATTAAAACTCTTTTTTGCTCTTCGGTTAAATCATCCTGTTCATTTTTAGGATAGAGCAAAGCGAGATAGATTCGACCTTTGCGCGTCACGTTGTAATAAATAACCCTAATACCGCTGCGTTTGCCCATACCAGAGCGGCTCCAGCGAATTTTTCTGAATCCACCTGTACCAGCGATAGTATCTCCAGCCTCAGGGTTCTCTATAAGCGTCTCTTGAAAGGCGCGAAACTCATCGTCAGGCAAAAGTAACGGACGGCGTTTACTAAATCCTTGTAGCTCAATAAATGTGAACATAGCGCGTCCTGCGCATGGGGTTGATAGTACAGATTATAGGTGTACGGAGTACATTTTAAAAGATAGACACAATAAAAAACCCCTTATCCTCTTGGATAAGGGGCTATATAACGAATCAAATATTACAGCTTCGGTCCGGCGCTAACCAGCGCTTCACCTGCAGGGGTGTCGGTATATTTCTCGAAGTTCTCGATAAACAGTTTCGCCAGTGCATTGGCTTTTTCCTGCCACTGCTCCGGAGATGCGTAGGTATTACGCGGATCGAGAATGCGAGTGTCCACACCCGGCAGCTCGGTCGGGATAGCCAGGTCAAACATTGGCAGACGGAACGTTTCCGCGTCATCCAGCGAACCGTTCAGGATGGCGTCGATAATCGCACGGGTATCTTTGATAGAGATACGCTTGCCGGTACCGTTCCAGCCGGTGTTAACCAGATACGCCTGCGCACCTGCCGCCTGCATACGTTTCACCAGCACTTCTGCGTACTGCGTTGGGTGCAGAGACAGGAATGCTGCGCCGAAGCAGGCTGAGAAGGTTGGGGTCGGTTCGGTGACGCCGCGTTCGGTACCGGCCAGTTTGGCGGTGAAGCCAGACAGGAAGTGGTACTGTGTTTGGTCTGCGGTCAGGCGAGAAACCGGCGGCAGCACGCCAAATGCGTCGGCGGTCAGGAAGATTACTTTGGTAGCATGGCCCGCTTTTGACACCGGCTTAACGATATTATCGATGTGATAAATCGGGTAGGAAACGCGGGTGTTCTCAGTTTTTGAACCATCATCGAAATCGATGGAACCATCTTCGCGCACGGTGACGTTTTCCAGCAGCGCGTCACGACGGATCGCGTTGTAGATTTCCGGCTCAGCATCTTTAGACAGTTTGATGGTCTTCGCATAGCAACCGCCTTCGAAGTTAAACACGCCGTCGTCATCCCAGCCGTGTTCGTCATCGCCAATCAGGCGACGTTTCGGGTCGGTGGACAGCGTGGTTTTACCGGTGCCGGACAGGCCAAAGAAGACTGCCACATCGCCTTTTTCCCCAACGTTTGCCGAGCAGTGCATGGAGGCAATGCCTTTCAGCGGCAGCAGGTAGTTCATTACGGAGAACATACCTTTCTTCATTTCGCCGCCGTACCAGGTACCGCCAATCAACTGGATACGCTCAGTCAGGTTGAAAGCCACGAAGTTTTCTGAGTTCAGACCCTGCTCTTTCCACTGCGGGTTGGTGCATTTAGCGCCGTTCATCACGATGAAATCAGGTTTGAAATCAACCAGCTCTTCGTCGCTTGGGCGGATGAACATGTTTTTGACAAAATGCGCCTGCCAGGCAACTTCGGTAATGAAGCGCACGGAAAGACGGGTATCGGCGTTAGCGCCGCAGAAAGCATCAATGATAAACAGGCGCTTGCCGGAAAGTTGCTGGGTGACTAATCCTTTCAGATGCTGCCAGGTTTCCGGGGAGAGCGGTTTGTTGTCGTTCTTACCTTTACCTTTGTCGGACCACCACAGCGTGTCGCGCGTGGTGTCGTCACGGACAATGTACTTATCCTTTGGCGAACGTCCGGTAAAGATACCGGTATCAACGGCAACGGCGCCCAGATTCGTTAACACGCCACGTTCATAACCTTCCAGGTTTGGATCAAGTTCTTCCTGGAAAAGCGTGTCGTAGTCTGGATTGTAAACGATATCCTGAACGTCATTGATACCATAAGCCTTGAGATCTTGCGGGGTTAAACTGTTGTTCACACGCATTTCACTGCTCCTTAGCCAATATGTATTACCTGGAATAGTAAGGTTTTTTAGGGATTGTTAACCGCGACAAGGCTCATAGATTTACGCATCCGGGAAAATCACGGGCGACCGAATGCGCTGCGACTCCTGTCACAAAGAGGCAGATATTATGGCAGGAAACCCTTTTTTGTTGTGGAAAATGTTCTTAAAACGTTAATGGAGAGTGTTTTTGGCGGGAATCTTGTGAGTGTAATCGCATTCACGTAAGAAATGAATGTGGGTTATACATAAACAATATCGATTCACTTCCCGTCGTCGTGGTCTGAAATCGCTCTATCAATGCTCAAAATTGTGAAGTTGATGCGATAATTAGCTTTTCCCTTCATTCTGGATACTGACATGGATAGTGCTGAAATTTCACGTACGACGCGTTGGGGCATGATATTCATCGGCCTGTTGCAGGGGACATTATGCTATCTGCTGATGACATATCTGGTGCCCCATAATGACGGCTGGCTGTTCTATGGCATGCCTGCGACGATTGCGATCACCTCGGCACTTTTGCTTACTGTTGTTTCTTTCAAACAACGCGCGCTGTGGTACTGGATGGCGCTGATCTTTGTTGTGGTGCTGGCGATGAGCGTCTGGCTAAAGTGGCAAGTCGAGGACAGTGATAAGTGGCGGCAACATGAAGTTTTTATGTTCTACGGTTGGCGCTTACTGCTGATGGCGATGCTTGCTTTGCCCTGGATTCAGTACTCGCTTCATGTCTCTCGTGAGCAGGCGCGTTACCCGCATTTTTATCGGCAATTGTGGCTTAATGCGTTGACGTTGCTGATTGTCTTTGTCGCCAACGGTTTGTTCTGGCTGGTGCTCCTGCTATGGAGCGAGATGTTTAAGCTGGTCGGTATTCCCTTCTTCAGCACGCTCTTCTTTGATACCGACTGGTTTGGCTATGTGGCCTTTGGTCTGATTACCGCACTGGCAGTAGTACTGGCCCGCACACAGTCGCGTCTGGTCACGGCGGTACAAAAATTACTGACGTTTATCGCCACCGGTCTGTTACCTCTGGTCGCGCTGTTGGCGCTGATGTTCATACTGACCTTACCCTTCACCGGGCTGGAGGCTATTTCGCAACGCGTGTCTGCTGCTGGGTTGATGTCAACGCTGACGCTGCTCCTGTTGCTGTTGATGGCTATCGTGCGTGAACCGCAAAAAGAGGCGTTACCCTATCCAGGCGCGTTACGCTACCTGATCAAATGCTCTCTGATTGTCGCGCCCATCTATATGCTGATTGCCGGTTGGTCACTGTGGGTGCGAATACAGCAGTACGGTTGGACGCCTGAGCGTTTGTATGGCGTGCTGGTGGTCATGGTGCTGCTGGTATGGTCGTTTGGCTATCTGGCCAGCATTTTGCGCCGCGGGCGCAATCTGCTTGAGCTTCAGGGGCCGGTCATTCTTGGTGTTTCGTTGCTGGCGTTGGGGCTGTTGGTTCTGCTGTCATCACCGGTTATTGATGCCTGGCGCATCAGCGTTAACAGCCATATGGGGCTGTATCACAGCGGGAAAATTAAACCGAATCAAGTCAGCCTGTATATGTTGGATCACAGCGGAAAACCGGGGCGCGCAGCGTTGGAAGCATTACAAAAAGATGTGGCGTTTAATCAAGACAGTAAACGCAGACGCGACTTGAATTCTCTGCTGCAAGGGCGCCGGGATCCGGTTAAAGAGCTAAGCGCAACACAGTTAGTATCGAAGGTTGTGATTGCTCCGGGGAGCCAGAAGCCAGACGATGCGTTCTGGGCGTTTGTCAAAACACAGGGGTATCGCATCACCTCTTGTGCTGAGCAGAATGCGTGCGTACTGGTGAGTCAGGACCTCAATGCGGATGGTCATCCTGAGCAGGTGTTATATGCCTTTGGCGATGGGGAGAGTCTGATCTTCGGCATGCAAAAAAACAAATGGGATTTGTTAGCTGTTGCCACGCTACCTGACGGATTCACTAAGGATAAATTGCTGCAGGCGGTAGCGAATCAGCAACTGGGCTCAGCCCCCAGAATCTGGCGGGATATCACTATTGATGGCAAAAGACTGCCGATGACTTATTACACCGAATGAGTGTGTTGCCGACATCGTTTTTGCCGGATGGCAGCGCGAACGTCTTATCCGGCCTACGACAGATTTTCCGTAGGCCTGATAAGCGCCGTGCCATCAGGCAAGACAGTGATTAATGCACCTGGGGATCGGCAGGGGAGGCATTGCTGCGGATCTCAGCAATATCCATGGCGTTAAACAGATAGTGGCTACCGCAGTAATCGCAGTGCATATCGATCTCGCCTTCTTCCGCCAGAATGCTGTCCACTTCTTCGTCCGGCAACGTTTTCAGTGCGCCTGCGCAGCGTTCGCGTGAACAGGTGCATTTGAACTCAACGTCCTGCGGATCGTAGAGAGTAACCTCTTCTTCGTGGTACAGGCGCCACAGCACTTCGTTGGCCGGCAGCGTCAGCAGCTCTTCGGCTTTGATAGTTTCGGTCAGGGCGGTCAGGTGATCGAAATCATCTGCCTGCGCGTTTTGCGCCGGCATTACCTGCAGCAGCATTCCGCCAGCAGCGGGTTTGCCATCAACGTCGCCAGTGCGGATGAACAGGCGTGTCGGCAGCTGTTCAGAACGCATGAAGTAATCTTCCAGACACGCTGCCAGCGTGTCACCTTCCAGACCGACCACGCCTTGATAACGCTCGCCTTCTTCCGGGGTAATGGTGATCACCAGGTAACCGTTGCCCACCAGCGTTTTCAGATCGGCATCTTCAGGAATATCACCCTGCATGCGGGCCACGCCGCGCATCTGCTGATTGTTGTTGCCGTTGATGACGGCCAGGCTCAGCGGACCATCACCCTGCAACTGCACAGTGATATCACCGGCAAATTTCAGCGTGGCGGTGAGCAGGCTGGTGGCAACCAGCAGCTCAGCCAGTACGTTTTTGACCGGCTGCGGGTAAGTATGATTTTCGAGGATCTGTTGCAGGGTTTCCGAAACGGTCACCAGCTCGCCGCGCACGGCAAAGTTTTCAAACAGATAACGATGTAATTGGTCATGTTGCGGCATAATCATCTCTCTTGCAGGTGACAGTCACTCGCTGTCGCCGTGTTTAAATCGTAACAGGTCGCGGCGCTCTTTCTTGTCCGGTCGTCTGTCCGGGTGCGGCATGGTTAACGCGTTAAGTTTACGCGCCAGCGCCATTTTTTCGCGTTTTTCCACGCTTTCCGCGGTTTCTTCATACAGCGTAACGGCTTCCGTTGCCGGGCGACGCTGCTCGGTAATGGCCTTGATAATGACTGTTCGTTCGTCATTTCCCTGGCGAAGGGTGAGGGTGGCGTTCAGCTCGACAATCTTGCTTGGCTTACTGCGCTGGCCGTTGTAGTGCACCTTACCGCCTTCAACCATTTCGCGGGCTAGCGCACGCGTTTTGTAAAAGCGTGCAGCCCACAGCCATTTATCCAGCCTGACTTCAGCAGAGGGCTTTTCTTTCATGGCGTCTCCTTCACATCAGTGAGGGGATCAGTCGGCGGTAGTCATTCAGTGACGGATGGCGTGCGTACTGTTTTTCGGCGATGCCGGAGTCGGGATTGGTCACGCCGAGGCAGTAACGAATACCGTACAGAGCAGCGGCGTCGAGAATGGGTTCGCTGTCGTCAATAAACAACGTCTTCTCTGCACTCATTCCCGTTTCTTCAGCCACAGCGTGCCATAACCGCTGATCCTCTTTGGGATAACCAAATGTGTGGGTGGAAAGTAATAAATCAAGGTGTGAGGCCAGACCGGTATGCTCAAGCTTCACCGCCAGATTATGCGGATGCGCGTTGGTGAGCAGAATACGGCGTTTGCCGCTGGCTTTTAAGGCATCAAGAAACGGTACGGTATCTTCGCGCAAAACGGCGCGCGGTCCCTGTTCCGTGGTCATGGCGCAAATATCCAGATCCAGGCACTCGCTCCAGTAATCAAGGCAATACCAGTTTAGCGTATGCTGCACGGCATGATACTGCTGACGAATATAGTCCTGAGCTTCCTGAGGAGAGATACCCTGCTTCGCGCCATAGGTTTCCGGCACCAGTTTTTGCCAGAAATAGTTATCGAATGCCAGGTCGAGCAGCGTGCCGTCCATATCTAACAACACGGTGTCGACATCCTGCCAGGCAATATTGATCTGCATGGAAACTCCCCAGAAGAAAACATGATGCGCGACAGGGTAGCATATCCTGTCGCGCGAGCGTGTTATCGAATCAGGCTTTCCGGGTTGTCAATCAGTGTTGGATTCAGACAACTTTCATAGTAGCTCTGAATTTCCGCGATGCGGGTGCGGTGACGCTGGTAGCGTCTGAATGCCTGTATGCTGTTGTAGATAGCGCATCCGAGCATGGAGAACATCAGCAGCGTCGTGCCAAGGTAGCGCCATAATCCTGAACGATCCGGGATACGGTGCAGGCCAATGTGCTGGGTACCATTGGCGTCAGTCGAAATATTGGTGACGATCCCTTCCGCGCGAAACGGCGTCTGCATTAGCATCTGCGCCAGGCGCTGGAAGGCGTTCCACTGTTCCTGAGGTGGATAGTCATATAGCGAGGTCGTCGGCCACGGCTGATCGACCAGATCGCTGCCTTCATCGCTGATAATCAGGAAACCGCCAGGGGCAGGGCTATTCAGCGCCTGGGCTGCTCGCGCAGTCTCGCGTGAAATAAACGGCGCCGTAGAGGTATTCACCAGATTATCCAGTGACTCTGCGCTTACCGGACGCAGCAGCACGTTCACGCCATCCAGTTTGCCTGCGTTTGCTCGCTTCACCAGCGCGGCCCAGTCTTTACTGTTACCGAGGTTAACCAGCGCATTTTTTAAGCGCACACATTCATCTTTGGCTGCACACAGATCGGCCGTTTTCAGGACAATCTCACCAAAATCGTCCAGTAATACCATGCCGGACTTTTGGATTGCTGAGCGTAGCGATGCGCTGACGCGAGAGTCATCGTCAGGTTTGGGATGCAGCTGACGGCTCACGGCCTGTGTGAGCGCGGTAGCCTTGTTCACCAGGTCAGACTCAGGCAGCGGCAATGCGCGCGCGTCATTCCAGATAATTTGCGAGCAATCGAAAGGCATAAACGGCGTGGCAGGCTGCGCATTCCAGCTTCCTTGGGTATGAATGTTACACATACCCGTACCACTCAGGTGTAGCGTGTCACCCACGCGAACGCCCGCGTTTTCGAGCTGTTTAACGCTGGTGGCTTCGATAGTTTGCGCGCCCTTCATCCAGGAGAGCGTGACCTTTATCGGCATATCCAGCGGGATCCAAAACAGCAGCATCAGCAGTACCAGTAACGAGCCGCCTGCGATGACGGCGTTGCGCAGCCAGTGCTGTAACGGGAAGTTTTTCACTTCATCGTGCAGAGATAAAAAACGCCCCTGGCGGGCAACGTGGCGATCGAGATAAATATCGATATCCGTTTGCTGGCCAAGGTCTTGGGCGATGTAAGGTTGCCAGTGAGGTGGGTAGATCAGATCAATAATACCCAGCGAGATATTATTAATTTGTTCCTGGTCGTTTTCGCCAAATAACCCCCAGCGACGCGGCGTACCGCGCAGACAATGAATTTCCCGCAGGGCGCTTTTAGACGGCGGGGCGAACAATCCCCACAGACCCGCAGCTAACAGCAATACCGCGCCACCAACTGCCCACGGAACAAACGTATTCGGGATAACCAAACAGAAAAAGAACAGCAGGAATGATGCGGTTATCAGCAACGCCTCGCGCAATCCCGAAGGGCGGCTGAGCGCATATTCTTCATGGGTTTCCTGGCGAATATTCAGCAGTTCAATCTGCTCACTTTCTTCACCACGAATGGACGCCTGGGTAGAAGCGGTGTGCTGTAACGCATATCCTCGCGCTTCCTGCATATATTCCTGCAGCGTATGGCCGTTCAACGAGATAACCAGCGGTATCGTATTGGTGTGGATTATCTCAACGCTGTTTTCGTCGTTGATGTATTGTTCCCAGAAAGGGGGAAGATGTACCTCAACGGAATCAAGATAGTAGCGCCATTTGTTAGGATCGTCGGTGGTAATGCCGTAACGTGTAATCGAACGAGTAAGCACGATGACGCTATTACTTTGGGCATTCAACGTTAATGAGACAGGCGCAGCACTGGCTCCCGTTGGACCGGGTACTTGCTGAATTTGACTAAGGCTTTCGAGATAGTTTTCGACTGCGCTGCGTTCTTCAGGTGTGAGTTTACGTTTCGAGGCGTCTGAGAAGACGCTGCTCAAGGGTAAATTTTTCTGCCTGGATTTTGATTTGAGTAGCCATCCTGCAAGCAATGAGCAGGCCAGCAAAGCAGCTAAAAAAATCAGAATGGTGCTCATGCTTTCCCCATCTTACTTAGTCTGTCAGGCGTGGTCAGTCGCACCCTGTTCAATATTCGTGATTCTGTGGTTGGCTATCGGCAAGTGTGGAGTCGAACTTGAGCATCTTTAAGTACAGCCCAGTAAATGCGAATCATAGCAAAATCACCAAAAATGGAATATCAGCAAATTCCTGGAGTTATTTCAACCTATTGACTTTTAATTTGAAATAGGGATTAACTTTTAGTACGTTACATAAATGTAAATAAACGGCAATTCACATTGCCGAAACCGTGCGGTATATCGCACAATAACCCCAGATTTCACAGCAAAGATCCTCACAATGAGCAAATCATTACAGAAACCCACGATTTTGAAAGTGGAAACCATCGCCCAATCCCGGCTGTTTAAGGTCGAAAGCGTGGACCTTGAGTTCAGCAATGGCGTACGCCGCGTTTATGAACGTATGCGTCCATCCACGCGTGAAGCGGTAATGATTGTGCCGATTGTTGACGACCATCTCATCCTTATTCGCGAATACGCGGTCGGTACCGAGTCCTACGAACTGGGTTTTTCCAAGGGATTAATCGATCCTGGCGAAAGCGTGTTTGAGGCGGCGAATCGGGAGCTGAAAGAAGAGGTGGGGTTTGGCGCAAAAGATCTGACGTTTTTAAAGAAACTCAGCATGGCGCCATCTTATTTCTCCAGCAAGATGAACATCGTGGTGGCAGAGGACTTATATCCTGAATCGCTGGAGGGTGATGAACCTGAGCCATTACCGCAGGTGCGCTGGCCGCTGGCGCATTTGATGGACCTGCTGGAAGACCCTGATTTTCACGAAGCGCGTAATGTCAGTGCGCTGTTCCTCGTACGCGAATGGCTGAAAGGGCAGGGACGGCTTTAATTACGATTGCCAACTGATACCTTATCCAGCCTACAAAATTCCGGAAGATCAAATAATTGTACCGAAATTGTAGGCCGGATAAGCGAAGCGCCATCCGGCAATCGATCAGAACAGTTCGTGTGTCTCACCATTATCGATAATGGTTGTCCCCACCTCATGCACCGCCTGTTGCGTCGGCTGAGTGCCTTCAATGAAGTACTCTGCGCGGCTATTGCCACCGCTCGCCAGTTGTCCTGTGCTGCGATCGATATTGACCGTCACGATACCCGGCGGTGGCGTCAGCGGCTGTTCAGGCACACCTTCCAGCACGGATTTCATGTAAGCATCCCATGCAGGCTGCGCACTCTTCGCACCGCCTTCGTAGCCGGAGATTTGGTCCTTGATCGCGCCGGAAGCCGTTGTATGACCAAGGTTGCGGCGATGGTCATCAAAGCCGATCCATACCGACGTTACTACCCCTGGTCCGTAACCGGAGAACCACGCATCTTTAGAGCTGTTGGTAGTCCCGGTTTTCCCGCCGATATCATGACGCTGTAAATCGCGACCTGCGCGCCAACCGGTTCCCATCCAGCCTGGTTCACCAAAGATATTGGTGTTCAGCGCGCTTTTAATCAGGAAGGCCAGCGGCGTGTTGATCACGTGCGGAGCGTACTCTTGTGTTCCGCTTTGCGCGACCAGTGCCTGGTTCGCCTGCTCAAGCTGCGGCATAGGCACGGCGGCATTCTGCTGTTCCTGCGAGACGGCGACATCTTCTACGTTACTGTTTTCCAGCACGTTAGATTTCTGGGTATCGCCGTAAATCACCGGAATATCGCATTCCGGGCAGGCAATTTTCGGCTTCGCTTCGAAGATAACGCCGCCCATATCGCTTTCGATCTTACTGATGAAATACGGATCGACCAGGAAGCCGCCATTAGACATCACCGCGTAACCGCGCGCCACCTGCAACGGCGTGAACGAAGCCGAACCCAGCGCCAGTGACTCGGTATGCACAATGTTCTGTGCCGGGAAACCGAAACGTTGTAGATACTCTGCCGCGTAATCCACGCCCATAGCGCGCATGGCGCGTACCATCACCACGTTTTTCGACTGACCCAGCCCCTGACGTAAGCGGATAGGACCGGCGTACTGCGGCGGGGAGTTCTTCGGCTGCCAGTCGGAACCAGCACCGGCATCCCAGCGGGAGATTGGCACGTCGTTGAGCATGCTCGCCAGCGTCAGACCTTTATCCATTGCGGCGGTATACAGGAATGGCTTGATGTTGGAGCCCACCTGGCGTAACGCCTGGGTTGCACGGTTAAACTTGCTCTGGTTGAAGTCAAAACCACCAACCAGCGCCAGCACCGCGCCGTTTTGCGGATTGATGGAGACCAGGGCGGAGTTGACGTCCGGCACTTGCGCCAGCCACCAGGCATCTCCCACCTGGCGTACCCAGATTTGCTGGCCAGTCTGTACTACGTCGGTCACTTTACGCGGCGTCGGGCCTTGTTGAGTATCCGAACGGTAAGGACGCGCCCAGCGCATACCATCCATCCGTAATGACACTGATGTACCATCCGCCAGCGCGGCAATGGCTTCCTGTGGATTGGCGCTGGTAACAACCGCCGGCAGCAGGGGGCCATAAGTCGGCAGCGCTTTCAGCGTATCGGTAATTTTCTTGCTGTCCCAACTGCTTTCGCCCACTTTCCACAGCACGTTCGACGGGCCGCGGTAGCCGTGGCGCATGTCGTAATCCATCACGTTGTTACGTACTGCCTGCTGAGCTGCCTGCTGTACTTTGCGCGTAATGGTGGTGGTGATGCGATACCCGTCTTCATAGGCTTTCTCGCCATAACGGTTATACATCTCCTGGCGCACCATTTCAGACAGATACGGTGCAGAGAAAGCGATTTCCGGCGCGTGGTAGTTAGCGTCAATGGCCTCGCCGCGCGCCTGATCGTACTGGGCTTGCGTGATGTAGTTTTCGCTCAACATACGCGACAGTACAACGTTACGTCGCGCGGTTGCACGGTCCATCGAATAGAGCGGGTTGAAGGTTGACGGCGCTTTTGGCAGACCGGCAATCACCGCAATTTCACTTAAGCTGAGTTGATCCACCGTCTTACCGAAATAGACCTGCGCGGCAGCACCCACGCCATAGGCGCGATACCCCAGATAGATCTTGTTCAGATACAGTTCGAGGATCTCATCTTTACTCAGCAGTTGTTCAATGCGGATCGCCAGGAACACTTCTTTGATCTTACGCATCAGCGTACGTTCCGGGCTCAGGAAGAAGTTTCTCGCCAACTGTTGGGTAATGGTACTCGCCCCTTGCGACGCGTGACCAGAGAACAATGCGACGCTGGCCGCACGGAAGATCCCCACCGGGTCTACCCCATGGTGCTCATAAAAGCGGCTGTCTTCTGTGGCGATAAAGGCTTTAACCATTACCGGCGGCATCTGATCCAGCGTGACCGGGATTCGACGTTTCTCGCCATATTGCGCGATTAGCTCGCCGTCAGCGCTGTAAACCTGCATCGGGATCTGTAAACGCACATCTTTGAGCGTCGCGACGTCAGGCAATTGCGGCTCAATATAGCGATAGAGGCCATAAATCGAGCCTGCTCCCAGCAGGATGCAACATACTGCAAGGATTAATAAATACTTTACGAACTTCACTGGAGATTTCCCATTTAGTGGCATTTGGGCAGTTTATAAACAAACGCGCGGTAGTATAAAGGCAAGCCAGACGCATTGATATACCCGTTAAAGCGACGGGTGATAAGGAGATCATTAGCAATGGCTTTCAATATCTGGAAAATTGGTCTGCATATTCAGCAACATGAAGCGCTGGCTGTCGCTATCGTTCGCGAAGCATCAGGTTGGTATCTGCAACGCTGGTGGCGTATACCGCTGACGCCTCAGGTTATCGTCGATGGCCACATTCGCGAGCCTGAACAGCTGGTCACCGCGCTACTGCCGTGGAGCCGGGAGCTCCCTCGCCGACACCATATTCATCTCTCTTTTCCCGCCAACAGGACGTTACAAAAAAAGTTTCCTCGTCCGACAATGACGTTACGCGAGCCAGAGCAAACCGCATGGTTGTCCGGTTCGATGGCGCGTGAACTCGATATGGCGCCGGATGCGCTGCATTTTGATTATAGCGAAGACACGTTGAGCCCGGCATTTAACGTCACTGCTGCGCAAAGCAAAGAGATTTCAGCGCTTCTGACGCTTATCCAAACCCTGAAGGTGCAGGTTACGGCGATTACACCGGATGCCAGCGCGTTACAGCGATTTATTCCCTTCTTGCCAGAGCATCAGCAGTGTCTGGTATGGCGTGATGACGCCCAGTGGTTATGGGCGACCCGTTCGGCATGGGGACGTAAATCAACGAGCGATATTGGCAGTATCGATGAGCTTGCCACGACATTATCTCTGCCCACGACAGCCATTGCGCAATGCTCCCCTGGCGGCTTCGACCCTTTGAGCGCCGTGTCTGTACGCCAGCCGCCCATTCCAACGCAAAGCCATCACTTCGCCATTGCGCTGGGACTCGCTATGGGAGGCGCGTACTGATGATAGCGACCATTAATCTTCTGCCCTGGCGTCAGACTCGGCGTTACGCTTGCCTGCGCTTCTGGGGCATCTTATTTAGCGCTTCGTTACTGCTTAGTATTGGCGTGTTGTTGCGCTACTACAGCGTGTTGAGTGTAGAAAATCGGGCTGAATTACTGCTGGCAGACGCCGAAAAGACGCGTGTCGAGGCCTTAATGGCGCTAAAGCCGCGTATGCAGCAGCGCCAGCAACGATGGCAACAGGTGCAGGCACGGAACAAACAGCGTGAGCAGACCCGAAGCTGGCAGTCGGTTTTGCAAGAGCTGGTGGAATTACTGCCTGAGCAGGCGTGGTTAACAAAAATGACCTGGCAACAGGACACGCTGGAACTGACGGGAAACACGCTGAACTTTGCCGCGCTGAAGACTCTGGAAACGCAATTACGCCAGCGGCCATTATTTCAGTTGAGCTGCCCCGGTGAAACGCAGCAGGATGCGCAGGGACGCTGGCAATTCCACTATCGACTGACACGGAGCGGTGCGCATGATAACGCTCTGTGATGTCTGGTTAGCGCAGTCGCCGCGCTTTCGACTCATCTGCTGGTGCGGCTGGATGTTGGGGCTACTCATACTGGTGACGTTATGTCTTTATCCCGTAGCGCGGGAGCGGACGATGCAACGCGAGACGCTGGTCCAGCAACGTGCAGCTATTCAGATGCAATGGCGAGATGTCTATCTGCTGGCGGCATCACCAGCAGAGCCGGAAGAGAAACTGACCCTGTTCTCTCCACTACTGTTTCAGACTTCACTTACTCGTCTTATCCACTGGCAACCCTCCGCGCAAGGCGGAGAGATGGCGCTGATATCGGCCTGGGATGCTATCCCGCAGACGTTTGTCCAGTTGGCGGATCAGGGGATGAACGTCAGCCGATTTTCGCTTAGCGCAGAAGACACGGAGCTGCTGCTAACGCTACAGCTGGAGCGTCTGAATGACGGTTGAACGCTGGCTGTTGATATGCGTAAGCGTACTGATGCTCACCGGTATGCGTAATCCCTTCCTGCCGCCGGAGGACCGTTGCCAAATTGCTGAGCTGTCGACATGGCGCTTTCAGGGCATGGTGAGCCAGGGCACGCGACCCATCGGCATCGTTCAGGATAGCCAGAAAAAATGGCGGCGGGTTAAGCCAAATGACGTCCTGAAAAACGGTTGGACGATTACGCAGATAACGGCCCAGAACATAATCCTCGGCACAGAAAAAAACTGCGAACCGCCGTGGTGGCAGTGGCAACGACAAGGAGCGGTAAATGAAGCGATGGATAGCGTGGATAGTAATAGCGCTGGCGGTCGGGATAACGAGCGCACTGGCGACGAAACCGCAAAACGTGACGCTGGTGGTCGATAATGTGCCGGTTACTCAGGTATTGCAGGCGCTGGCTGAACAGGAACAGAAAAACCTGGTGGTTTCGCCAGATGTCAGCGGTGTGCTGTCGCTGCATTTGACGGATGTCCCCTGGAAGCAGGCACTGCAGACGGTGGTAAAAAGTGCCGGGCTGGTATTACGCCAGGAGGGAAACATCCTGCATGTGCATTCTGTTCAATGGCAGAATGACAATGCGGCCCGCCAGGACAATGAACAGGCGCGGATTCAGGCCAGTTTGCCGCTGGAGCAGCGCAGCATTATTTTGCACTATGCTGATGCTGCCGAGCTGGCAAAAGCAGGAGAAAAACTGCTCAGTGCCAAGGGAAGCATGACGGTGGATAAACGGACCAACCGCTTACTGCTGCGTGATAATAGCGTTGCGCTTAACACCCTGGAAAAGTGGGTATCGCAAATGGATTTGCCGGTTGCCCAGGTCGAACTGGCGGCGCATATCGTCACCATAAATGAAAAAAGTTTGCGCGAGCTGGGGGTGAAGTGGTCGCTGGCTGACGCACAACAATCGGGGGCGGTTGGGAATGTCACGACGCTTGCCGGCGACCTTTCTGTAGCCACCGCCACATCCCGTGTGGGATTTAATATTGGCCGCATTAACGGTCGTTTACTGGAACTGGAGTTGTCTGCGCTGGAGGATATCATCGCCAGCCCACGATTACTGGCATCTCATCTGCAACCTGCCAGTATTAAGCAGGGCAGTGAGATCCCTTATCAGGTCTCCAGCGGTGAAAGCGGTGCGACATCCGTCGAGTTCAAGGAAGCGGTACTGGGGATGGAGGTAACACCAACGGTGTTGCAGAAAGGGAGAATCAGGCTGAAACTGCATATCAGCCAGAATGTTCCCGGACAGGTTCTACAGCAGGCAGATGGCGAAGTGCTGGCTATCGACAAGCAGGAGATTGAAACTCAGGTCGAGGTAAAAAGCGGCGAGACGATTGCGCTTGGCGGGATTTTTTCACATAAGAATAAATCCGCAGCCGACAGCGTGCCGCTATTAGGCGACATTCCCTGGCTTGGCTCTCTTTTTCGCCATGATGGTAAAGAAGACGAACGGCGCGAATTAGTGGTCTTTATTACGCCCAGACTGGTTTCAACGGAATAACTTATGCATGAAAAGCCGTTGTTTTTGCACTGAACACGTTTCAGGGATTTGACGTGAGGGTGTATTTAGCATACAAGGAGTACCGATTTGAGCGTCGGTACTTTTCTTTACTTATGCGGCAGTGAATACGCTTTGCCTTTCCGGTGGTGTGCCATAGGCTTATTGGGTGTCATTTGACTGCGCGATACGTCGCCAGGTCTGATGTTTGCAGGGTAGCATGCCTGCCACGACCAGAAATGCGTTAGGTTTGGTGATTTATTCAGTTGCCAAACCCGCTTGAGTATTGAGATAATTTTCAGTCTGACTCTCGCAATATCTTATGAGGTTTCAGTTCATGTCCTGCTGCGCTGGGTGTCTGCGAAGCGGGTTTACCATTAACGAATAGTCTTAGTAGTACCGAAAAAATGGCAGAGAAACGCAATATCTTTCTGGTTGGGCCTATGGGTGCCGGAAAAAGCACTATTGGGCGCCAGTTAGCTCAACAACTCAATATGGAATTTTACGATTCTGATCAAGAGATTGAGAAACGAACCGGAGCTGATGTGGGCTGGGTCTTCGATGTAGAAGGTGAAGACGGCTTCCGTGATCGCGAAGAAAAAGTCATCAACGAGTTGACGGAAAAACAGGGTATTGTGCTGGCAACTGGCGGTGGCTCTGTAAAATCACGTGAAACACGTAACCGTCTTTCCGCGCGTGGCGTCGTGGTCTATCTTGAAACGACAATTGAAAAACAACTTGCACGTACTCAACGTGACAAGAAACGCCCGCTGCTGCAGGTAGAATCACCGCCTCGTGAAGTTCTGGAAGCGTTGGCTGACGAACGCAATCCTCTGTACGAAGAGATTGCTGACGTGACCATTCGCACCGACGATCAGAGCGCAAAAGTCGTAGCAAACCAGATTATTCATATGTTGGAAAGCAACTAATTCTGGCTGAATACACACTCGTCTGCGGGTACAAGTAACTAAGGTGGATGTCGCGTAATGGAGAGGATCACAGTCACTCTCGGGGAACGTAGTTACCCTATCACCATCGCGGCTGGTTTGTTCAATGAGCCAGCTTCATTCTTACCGCTGAAATCGGGCGATCAGGTTATGTTGGTGACCAACGAAACCCTGGCTCCCCTTTATCTCGATAAGGTTCGCGGCGTACTTGAACAGGCGGGTGTTAACGTTGATAGCGTTATCCTTCCCGATGGCGAGCAGTATAAAAGCCTGACGGTTCTGGATACGGTTTTCACCGCGTTACTGCAAAAACCGCATGGTCGTGATACCACGTTAGTTGCCCTTGGCGGCGGCGTGATTGGCGATCTGACCGGTTTTGCGGCAGCCAGCTATCAACGTGGTGTTCGTTTTATTCAAGTCCCGACAACTCTGTTGTCGCAGGTCGACTCCTCCGTTGGCGGCAAAACCGCCGTAAACCATCCCCTCGGTAAAAACATGATTGGCGCGTTTTACCAACCGGCCTCCGTGGTGGTGGATCTCGATTGTCTGAAAACGCTTCCTGCGCGTGAGCTGGCATCGGGGCTGGCGGAAGTGATCAAATACGGCATCATTCTTGACGGCGAATTTTTCAGCTGGCTGGAAGACAATCTGGATGCGTTACTGCGTCTGGATGGTCCGGCAATGGCGTACTGTATCCGTCGTTGTTGTGAGCTGAAAGCAGAAGTTGTCGCAGCAGACGAGCGTGAAATGGGCTTACGTGCTTTACTGAATCTGGGACACACGTTTGGCCATGCGATCGAAGCTGAAATGGGTTATGGCAATTGGTTACATGGTGAAGCAGTCGCAGCAGGTATGGTAATGGCTGCCCGTACGTCAGAACGTTTGGGTCAGTTCACCTCCGCTGATACGCAGCGCATCATTACGCTGTTACAGCGAGCAGGCTTACCGGTGAATGGGCCGCGTGAAATGTCCACCGAGGCTTATCTGCCGCACATGCTGCGAGATAAAAAAGTGTTAGCGGGAGAGATTCGTTTGGTGCTTCCGCGAGCGATAGGGAAGAGTGAAGTGCGCGGCGGAGTGTCGCACGAGGTGGTTCTTAACGCTATTGCTGATTGCCAGCAGGCGTAACAACAAGAAAGGTCAGGCTTACGTTGCGAAACGTAGGTCTTTTAGCTTCAGGTTATGTGCAAAGTCGTAAGCATTAACCTTTGAGTGGGGTGTTAAATGGATGAATTCAAACCAGAAGACGAGCTGAAACCCGATCCCAGCGATCGTCGTACTGGTCGTTCTCGTCAATCGTCTGAACGCGATAATGAGCCGCAAATCAATTTTGATGATGTTGATCTGGATGCTGACGATCGCCGTCCTGCACGAGCACGCAAAGAGCGTGAAGAAGAGCAGGACATTGAAGAAGAGTATGAATCTGATGACGATGCCGTGGATGAAGAGCGTGTAGAACGTCGTCCGCGCAAGCGTAAGAAAGCCGCCAGCAAACCTGCCTCCCGCCAATATATGATGATGGGTGTGGGCGTTCTGGTACTGCTGCTGCTGATTATCGGCATTGGTTCTGCGCTGAAAGCCCCCTCATCTTCTTCCAATGAGCAGGCAGCATCTGGTGAGAAGAGCATCGATCTTTCTGGCAGCAATGCAACGGATCAGGCGAGCGCAACGGCTCCTGCAACGGGCACTGAGCAGACCGCTGGCAATACCCAGCAGGATGTTTCCCTGCCACCGATTTCCTCTACCCCGACTCAAGGTCAGGCACCTGCGGCAACCGAAGGCCAGCAGCGTGTTGAAGTGCAGGGCGATTTGAACAATGCTCTGACACAACCGCAGGGTCAGGAGCAGGTTAACAACGCCGTGGTTAACTCTACGCTGCCGACCGAACCTGCGACCGTTGCGCCGATGCGTAATGGTAATGCTGCGCGCCAGACGGCGAAAACGGAAACGACTGAGCGTCCTGCTGCTACGCGCCAGGAACGTAAACAGGCCGTTATTGAGCCGAAGAGCAAACCGCAAACTACGGTGAAAGCGACGCCGACAGAGCCGAAACCTGTTGCTCAGGCAAAACCAACCGTAACTGCTACCGCGCCGACCACCACAACTAAAGCACCTGTGGTAACCGCTACGCCGAAAGCGACCGCTGAGCCGAAAGCAACTGCGACGCCAACGCAGACCGCAACGCCTGCGCCAACGGCGACAGCAACAACGACAACGCCTGTTGCTGGCGGAGCGAAAAGTGCAGGTAATGTTGGAGCGTTAAAATCTGCGCCGTCCAGCCATTACACGTTGCAGCTCAGTAGTTCTTCTAACTACGACAACCTGAACGGTTGGGCGAAGAAAGAAAACCTGAAGAACTACGTGGTGTACCAGACGACGCGTAACGGTCAACCGTGGTATGTTCTGGTGACAGGCGTGTATGCGTCTAAAGAAGACGCGAAACGTGCAGTGTCTACGTTACCCGCTGATATTCAGGCGAAAAACCCGTGGGCAAAACCGCTGCATCAGGTTCAGGCCGATTTGAAGTAAGATAGGATATGTTCTGCAATGGTTTGATGTTTCGCCCAATTGCGGGACAAAGACTAAAGCGCAGGATGCTGTCGGAGCTTTCTCCACAGCCGGAGAAGGTGTAATTAGTTAGTCAGCATGAAAAAAAATCGCGCTTTTTTGAAATGGGCAGGGGGGAAATACCCCCTGCTTGATGATATCAAACGGCATTTACCTCAGGGTGAGTGCCTGATTGAACCTTTCGTGGGTGCCGGGTCGGTGTTTCTCAACACCGACTTTTCTCGTTATATTCTTGCCGATATCAACAGCGACCTTATCAGTCTCTATAACATCGTGAAGACGCGTACCGATGAGTATGTGCAGGCTTCGCGTGAGCTGTTTATGCCTGAAACCAATCAGGCTGAGGTGTACTATCGGTTCAGAGAAGAATTTAATGCCAGCGAGGATCCGTTCCGCAGAGCAGTGCTGTTCTTGTATCTGAACCGCTTTGGTTACAACGGATTGTGCCGTTATAACCTGCGCGGCGAGTTTAACGTCCCGTTTGGGCGTTATAAAAAACCTTACTTCCCGGAAGCCGAGTTGTACCATTTTGCTGAGAAAGCGCAGAATGCGGAGTTCCATTGCCTCTCCTATGAAGAGTGCATGAACCGTGCGGATAGCAACTCTGTGGTCTATTGTGACCCGCCTTATGCACCGCTTTCGGCGACGGCAAATTTCACTGCGTATCACACCAACAGCTTTAGCCCGAAAGAGCAGGCGCATTTGGCCGAGATGGCAGAAAAGCTGGTCAGTAAGCAGATCCCGGTGTTAATTTCGAACCACGATACGCCCGATACCCGTGAATGGTACCGAGCGGCGAAACATTTTCAGGTCAAAGTGCGGCGCAGCATAAGCAGCAATGGCGGCACGCGTAAAAAGGTGAACGAACTGCTGGCACTGTATAAACCAGGAGTCGTAACGCCTGCGAAGTAATAAATCTCAAGGAGAAGCGGATGAAACAGTATTTGATCGCCCCCTCAATTCTGTCGGCTGATTTTGCCCGCCTGGGTGAGGACACCGCGAGAGCGCTGACTGCCGGTGCCGATGTCGTGCACTTCGACGTCATGGACAATCACTACGTACCGAACCTGACCATCGGACCGATGGTACTGAAATCGCTGCGTAAATATGGCATCACCGCCCCGATTGATGTTCACCTGATGGTGAAACCGGTCGATCGGATTGTCCCGGACTTCGCCGCCGCTGGCGCCAGCATCATTACTTTTCATCCGGAAGCCTCCGAGCATGTCGATCGCACTTTACAGCTGATCAAAGAGCATGGCTGTAAAGCGGGCCTGGTGTTCAACCCGGCAACACCGCTGAGCTATCTGGACTACGTCATGGATAAGCTCGATGTGATCCTGCTGATGTCCGTTAACCCAGGCTTTGGCGGACAGTCCTTCATCCCACAAACGCTGGATAAGCTGCGCGAAGTGCGTCGTCGTATTGATGAATCTGGCTACGATATCCGCCTCGAAGTGGACGGTGGCGTCAAAGTGAATAACATTGGTGAAATTGCCGCAGCAGGCGCAGATATGTTTGTCGCAGGCTCCGCCATTTTCGACCAACCAGACTACAAAAAAGTCATTGATGAAATGCGCAATGAACTGGCGAAGGTAAGTCATGGATAAGTTTCAGGAAATTCGGGGTGCTGCATTTGACCTCGACGGCACGCTGGTCGACAGCGCGCCGGGATTAGCCGCAGCGGTGGACATGGCGCTGTATGCGCTGGAACTGCCGGTTGCCGGAGAAGAACGCGTTATCACCTGGATTGGTAACGGTGCAGATGTACTGATGGAGCGCGCGCTGGCGTGGTCCCGTCAGGAGCGCGCAACATTACGTAAAACGATGGGTAAACCGCCCGTTGATGATGATATTCCCGCCGAGGAGCAGGTACGTATTTTGCGTAAGCTGTTCGACAGATACTACGGCGATGTCGCAGAAGAGGGGACATTCCTGTTCCCTGATGTTGCCGACACGCTGGGCGCGCTGCATGCGAAAGGATTGCCGCTGGGTCTGGTGACCAACAAACCGACCCCGTTTGTCGCGCCATTGCTCGAAGCATTAGATATCGCCAGGTACTTTAGCGTGGTCATCGGTGGTGACGACGTGCAGAATAAAAAACCGCATCCGGATCCGCTGCTGCTGGTGGCAAGTAAGCTTGGCATCAAGCCTGAGCAAATGCTCTTCGTAGGGGATTCACGCAATGATATTCAGGCGGCAAAAGCTGCTGGCTGTCCGTCCGTTGGCCTGACCTATGGCTACAACTACGGCGAGTCGATCGCGCTGAGCCAGCCCGACGTTATTTACGACCGTATTAATGAACTACTGCCCGCTCTCGGGCTTCCGCATAGCGAAAATCAGGAATCAAAAAATGACTAAGCCCATCGTTTTTAGTGGCGCACAGCCCTCAGGTGAATTGACCATTGGCAACTATATGGGTGCGCTGCGTCAGTGGGTGAGCATGCAGGATGACTACCATTGCATCTACTGCATCGTTGACCAACATGCCATCACCGTTCGTCAGGATGCTCAGCAGCTGCGTAAAGCAACGCTCGATACGCTGGCGCTGTATCTGGCATGCGGTATCGATCCTGAAAAAAGCACCATTTTCGTGCAGTCTCACGTACCGGAGCATGCACAGTTAGGTTGGGCGCTGAACTGCTACACCTACTTCGGCGAGCTGAGCCGTATGACCCAGTTCAAAGACAAATCCGCGCGCTATGCGGAGAACATCAACGCCGGTCTGTTTGATTATCCGGTACTGATGGCGGCAGACATCCTGTTGTATCAGACCAACCAGGTACCGGTTGGCGAAGATCAGAAACAGCATCTGGAACTGAGCCGCGATATCGCCCAGCGCTTTAATGCCCTGTATGGCGACATCTTCAAAGTGCCTGAGCCGTTCATTCCTAAATCCGGCGCGCGCGTGATGTCGCTGCTGGAGCCGACGAAGAAAATGTCCAAGTCGGATGACAACCGCAACAACGTGATCGGTCTGCTGGAAGATCCGAAATCTGTGGTTAAGAAAATCAAACGTGCGATGACCGACTCCGAAGAGCCGCCGGTTGTACGCTACGACGTGCAGAACAAAGCGGGTGTTTCCAACCTGCTGGATATTCTCTCCGCCGTCACCGGTAAGAGCATTCCGGAGCTGGAACAGCACTTCGAAGGCAAAATGTATGGTCATCTGAAAGGTGAAGTCGCAGAGGCCGTTTCCGGTATGCTGACTGAGCTTCAGGAGCGCTATCACCGTTTCCGTAACGATGAAGCTTTCCTGCAGAAAGTGATGAAAGAAGGTGCGGAAAAAGCCAGCGCCCGCGCATCTGTTACGCTGAAAGCCGTTTACGAAGCGATTGGTTTTGTCGCCAAGCCGTAATGCTCCCTGCGATACTGAAGAAACCGGGTTACGCCCGGTTTTTTTTCGCCTGCTCGTTTGTGAACCTCAAAAAATGTGAAGCGCCTCGCCGTTTGCATATTTCCTCATTGCGTTATATCTTCACTTTAATGAAGATATAAATATTCAATTTACTGAAAATATAAAATGCGTCGGACATTTATCAAGAAAGAGGGGGTTGTGCTGACAACCCTGGCCCGTTACCTGCTCGGTGAGAAGTGCGGTAACAGACTAAAAACTATCGATGAACTGGCAACCGAGTGTCACTCATCGGTAGGGTTAACCCAGGCCGCGTTGAAAACGCTGGAATCTTCCGGGGCAATCCGTATTGAGCGTCGCGGGCGTAACGGTAGCTATCTGGTGGAGATGGATAACCGTACGCTGCTAAAGCATGTAGATATTAATAACGTAGTTTGTGCGATGCCGCTGCCCTACACCCGTTTATATGAAGGGCTGGCGAGTGGGCTGAAGGCGCAGTTCGACGGGATCCCATTTTATTACGCACACATGCGTGGGGCTGATATTCGCGTGGAATGCCTGCTAAACGGCGTCTACGACATGGCGGTGGTTTCTCGTCTGGCGGCGGAAAGTTACCTTGCCCAGGACAGATTGCGTATCACGTTGGCGCTGGGGCCGCATACCTACGTTGGCGAGCACCAGCTGATTTGTCGCAAGGGCGAATCTGCAACAGTAAAACGTGTCGGTCTGGATAACCGTTCGGCGGATCAGAAAATCATGACCGAGGCCTGTTTTGGCGACCGTGACGTTGAATTGATCGATATGCCCTATCACGAGAGCTTACAGCGCATCGCGAAAGGGGACGTGGACGCGGTTATCTGGAACGTGGTTGCGGAGGCCGAGCTGGCAGTTTTGGGATTAGAAGCCACGCCGCTTACCAACGATCCGCGGTTTCTTCAGGCCACGGAGGCCGTGGTACTGACCCGGGCAGAGGATTATCCGATGCAACAGCTACTGCGAGCCGTTGTTAATAAAGAGGCGCTGCTTGCCCACCAGCAACGTGTGGCGAACGGTGAACAGGAACCCAGTTATTAAGTGAAGGCGAACGACATGGAAAACAGGCTTAACCTGCTGTGCGAAGCAGGCGTTATCGACAAGGATATTTGCAGCGGCATGCTGCAAGTAGTCAGGCGGTTGGATGAAGAGTGGTGTTTGCCGATTCACAATGAGCAAGGAACCATGGCGATGACCCATATGGCGAGCGCGTTAATGCGTAGCCGCAAGGGCGAAGTGATTGAAGCACTGGATGGTGAGCTGTTAGAGGAGCTGACGCAATCTCATCTCTGGCCAACTATTTTGCTGGTACATCAGGCGTTGCTGAAAGAGTTCACGGTGACGCTGCACGCGAATGAAGAAGGCTACATGTTGGCGAACTTGTATGGATTGTGGATGGCTGCGAACGAAGGCGTCTAAAACCCATGGAGATTAGCCTATTGCACCCTAAATATTCAAAAAAATGAATATTTAGCTGAAGGATTAGAAACGAGGCAGAGAAATGTTTATAGAGGCATTGAAACGCCAGAACCCCGCGCTTATCTCAGCTGCTATCGCGTTGTGGCAGCAGGGAAAGATCGCACCTGACAGTTGGGTTATTGATGTTGACCAGGTTATCGAGAATGGTAAACGCCTGCTGGATGTCGCGAGGCAACATGGCATTTCGCTATATCTGATGACCAAACAGGTAGGACGTAACCCGTGGCTGGCGGACAGGCTGTTGCAGCTTGGCTATGAAGGCATCGTGGTTGTCGATTACAAGGAGAGTCGCGTGATGCGTCGTGCCGGGTTACCGGTTGCGCACCAGGGACATCTGGTGCAGATCCCGTCGCGACTGGTCAATGACGCAGTGGCGCAGGGCACTGAGGTCATCACGTTGTTCTCGCTGGAGAAAGCGCGCGAAGTTTCAGCTGCAGCGGTGAAGGCTGGCTGTGAACAGAACGTGATGCTGAAAGTGTACGACAAGGATGATTTTCTCTATCCGGGGCAGGAAAGCGGATTTCCTCTTATGTATCTGACGGATGTGGTCAATGAAATTCGCAGGCTGCCGGGCTTACGCCTGAGCGGGTTGACCCATTTCCCCTGCCTGTTATGGGATGAAAACTCAGCGCAGACGATGCCGACGCCTAATCTGCACACGCTGGTGAATGCACGACGTCAGTTGGCGGAAGCCGGGATTGCCATTGAGCAACTTAATGCGCCGTCAGCCAGTAGCTGTTCGTCACTCCCTCTGCTGGCGGAATATGGCGTCACCCACGCCGAGCCGGGTCATGCACTGACAGGCACTATTCCTTCCAATCAAAAAGGCGACCAGCCGGAACGAATCGCGATGCTGTGGCTGAGCGAGGTATCGCACAATTTTCGCGGGGACAGTTATTGCTACGGTGGGGGTTATTACCGTCGCGGCCATGCGCAAAATGCGCTGGTCTTTACGCCAGAAAGTGATTCGCCGATCGCAGCGAAGCTAAAACCCGTAGATGACAGCAGTATTGACTACTACCTGCCTGTTGCTGGGGAGTTTCCGGTGAGCAGCGCGGTGATCTTCTGTTTTCGCACCCAGATCTTCGTGACGCGTAGCGACGTGGTGCTGGTGTCGGGTATTCAGCACGGTGCAGCTGAAATCGTCGCGCGTTACGACAGTCTCGGCAATATTCTGGAGGACTAATGGCCCGATTCGTGGTGTTAGTAATCGACAGTTTTGGCGTTGGTGCAATGAAAGACGTCACGCGGGTCAGGCCGCAGGATGCCGGAGCGAATACCTGTGGTCATATCCTGGGCGAACTCCCGCAGTTACGGCTGCCAACGCTGGAAAAGTTGGGGCTGATTAACGCTCTGGGCTTTGCCCCAGGCGTGATGAAACCCTCTGCATCAGCAGTCTGGGGCGTTGCGGAGCTGCAGCATGAAGGGGGAGATACCTTTATGGGCCATCAGGAGATTTTAGGCACACGGCCTCAGGCCCCGCTGCGGATGCCATTTAGCGACGTCATCGATGGAGTTGAACAGGCGCTGAAAGCCGCGGGCTGGCATGTGGAACGCCGCGGCGACGACCTGGCGTTTCTTTGGGTCAACGATGCGGTTGCGGTGGGCGATAACCTCGAAGCGGATTTAGGTCAGGTCTACAACATTACCGCCAATCTTGCCGTTATCCCGTTTGATGAGGTGCTAAAGATAGGCCGGGTGGTGCGTGAGCAGGTTCAGGTTGGGCGCGTGATCGCGTTTGGCGGTCAGCTTGCAGACAGTCAGCGCATTCTGGATGCCGCCGAGACCAAAGAGGGACGCTTTATCGGTATTAACGCCCCACGCTCCGGCGCCTATGAAAATGGCTTCCAGGTCAGGCATATGGGTTTTGGTGTAGATGAGCAGGTACAGGTACCGCAAAAACTGTATGACGCCGGAATCCCTACCGTGCTGGTCGGTAAAGTGGCGGACATCGTTGGCAATCCGCACGGGCGCAGCTGGCAAAACCTGGTGGATAGCCAGCAGATCATGGATATCACGCTTAACGAATTTAACGCTGAGTCGACGGTATTTATCTGTACCAACATTCAGGAGACCGACCTCGCCGGGCATGCGGAAGACGTGGAACGTTATGCGGAGCGGTTGCAGCTTGTCGATCTTAATCTTTCGCGCCTTCTGGCCGCTATGGATCCAAATGACTGCCTGGTGGTTATGGCCGATCACGGTAACGATCCGACCATTGGTCACAGCCATCATACCCGGGAAGTTGTGCCGGTATTGGTATATCAACAGGGGCTGGCGCCTGCGCAATTAGGCATCCGGGCGACGTTATCTGACGTTGGCGCTACGGTGTGTGAATTTTTCGGCGCGGCGGCACCACAAAATGGCTGTTCTTTTCTCTCGGCATTGCGCCTTACAGGAGACACTTTATGAACTTTGATCCGACGGGCTACACCTGGGTCCACGAACATCTGCATATCGATCTCTCCGGGTTCAAGAATAACCTCGACTGCCGGTTAGATCAGTACGATCTCATTTGTCAGGAAATGAAGGATCTCCGGGCGTTAGGCGTCAGCAACATTATTGAGATGACCAACCGCTATATGGGGCGTAATCCGCAATTCATGCTCGACCTGATGCGCGAGACCGGAATCAACGTCGTGGCCTGCACTGGCTATTACCAGGATGCGTTCTTCCCTGAACATGTTGCGGCCCGCAGCGTGGAACAGCTCGCGCAGGAGATGGTCGATGAGATAGTTATCGGTATTGATGGTACTGAATTGAAGGCCGGAATTATCGCGGAAATCGGCTCCAGTGAAGGTGTGATTACGCCGCTTGAAGAGAAGGTGTTTATCGCCGCGGCGCGGGCACACATCGAAACCGGACGCCCCATCTCAACCCATACCTCTTTTAGCACGATGGGGGTGGAACAGCTGGTGTTGCTACAGGCGCACGGCGTCGACCTTTCCCGCGTAACCGTTGGTCACTGCGACCTGAAAGATAACCTCGACAATATCTTACGCATGATCGATCTCGGTGCGTATGTGCAATTCGATACCATCGGTAAAAACAGCTATTACCCGGACGAGAACCGCATTGGCATGCTGCATGAGCTACGTAATCGCGGGTTGTTGAATCGCGTGATGCTCTCCATGGATATTACCCGCCGCTCGCATTTAAAAGCCAATGGCGGCAATGGCTATGACTATCTGTTAACCACTTTTATCCCACAGTTGCGCCAGTCAGGATTCAGCCAGGCCGATGTGGACACGATGTTGCGTGATAACCCCTCACAATTTTTCCAATAAGGACAGAATCATGAAAAAGATTGGCGTTGCTGGCTTACAGCGTGAGCAGATTAAAAAGACCATCGAAACCGCAGCACCGGGTTGCTTTGAAGTCTCCATTCATAACGATATGGAAGCGGCGATGAAGGTGAAATCCGGACAACTGGATTACTACATCGGCGCTTGTAACACCGGCGCGGGTGCAGCGCTGTCGATTGCTATCGCGGTGATTGGCTACAACAAAAGCTGCACTATCGCCAAGCCGGGTATTAAGGCGAAAGACGAACATATCGCAAAAATGGTTGCGGAAGGGAAAGTGGCTTTTGGTCTCTCCGTCGAACATGTTGAACATGCGATTCCGATGCTGGTTAACCACCTGAAATAAAAGGCATGACTATGGATCTGTATATTCAGATTGTGGTGGTGGCCTGCCTGACCGGCATGACGTCACTTCTGGCACACCGCTCGGCGGCCGTCTTTCATGACGGCATCCGCCCGATTCTGCCGCAGCTGATCGAGGGGTACATGAATCGCCGTGAGGCGGGAAGTATCGCGTTTGGTCTGAGTATCGGCTTTGTGGCGTCGGTGGGGATCTCCTTTACCCTGAAAACCGGCTTGCTCAACGCCTGGCTGCTGTTCCTGCCGACGGATATTCTCGGCGTGCTGGCGATGAACAGCCTGCTGGCGTTCGGTCTGGGCGCTATCTGGGGCGTATTGATTCTGACCTGCCTGCTGCCGGTGAACCATCTGCTCACGGCGCTGCCGGTTGATGTGCTGGGTAGCCTCGGTGAACTGAGTTCTCCAGTGGTGTCCGCATTCGCACTCTTCCCGCTGGTGGCGATTTTCTACCAGTTTGGCTGGAAGCACAGCATTATCGCGGCGGTGGTCGTACTGATGACCCGCGTGGTGGTGGTGCGTTACTTCCCGCATCTGAACCCAGAATCAATTGAGATTTTTGTGGGGATGATGATGCTACTGGCGATCGCCATTACGCATGATATTCGCCACCGCGGTGATGAGGAGATGGATGCCAGCGGGCTATCGGTCTTTGAAGAACGAACTTCGCGGATTATTAAAAACCTGCCGTATATTGCCATCGTCGGCGCGCTGATTGCCGCCGTTGCCAGTATGAAAATTTTTGCAGGTAGCGAGGTCTCAATTTTTACGCTGGAAAAAGCCTATTCGGCAGGGATTACGCCGGAGCAGTCGCAGACGCTGGTTAACCAGGCGGCGTTGGCGGAGTTTATGCGCGGGCTGGGCTTTGTACCGATGATTGCGACAACCGCGCTGGCGACGGGCGTTTACGCGGTAGCGGGTTTCACCTTCGTTTATTCCGTTGGCTACCTGGCACCGAATCCGTGGATTGCGGCAATCCTTGGCGCTATCGTGATTTCAGCGGAAGTGCTGCTGCTGCGCTCTATTGGCAAATGGCTGGGGCGTTATCCATCAGTACGTAACGCATCGGACAATATTCGTAATGCGATGAATATGCTGATGGAAATGGCACTGTTGATCGGTTCGATTTTTGCCGCCATCAAGATGGCAGGCTACACCGGTTTCTCAATTGCGGTAGCGATCTACTTCCTCAATGAATCGATTGGACGTCCGGTACAGAAGATGGCCGCGCCGGTAGTGGCGGTGATGATCACCGGTATCGTACTGAATATTCTCTACTGGTTTGGTCTGTTTGTTCCGGCCTGAGGAGGCGTAAAACATGAAGACGTTTCCTCTGCAAAGCCTGACGCTCACGCAAGCACAGCAAAAGCAGTTTGCGCTGGTAGATACGATTTGCCGTCACTTTCCTGGCGCTGATTTTCTGGCCGGAGGTGATTTGGGATTGGCTCCGGGGCTAAATCAGCCTCGGGTGACGCAACGTGTGGAAAAGGTGCTGGCCGAGGCATTTCATGCTGAGGCCGCAGCGCTGGTTCAGGGGGCGGGCACCGGGGCTATTCGCGCCGGGCTGGCTGCGCTGCTCAAACCCGGCCAGCGTCTGCTGGTTCATGATGCGCCGGTGTATCCCACAACGCAGGTACTCGTTGAGCAGATGGGTATTACCCTGGTCAGGGCGGATTTTAACTGCCTCCCGGCAATCACGCAGGCAATTACGCAGCATCGTCCCGACGCCGCACTGGTGCAGCATACGCGTCAGCAACCGCAGGATCGTTACGTGTTAGCCGAGGTGTTGGCGGAAATAACAAAGTGCGGCGTGCCGACGTTAACCGACGATAACTACGCGGTGATGAAGGTTGACGGTATCGGCTGTGAATGTGGGGCGACGCTGTCTACCTTTTCCTGCTTCAAGCTCTTTGGTCCGGAGGGAGTAGGGGCGGTGGTCGGCAAGGCGGAGGCTATCGCTAAAATCCGTGCGACGCTTTATTCCGGTGGTAGCCAGATTCAGGGAGCGCAGGCGCTGGAGGTGCTCCGCGGCCTGGTTTTCGCTCCGGTGATGCATGCGGTACAGGCTGGCGTTTCCGAACGATTGCTGACGATGCTCAATAGCGGAGTGCTGCCCGAGGTGAAAAAAGCCGTCATCGCCAATGCTCAGTCGAAGGTGCTGATCGTGGAGTTTCACCAGCCGATTGCCGCTCGTGTGCTGAAAGCGGCACAAGAGAGAGGCGCGCTGCCATACCCGGTGGGAGCTGAGTCGAAGTATGAGATCCCTCCGCTGTTCTATCGCCTTTCGGGGACGTTTCGCGAAGCGAGTCCGTCGTTGGGCGATTATGCGATTCGAATCAATCCAAACCGAAGTGGAGAAGAAACGGTGCTGCGTATTTTGCGCGAGAGCGTGAGTGCGATAACATGTGAATGAGCACCTAATCTATAAATGCAAAAACCGGGAAGTTCCCGGTTTTTTTGTATCTGCGCAATCGCTTCTATTACTGATTCGCAGCCGGGCCACAGCCACCAATAATTTTTGAAATCGAAATTGCTGGATGCAGGAAATAATCGTAGCTGCAGTTATTTTTTGTGTTTTCGATATGACCAGTGCACGCGGTCAGCGTAGCCAGAACACCAGCAACTAAGGTGATTTTTGCAAATTTAAACATGTCAAAATCCTTGTTAGATATCTATTTATAAATGGATGAAGTCCATTTTTCGCCGGATAAGATATCAACTAACATAAACTTTAAGTAGTCCAGAAAAGGACATGTCGATTTATATATAAAACATACGATTAGTGAATTGAATTTAAATAAAAAAGCCTGGTATTAATAAATAATACCAGGCTGCGGGTTTAATTAATTAGCGAAATGTTTTTCTGAAATTCAACATAAAGCCTTTATCGCTGATGTTGTCCTCTTTCCACTGGTAAGCGTCCAGATTCAGGCTGGCGTCTTTGGCGCTGTATTTCACACCGACCGTCGCCAGGCCGTTGATGCCTCCGCCTTTTTGGTCGTCGTCTACGCTAAAGGACTGGCCTGCGGCACCTTGCAGTGACGCAGTACGCTGGCTTTTGCTGTAGCTCAGGTTCGGACCGCCTTCCAGCGTGGCGCTGGCGCTCCAGCCATTTTCACCGGTATAGTCGAACTTCATTCCGACAATGGAATCCACAGCGGTTTCGCTGCCAGAGTTCATCGACAGGTTGAAATCACCCGCACTACGCTCTTTATAGCTGCCTTCCAGCGTATGACGGAATTTCACCCCGGCGTACGGCGTGACTTTCAACGTATCGTTGAGCATGGTGAAGGTTTTCGCCCCTTCGCTGCGGAACTCAAGATACTGCTGACGTGCGTTGGAATCCGCCACCTTGTTGGTGTCGCCATAAGAGACAGAACGGCTGCTGTCGAGGTTGTGTACGTCATAACGCAGGCTGTTCTTCCACGCCAGACCTTCATTAAACGCCATGCTGTGCTTCAGACCAAAGAACTGGCTGTAGCCGCCGGTCAGGCCATTGTCGCCCGCGGTCTTCGAACCGTCACCGTCCAAGCGCGCGATACCGTACTCCAGCGTCAGATTCTGGCTGGCGGTGAGATCCAACGACTGACGTAATGCCAGCATGTCGTACTGGGTATCGTTGCCCAACTCAGCGCGTGGGTCGCCTTTCGCTACGACGTTGAACGCCAGGCCATCTTTAATTTGCGGCGCGGCATCGGCCAGCATGGTAAAGCGGTTGCTTAGCACGCGGGCTTCACGGAACGCGGTGATAGCCTGACTGCCGCTCACCTGCTTAAGCGCGTTGTTCAGTTCAGCGGTGGAGCCAACGTTGAGGCTGGTGTACAGCTCGTTGTTGGTGTAACCGGCGTCGAGCGCCTGCGCCACGTCACTGACAGAACCATCGGTCGCCACATCGGCATAGGCGTTTTTGGTCATGGTGACGTCAACGTTGCCGCTGGCATCGGTGCTGCCCTGTGCATTCCACACCACGGAGGTGGACTGAATGGCACCTGCGTCGGACAGGTTGCTGCCCTCGACCACGTTGTCAAAGCTGACGGTGGTGTCGGCAGTACCTGCGGTAAAACCGGTGTTAATCTCCACGCCGTTCATGCTGGCATTGCTGACCATCAACTTACCGGCGCTGCCATCAGCGCTGGTGCCGACCACGTAGCCCGACAGGTTGTTGGTGGCCGATGAATCTGCACTGTCGCTGGTGGTAACGGTTGTCGTGCCATCGGTAATAGCAGGTTCCGTGGGGGCCGTGAAGTCAACATAATGCACTTCCGTACCGTCGCCGTTTTCGCCGCTGCCTTCAATGGTTTTACCATCCTGCTTGATAAAGCCGGAGCCAGTCACGTTGTCATCAATGTAGACCGTGCCGTTGTTGACGATATGGCCGTTACTGCCCAACTGGCTGAAGGCGTAGGAGTTGCTGGCGTAAATATTGATGGTGCCGTTATTTTCGATCACCGCATCGGATTTGGCATCTGATTCCAGTTGCATCCCGACCATGCCGGTTTGCGTGGTGCCTACTGTACCTACATTGATAGTGCCATTATTGACCATCTTCGCGCTGCCGTGCGCGGACATCGCCACATTGTTAGTTTTATCAATGTTGATGGTGCCGTCGTTAATGGCTTTACTGCCGCCATTATTTTTCGAGGTAGTGACCTGTCCGTTAATGACGCCAGTGCTGCCGTTGTACAGCGTGTGTCCGCTTCCGCCGGTGGCGATATCGGCATCGCTGTTCACTGTCCCCCAGTTATTGAAGGTGCCAGACCACAAGCTATTATCCGCCAGCGTCATCACGCCGCCTTCCAGGTTATTGAGCGTACCGTTTTTATCGACGGAGCCGTTTTTGACGGTGCCCGCGTTATTGACGGTTGACGCCGCGGTGAAGGTCAGTTTATCGACTTCGCCGCCAGCGTTGTTGTTCAGTACCGCACCACCCGATGCGCCGGTCCAGTCCGTCACGATGCCGGTATTGTTCATGGTGCTGGACCATTGCTCAACCGTGTTCATGGACCCGCTGTTGTTGATAATGGAACCTGCGACGGTGGTGCCGGTTTTCCCGGTCACTGTGCCTGTATTGTTGAAGACACCGCCGTCAACGGAGACTGCCGCTGTTGTACCTTCGTTGGTATAGGTGCCGCCTGTTGCAATACTGACGCTGCTGATGCTGCCGGTGTCGGCATTGGTTAAATCGCCGTAATTTTTAACGATGACCTTGCCGCCGCTGACGGTGCCAGCGTTGCTAATGTGTACGGTTTCCGTTGCGATCGGATTGGTAATGATGGTTTCGCCGGTAAGCGTTTCACCTGCGGCGGTAATGACATCGCCATCAGCAAAAGTAAGGGAAACGTTGCTGTCGGTTGGGTTGTAGTCGTCGCTGCCCTGGCAGTTGCTGTCATAACAGACCGTACCGTAGTTAACCACGGTACTTTTGCTGTCAGTCAGGAAAGGCTTGCCGTAATTGGCATCAATATTGATGGTCCCTGTGGTGTCGTTAATCACGATGCCACCATTCAGCGCCGCCATGCCCACCAGTTGGTTATCATCGGTTTTGGTGACGCCTGCATCGGCGGTCAGGTTAATAGTGCCCTGGTTAATGGCTGTGCCGCCGTTAAGTGCCATCATACCGAAGCCCGCATTATTGACGGTAATGGTGCCTGTATTGGTGGCGGTTGCATCGCCATAACCACCGTCGGTGGTGCCTGCCACCATTGCCGAGCTGGTCAGATAGAGTTGTGATGGTGACCAGTAACTTTTGCTGGCGACGGTATTATCGTCGTTCAGCGTCGGGACAAAGCCGTCCAGGTAAATATCTCCGGCATTGAGGGCCGTCCCTTTACTGGCGGATACGCCATAGACCCCCGCCCCCTGGAGATTTATTGTGGCGCCTGCCTCGTTGCTCACTTCGCCGTAGTTTTCCGCCAGCATGGCGTACAGCGTATTGCTGTACCAAATCAGCGGGAATGTTCCTATTCCTCCATCGCTGCCTGGGGTTAGTGACGATACCAGCGTGATTGATCCTCCCGCTGCGTTGCTAACTATCGATCCTTGATCGGTAGCCGCAGTGATTGCATTACGGTTGTCATGACCGCTTGTGGCATAGGCGCTAATATCGCCACTGTTTTTTGCCTGTGCGCCGCTGCGGGCGAATAATAGGGCGACAGCGCCGTCATCAACGATGGCTCCCTGATTATCGATCGATGAACCCTGGCCTTTTGCGGTTAATATTGCGTTGTAGGTGTAATGCTCACTGGGCAAAACTGTTTCTGTGATTTTAATTACAGAGTTTTGGTCTAACGTTAAGCTGCCGCCGTTTTGTACATTGGCCAGTGTCACTGAGCCGCCGGGGAGGGTGGTGATATTCAATGTGGACTCACCGCTTAATGTGACACTGCTAGCTCCGTCTATATTTATGCCTGTAACAGACGATACTTCGCCATCGCCATTTTCGGCGTAGTTGATATCAATACCGCCCATCAGATTGACGGTATTGCCATCACCTTTGACCGTGAGGCCGTATGTATCCAGCCACTGTCCACTTACCGTGCTCACATCGCTAACATTGATGTTAAGTGAGCCGGTTAGATCCACCTGATTGTTCGTGCCGCTGACGGTGATTCCCTGGAGGGTATCGCTGTTGCTGGCCATCTGGCTATCTGCGTCATAGTCACCGCTGATTGTGACGTTGCCGGTAATATTCAGCGTATTGTTATCACCCGCCATATCGAGGCCCTGTGCACCACGGTATAGGCCGTTGCTGTCCTCGACAGCGGTCACATTGATATCACCATCCAGCGTCGCCTGTGACGAGTCGCCACTCATTTCTGCGCCAGTACCATTCAGGCTGACGTCGATATTTCCTTTATTATTAAAGACATTTCTTTCACCATCGATCACAAAACCCACGGAGTTTGCATCGCGCACGGTCGCGTTGCCGGTGTTTTTGATTTCGTTACCCGACCCGTCAGTGACGATACCCGTCGCGCCGTTGGTGACTAGCATGTCGCCTGCCTGAGTCAGGCTATTATCATTTCCATCAATGACTGCAGCGATAGAGCCCGCACCATCAACGGTGATATCACCCGTATTCGCGATTCGGGAATTATCGCCCGCAATGACGGTACCCGTTGCGCCCTGCGCAATGGTTTGATCTCCTTCGCCAATAACCAGCGCCTTATTTCCCGCGATGTACAGCCCGGTAGATCCCGCGCCGGAGACCGTTGAGTCGCCGGTGTTATCAATCACCGCACCGTCACCGGTCATTTTGGCTCCGGTCGCGCCGTCGGTAACGTTTAGTTCGCCATCGTTAGTAATGCGCGTTTTGTCGCCGGTGATGCTGATACCGATAGAGCCTGCGCCGCTGACATCGGTGGTGCCGATATTATCGAAGGTGGCGCTGTTGCCGTTAATCAGGATGCCCGTTGCGCCACCGGAAATATCCTGCTTCCCTTCGCTGTTAATGGTTGCGTTGTCGCCGTCAATATATAGCCCGGTAGAACCTGCGCCGCTGGCGGTGGTATCGCCTTTATTGTCGATGAGGACATCATCACCGGTAATCTTTGCCCCGGTAGCGCCGTCGGCCACATAGAGTTCGCCATCGTTGATAACGTGCGAGTTGTCGCCATTGACGATGGAGCCGGTTGAACCTTGACCGCTGATGTTAGAGGTGCCGGTATTCGCCACCGTGGTTTCGTTGCCATCGATCACCATGCCGGTGCCGCCACCTGTGACGTCAATGCCACCGGAAATGCGGGTGGTGGTGCCGTTACCTGAAATCAGCGCGCCGGTTGCGCCGTCGACGTTGCTTTGTCCTGAAATCGTATTGGTGGTGTTGTCACCGGTAATGACGATGCCGACCGCACCATCGCTGACGGAGGAATCACCGCTTAACGCGTTGTTTGTCCGATCGCCGGAGATGATGACGCCAGTTTTACCTTCACCACGGGTATCAACCCCGCGATCGGCAGTATTTGATGCGTCATCGCCAGTGACGACGGTTGTCTGGTCATCGGCAACGATCAGATATCCCTGGCTGTCATATTTCCAGTACAGGCCGCTTCCTTGTACCGTACCTTCAATGACGGCGGCATTCTCGTCTGTCACTTTCCAGTCGGAAACCAGCAGCGTTTTACCGTCTTGTAACGCGATCTGCCACCGATCGTCCTGTTCGACGTAATTCCATACGGCGCCGCCGAGGTCCGTGCCGCTATCCAGCTTGATGCCGTCAAATGTCAGTGTGTTCAGGCCTTTATCGATGGTGACGCCGTTACTGAAGGTAATAACAGAGGTATCATCAGGTGGTGTAGGTGTTACATCGCCGCCATCGTCATCGGGAGGCGTGGGGGTTACATCGCCGCCATCGTCGTCGGGAGGCGTGGGGGTTACATTGCCGTCATCGTCATCAGGAGGTGTGGGCGTTACATCGCCGCTATCGTCATCGGGAGGCGTGGGGGTTACATCGCCGCTATCGTCGTCAGGAGGTGTGGGCGTTACATCGCCATTATCTGATGGGGTTGCCGGAGTATCATTATGGTGGGAATGGCCGCCGCCATTGTTATCGATACCTATCGCTACACCAGCTGTTAGCGCAGCGACACCACCTGCGACCCATCCCCAGTGATTGTCTTGTTCTGTATAATCTGCCAGGCAGCGTGCGGAGAGTTTGTTACGTTCGGCTTTTGATAATACGGATATATCAGTAGGGCAATCATTGTCATCGTCGCTACTATCTGCGGCTATCGCCGGGAGATAGTAAGTTTGCAACGCAAGAGCAATACCCACAGCAATGAGTTTTTTCCTTTGCATAATCGACATCCTTAAATAAATACGCACAAAATATGCCATTGAAGGCATAAAATTATTTCGAGGTAATTTATTATTTTGCCACTGAATGACCGTGCTTCGTCAAATTACTCAATGGTCATGTATTATTTAGGATGTGAATTAGATTTATGGGTTGTACGGATATAAATAGGGTATTTTACGTGTTTTTTATAAATTAGAGCGCAGATTCATTTTGTTGGTGAATGAGTTTAGTCTTTCTTAATTCAGGTTTGAGAATAAATCATGAATAATAAACGAGAAAATAAATGCCCTGAGAGTCAGGGCATTTATTTGCATTCAATTAATGGTTTGAGAACCAGTTCAGCTTATCGCGAAGGCCTACCACACGACCAACAATAATTAACGCTGGGCTTTCAACCTGTTGCGCCAACTCTCCTAGCTGAGTCAGCTCGCCATTGACGACATGCTGTTTCACGGAGGTACCGTTTTCTACCAGGGCGACGGGCATATCGGGCTGCATGCCAAATTCGATCAATTTTTCCTGAATCGTGGCCGCCTGGTTCAGCCCCATGTAGAACACCAGCGTTTGTTTCTCTGCTGCCAGGTTTTCCCAGTCCAGCTCACCGCCGGTTTTCAGGTGTCCGGTAACCAGACGCACGCTCTGAGCGTAATCACGATGGGTCAGTGGAATGCCGGAATAGGCAGAACAACCGGAGGCTGCGGTAATACCCGGCACTACAGAGAATGGGATACCGGCATGGCACAGCGTTTCCAGCTCTTCGCCACCGCGGCCAAAGATGAATGGGTCGCCACCTTTCAGTCGTACCACGCGCTTGCCCTGTTGTGCTTCACGCAGCAGGATCTGGTTGATCTCTTCCTGCGGTACGCAGTGATAGCCCGCACGTTTACCGACGAACACTCGGTCTGCATCGCGGCGTACAAGGTTCATGATGTCGTCGGAAACCAGACGGTCATAGACCACGACATCCGCTTGCTGGATCTGCTGTAGCCCTTTCAGCGTCAGCAGGCCGGCATCGCCAGGACCGGCGCCAACCAGCACCACTTCACCACGGTGATCCAGCGGTTCGCTGAGCATTTGCTCAGTGGTTTCCTCGACGGCTTTCAGGTCATTGTTCGCCAACGACTGCGCCAGGCGGTCATTCACGAACAATTTTTCCCAGAAGCGGCGACGTTCACCCATGCTGGCAAACTGTTGCTTCACTCGGGAACGCAACTTGCCGGCATACTGCGCGACCTGGCCCAGATGCTGAGGCAGTACGGATTCAAGCCTTTCACGCAGCAGACGGGCCAGCACTGGCGATGTCCCGCCGGAGGAGACCGCCACCATCAGCGGTGAGCGGTCGATAATGGAGGGCATGATAAAACTGGCTGCTTTTGGCGCATCGACCACGTTGCAGAAGATACGACGTGATTCTGCGGCGGTGCTGACGCTTTGGTTGACGGCATCGTCATCGGTGGCGGCAATAGCCAACCAGCAGGTGTCGAGCAGGGACTCATCGAACGGCCCCTCAACCAGCGTCAGCATGTTTTCATCTGCCCATACTTTGAACTGCGGAATAAACGCCAGCGCATTAACCGTTAAACGGGCGCCCGCTTCCAGCAATAACCGCGCTTTGCGTTCTGCGACATCACCACCGCCGACGATCAAGCAGTCGCGGTCACGTAGTTGACAAAATATAGGCAAATGATCCACGACATTACCCCTTAATTATTGGCAGCAGCCTCTGGCTGATTGATTTTTGCCGGAGCCGGACGCTCCGATTTTGGCGTAGCATACCAATAACCCAATCCCATGAATACGACACCGGACAAAGTATTACCGAGTGTCACCCACAACAGGTTATGACCAATTCCTGACAGGGTATAGGCTTCGCTGTGGTGGCCGAACCAGGAGAGGGCAAACAGCGTCATGTTGGCAACGGAGTGCTCGTAGCCGGAAGCGATAAACGCCAGCAGACACCACCAGATAGCGAGGAATTTTGCCGCGCCTTCGGTACGGATTGCCATCCAGATTGCCAGACAAACCAACCAGTTACACAGTGCGCCTTTAAAGAACAAAACCATCGCAGGCGCGGTCGTTTTCGCCAGAGCAACCGAATGGACGATGCTGGTATCGACCGGCAGCAGGCTACCGCCACCCCAGCTGTAAAGCAGGGCGACAAACACGGAACCGACCAGGTTACCCAGCCATGTTTTTGGCAGGATTGCCCACATCTGACCGTGGCTGATGGTGCCTGCTTTGACGCCGAGCGTCAGAAACATGGTGTGACCGGTAAACAGTTCCGAACCGGCAATAATGACCAGCGTTAAGGCGATACCAAAGGTTGCACCCATCACCAGAGGACGAACGGACGGGTCGAGCAGATTACCGAGGGTGAAAATAAGAATGATGCCGAGACCCACATAGGCTCCCGCCATTGCCGAACTGATCCAGAATCCAAGCGGGTTATTAGCCGACAGGCGTGCGATGCGCGCAGCGTTAGCCGCACACTTATTAATAGTGTCTGTGAACATGTGTTGATTATCCTTGAAGTACAAACAATAAAAAGAAATCGTAACCGTAGGCCGGATAAGGCATTTATGCCGCCATCCGACAATGTGCCTGTGCAATTGCCTGATGGCGCTACGCTTATCAGGCCTACCAATAAAAGACCTACAAATACGTCAAAAAAGGGGAGGCGTTGCGCCTCCCAAAATTAATTAACCGCGCAGTTGCACCGTGCCGTCTTTCACTCGCGCTTCGTAATGTTTCACGGAGAACTGTTCGTCTTCCATGCACAGACCGTCGCTTAAGCGAAAACGCTGTTTTTTCAGCGGGCTGGCAACCCACAATTCGCCCTGATGTTCAGCAATCAGCCCACGAGAAAGCACGCTGGACTCAAAGAACGGGTCGATGTTGCTGATCGCAAACACCTGGTCGCTGTGATACGGGCGGAAAATCGCAACCTGCTCGTTACCTAACAGGGCGCAGACGCCTGTTGCAGGCAGAATGTCATCGATTTTGCAGATGTTTTTCCACTGGCTCATGCGTTTTCCTCCACCAGAGTCACCGGGATACGCTCATAAGGCGTGGCCGGACGATGTTGTTCACGTTCAGGCACAACCTGGACATTCGGATCGCGTTTTTCGCTGTTGATAAAGTGTTTGAAGCGAACCTGCGCGGATGGGGTGTTAACGGTTTCTGTCCACTCACACACCACAGCTTCACGCAGACGGGCCATCTCTTCTTCAAGATGCTGGTTTAGACCCAACTTGTCGTCGATGATGACGGACTTCAGATACTCAATACCGCCTTCCAGATTGTCTAACCACGGTGCGGTACGGGTCAGTTTGTCGGCAGTACGGATGTAGAACATCATGAAACGGTCAAGGTATTTGAGCAGCGTTTCGCGATCGATATCCGCTGCCAGCAGGTCTGCATGACGAGGTTTCATCCCGCCGTTACCGCAAACGTACAGGTTCCAGCCTTTCTCAGTGGCGATGATACCCACGTCTTTACCCTGAGCTTCCGCACATTCACGGGTACAGCCGGAGACGCCGAACTTCATTTTGTGCGGGGTACGAATGCCTTTGTAGCGATTTTCCAGCTCCACGCCGAAGCCCACGCTATCGCCGACGCCGTAACGGCACCAGGTGCTGCCTACGCAGGTTTTTGCCATACGCAGCGCTTTGGCATACGCGTGACCGGTTTCAAAACCGGCTTCAATCAGCTGACGCCAGATTTCCGGCAGGTCATCTTTCTGCGCGCCGAACAGGCCGATACGCTGAGAACCGGTAATTTTGGTGTACAGGTTAAATTCACGCGCGATACGGCCCACAGCAACCAGGCCTTCAGGGGTAATTTCGCCACCCGCAGAGCGCGGGATCACGGAATAAGTACCGTCTTTCTGGATGTTTGCCAGGAAATTGTCGTTGGTGTCCTGCAACGGCGTGTGCTGCGGTTTGAGGATGTACTCATTCCAGCAGGAAGCCAGCAGGGAACCTACGGTAGGTTTACACACTTCGCAGCCGTAACCTTTCCCGTGTTTTGCCAGCAGCTCTTCGAAGGTTTTGATGCCTTCTACGCGGATGAGATGGAACAGTTCCTGACGTGAGTACGGGAAGTGTTCACACAGGTTGTTGTTAACTTCGATACCCTGTTTCGCCAGTTCGGCGTTCAGGACCTGCGTTACCAGCGGGATACACCCGCCGCAGCCGGTACCGGCTTTGGTTTCCGCTTTCAGCGCCGCAACTGTATGGCAGCCCTTGTTGATAGCGGCAACCAGCATGCCTTTGGTGACGTCAAAACAGGAGCAAATCTGCGCGCTGTCCGGCAGTTTATCGACACCGATAGACGGCTTACCGCTGCCTGCGTGTGCTGGCAGAATCAGTGAATCCGGGTTTTCCGGCAGTTCGATGGCGTTCAGCACCAGTTGCAGCAGATTGCCGTAATCGCTGGTGTCGCCCACCAGAACCGCGCCGAGCAGGGTTTTGTTATCTTCGCTAACGATCAGGCGTTTGTAGACTTCTTTGCTTTCGTCGAGATAGACGTAGCTACGGGCGCCCGGCGTGCGCGCATGCGCGTCGCCAATACCGCCGACGTCAACGCCGAGCAGCTTCAGCTTGGCGCTCAGGTCCGCGCCTTCAAAGGCGTTTTCAGTTTCGAGAATATGGTCAACGGCAACCTGCGCCATTTTATAGCCTGGAGCGACCAGACCATACACGCGGTTGTTCCAGCTGGCGCATTCGCCGATGGCATAGATGTCCGGGTCAGATGTCTGGCAAGTGTCGTTAATGACGATCCCGCCGCGTGGCGCGACGTCCAGACCGCACTGGGTGGCCAGTTTGTCGCGTGGACGAATACCGGTAGAGAAGACGATGAAATCGACTTCCAGTTCGCTACCGTCGGCAAAACGCATGGTTTTGCGCGCTTCGGTGCCTTCCTGAACGATCTCTTTGGTGTTTTTGCTGGTGTGCACACGCACGCCCATGCTTTCAATTTTGCGACGTAACTGCTCGCCACCCATATGATCCAGCTGTTCAGCCATCAGCATTGGGGCGAATTCAATCACGTGGGTTTCAACGCCGAGGCTTTTCAGCGCACCGGCGGCTTCTAGGCCCAGTAGACCACCGCCGACAACAGCACCGCGTTTGCTGCGGCGCGCGCAAGACTCAATGGCGTTGAGGTCTTCGATGGTGCGGTAAACGAAGCAGTCCTGGGTTTCCGAACCTTTAATCGGTGGGATCCACGGGTAAGAGCCCGTCGCCATGATCAGCTTATCGTAGTAAACCGTACGACCTGCGCTGGAGTGGATTACCTTCTCCTGGCGGTTAATGGTAATTGCGCGCTCGCCCACTAACACCTTAACGCCGTGCTTCTCGTAGAATCCTTCACGCACCAGAGAAAGCTCTTCGGCGGTGTGGTGGGAGAAGTAGGAAGACAGGTGTACACGGTCGTACGCTTTGCGGGGTTCTTCACAGAAGACGGTAATATCAAAATTGGCAGCGTCGGATTTATCAAGAAGATCCTCAATAAAGCGATGGCCGACCATACCATTACCGATAATAGCGAGTCTGACTTTGCTCATTTTTGCCTCGATTTCTTTTCTATTACTGCCTACCTTAACGATTCAGCTACCGCGCTTATTGATACAAATCAAATTCGCCCTTATATACTCCTTAAGAGGTATATAACTGATTTGTCAGCATTTTTATAAGTGACGGAATTATTTGGGTTTTCGTGTTTGTATAAATAGCGTACAAATTAAGGGGTTTTTGTAAGAATTGGCCTACATGACCAATGAAAGAAGAGGAGGGTGAGAATGTGCCGGATGATGTGGATACCATCCGGCAGTGAGATTAATGCGCTGCTGGGGCGTTATGCTGGCGATGGCGCGTGACAAACCCAAGAATAAAGCACATCACGAATACAACCGCATACAAGCCGTTAGCTGTTTGCAATGCCGCCTGCGGGCCGCTGTGTGCCACGATAGGGCCGGTGACGACGAAAGTGAGCATGGTGCCGATGGTACCGCAGGTCAGAACGAAGTTAACCAGTTTGGGTGAGGCGACCTTCGTCTGCTGGGAGCCAAGGGTAATGATGGTGGTATAAATCGCACTGGAGAAGAAGCCCAGCGTCATAATAAACCACGGCATATGCTCTGGCGTACCGGTGATAAACAGATACATCAGGACGGTAGCCAGACCCGCCAGTACGGTCAGGATGCGCTGCAAATCGAAGAAACGCAGAATAAAGCTAAATGCCCACATGCCAACCATGTAAGACATCCAGAAGTCGCTGACCAGTTTACCCGCATCGTTCAGGCTCATGCCCAGACTTTTGGCGTACTCCGGGACCCAGGAGATAAAACCCAACTGACCGAGGATGTAGCACAGTGCAGCGATCGCCAGAAACAGCACGCCAATCCCCCATTTTTCTTTTACTACCGGCGCGTCTGACTGCTGAGCGTGTTTACCCAGTGCCGGGAATTCACAACCGAAGGTCAGCAGGAAAATGGCGACGTATACGAGGCCGATGCAGGCATAGACCCAATACCATTCGATGCTGCGTGCTAACAGGAACGCGGCAACCATCGGGAAAATCATGCCGGCCATGCTGAAGAAAGAGTCAGTAAACAGCAGGCGGGAACCGCGCTGGCGACCTTCGTACATTTGAGTTACCAGGAACGTACCAATCGACATGGTAATACCGCTTACCAGGCCCAATACAAACATGGCGGCGGAGAACAAGGCCAGGCTATGGCTGAACATCAGTCCGGCAACGGCCAGTACCATCAGGATAAAGCCGAAGCGCAACTGGGTTTTCAGTGGCACGATTTCCATTAACCATGCATTCAGAAAGATAGAGATCAGAATGCCGGCATTCAGGAAGGTGAAGGTGTTACTCATGCTGGAAACGGGCAAATGGAAGTAATCTGCGATGTTTCCCATCACCATCCCGGTGACAATTACCAACGCACCTGTCAGGGCGTAGGAGAGAAAGCTAATCCATGTGAGCTTGATGCGATTGCTGTTAGTCATGACTGGCCTGTATAGAAGTGTAAGGCGCATTGACTGCGCCGTGAGCGGGCAGATTTTAGGCGCTTTAGTGACGCATTTAAATATTTATCGGTAATAACTTGGTGCGTTACATTTTTCTATGTGATCTTGATCACATTGATACTTGCAGCCATGAGGTTACATTTGTTTCAGGTACGTAAAATTAAGTAAAGGGATGGCCTTGTCCTTGAAGGCTCTTTAGAATCAATTCACTTGCTTCATTTCTGCTCTTGTTAAGGAATTCTCATGCTCAAATCGACTCTGGCGGCTGTTGCAGCTGTTCTCGCTCTTTCTGCTCTCTCCCCCGCAGCACTGGCAGCAAAAGGTGATCCACATGTTCTGCTGACAACCTCTGCTGGTAACATTGAGCTGGAGCTGAACAGTCAGAAAGCCCCGGTTTCAGTGCAAAACTTTGTCGATTATGTCAACAGTGGTTTCTATAACAACACCACGTTCCACCGTGTGATCCCAGGCTTCATGGTGCAGGGCGGCGGTTTTACCGAGCAGATGCAGCAGAAGAAACCTAACCCGCCAATCAAGAATGAAGCCGATAACGGACTGCGTAACACTCGCGGCACGATTGCTATGGCGCGTACAGCGGATAAAGATAGCGCGACCAGCCAGTTCTTTATCAACATTGCAGATAACGCTTTCCTCGATCACGGCCAGCGCGACTTTGGCTACGCTGTTTTCGGTAAAGTTGTGAAAGGTATGGATGTCGCGGATAAGATCTCTCAGGTACAGACCCATGATGTCGGTCCATACCAGAATGTCCCGTCAAAACCGATTGTTATCCTTTCTGCTAAAGTCCTGCCGTAATCGTATCTTGCGCGGGTAGTTCTTGCCCGCGTTCACCCCTCTCTCTGCGTAACCCGAAATTGCTGCTTATACTTGTGGCAAGTGTCGGCTCATTCAGGGAGGTCACGTGAAAAAACTCACCGATAAACAAAAGTCCAGGCTGTGGGAACAACGGCGAAACGCCAATTTCCAGGCCAGCCGACGGCTGGAAGGCGTAGATATTCCACGGGTTACTCTGAGTGCTGAAGACGCCCTGGCGCGTCTTGAAGAGCTGAGGAGGCACTATGAGCGATAAATTCGGTGATGGTCGCGACCCGTATTTATATCCGGGCCTGAATGTCATGCGTAACCGTCTGGGGATTCATCAGGCGCAGCGTTTAGCGCAGGCGGCTTATGAACTGACAGCGCTGCGTGCGGCGACTATCGAATTGGGGCCGCTTAAACGGGGCTTACCGCACCTGTGCGCCATTCATCGCCAGCTGTATCGGGATATTTTTGACTGGGCGGGACACCTGCGTGAAGTCGATATTTACCAGGGCGATACTCGCTTTTGCCACTTCGCCTATATCGAGAAAGAGGGCAATGCGCTGATGCAGGACCTGGAAGATGAGTCCTGGCTGGTGGGATTACCGGAAGACAAGTTTGTCGATCGTCTTGCGCACTATTATTGCGAAATCAATGTGCTGCATCCGTTTCGCATTGGCAGTGGCCTGGCGCAGCGTATTTTCTTCGAACAGTTAGCGATTCATGCCGGGTATATGCTGAGCTGGGATGGCATTCCGGTTGAGGAGTGGAATCAGGCTAATCAGAGCGGGGCGATGGGTGACCTGTCTGCACTGCGGGCGATATTTCGTAAAGTGGTAAGCGAAGCCCCGGAAACTGAGTAGAATAGCGCGGTTCTTATGTACCGGAGCCGCCATGATCCTGCTTATTGATAACTATGATTCTTTTACCTGGAACCTGTACCAATACTTCTGCGAACTGGGTGCTGATGTCCTTGTCCGGCGCAACGACGAGCTGACGCTGGCGCAAATCGACGCGCTGAACCCGCAAAAAATCGTGATTTCCCCTGGACCATGCACGCCGGATGACGCCGGTATCTCACTGGACGTTATTCGTCATTTCGCCGGTAAGCTTCCCTTGTTGGGTGTTTGTCTTGGTCACCAGGCGATGGCGCAGGCCTTTGGCGCGAGCGTGGTTCGGGCGGCTAAAGTGATGCACGGTAAAACCTCGCCGATTACCCATACCGGGCAGGGTGTTTTTCAGGGACTCGCTAATCCATTAACGGTGACGCGCTACCACTCTCTGGTGGTTGCCCCTGAGACGCTTCCCGAGTGCTTTGAGGTGACAGCCTGGAGTGAAACGCAGGAGATTATGGGCATTCGTCACCGCGAGTGGGATATGGAAGGGGTACAGTTTCACCCGGAGAGTATTCTCAGCGAACAGGGGCATCAGCTGCTGGCTAATTTTCTCAATCGCTGATTTGTAGTTGCTATTCAGTGATTTTTTATTCATATTTTGTGATTATAATTTCACTGGCGTTTCTGCTTAACAGGGTGGTAATGACATGGCAATTGAACAAACTGCAATTACGCGCGCGACATTCGATGAAGTGATTCTGCCGATTTATGCACCGGCTGAGTTTATCCCGGTAAAAGGAAAAGGGAGTCGAGTGTGGGATCAACAGGGCAAAGAGTATGTTGATTTCGCGGGCGGCATTGCAGTGACCGCGTTAGGGCATTGCCATCCGGCATTGGTTGAGGCGTTAAAAACCCAGGGTGAAACCCTGTGGCATACCAGCAACGTTTTTACCAACGAACCGGCGTTGCGCTTAGGCCGTAAAATCATTGATGCGACCTTTGCCGAGCGCGTGCTGTTCATGAACTCCGGTACTGAAGCCAACGAAACCGCCTTTAAGCTGGCGCGCCACTATGCCTGCGTGCGTCATAGCCCGTTCAAAACCAAAATCATTGCCTTCCATAATGCGTTTCACGGCCGCTCGCTGTTTACCGTATCCGTTGGTGGGCAGCCGAAATACTCCGACGGCTTTGGGCCAAAACCGGCGGATATCATCCATGTCCCGTTTAACGATCTGCATGCGGTCAAAGCGGTGATGGACGATCACACCTGCGCGGTGGTGGTTGAGCCTATTCAGGGAGAGGGCGGCGTCACTGCGGCAACGCCGGAATTCCTGCAAGGTTTGCGTGAACTTTGTGACCAGCACCAGGCGCTGTTGGTATTTGATGAAGTGCAGAGCGGGATGGGGCGTACCGGCGATTTATTTGCCTATATGCACTACGGCGTGACGCCGGATATCCTCACCAGCGCGAAGGCGCTCGGTGGCGGCTTCCCGGTAAGTGCGGTGTTGACCACTCAGGAGATTGCCTCCGCGTTCCACGTGGGTTCGCACGGCTCCACCTACGGCGGTAACCCGCTGGCCTGCGCGGTAGCGGGGGCAGCGTTTGATATCATCAACACGCCGGACGTGCTGGGAGGCATTCAGGCCCGGCGTCAGGCGTTTGTCCAGCATTTGCACAAGATTGATCAACAGTTCGATATTTTCAGCGATATTCGCGGGATGGGGCTGCTGATTGGCGCCGAGCTGAAGCCGCAGTTTAAAGGCCGAGCGCGCGATTTCCTCTATGCCGCCGCACACGAAGGGGTGATGGTGCTGAACGCCGGGCCGGACGTGATGCGTTTCGCGCCGTCGCTGGTGGTGGAGCAGGCGGATATCGATGAAGGGATGCAGCGTTTCGCGCAGGCGGTAGCGAAGGTGGTGGGCTGATTGCCGGATGGCGGCGCGCGCGCCTTATCCGGCCTACAGGGTAAGGTGTGATTCGTTGGCCGGATAAGCGTAGCGCATCCGGCAAATCTCTTAACCCTTCATGTCCCGTAGTCGGCGGCTCAGCCAGATCCCGTGGTGCGGTCGCTGACGCCATGCTACCGACGAAATGGTATGCATGGTGTTCAGATGCCCAAGAACCCGCTGCAGATGCTGCTCAAGGGTGCTTAACGGACCATGGGACAGCATCTCTGGCGCTTCGAGAATATTCACATCTCCCGAGCTTCCCGGCCCATCATATTCCAGCCGCTGCTGACAACGCTGGAGTGCAATTTCACAGGACTCCAGATACCGCTGCGCCAAATCCGGCGTCAGCATCGTATGTTCCCTTGCCAGCGTGGTCATCGCGTTGATGTGTTCAACGATGAACTGGCTGTGCGTGACCCACAGTTTCATGTCTGCAAGGTAGTGCGAGTTAAATCCCGGCTCCTGCATTGCCTGGTTCAGCGAGTTGAACAGCGTGTTTTGCGTCTGGTTGACGCGCATGCGTTGATACGCCAGCGGCGTGGCCTGTGGATCGTTGCTGAGGATCAGACGAATGGCCTCCTGGTCGGCTTCTAACGCATCGTGGGCGTTTTTACGCAGCAGACCGCTCTGCCACTGTGGCCACAGCCAGAGCGTGCCGCCAAAGGCGATTAAGCAGCCAATGACCGTATCGACAAACCGCGGCACGATAAACTCTTCCCCGTTCAGCGTCAGCAGTTGCAGGGTGTATACCGCCGTTACCGTAAAACCGACGGTAGCCCAGCCGTAGTTTTTACGGATGATCAGATAGCTCACCAGGGTGATCAGCAGCATGGCCGCCAGCGTGAAACCTTCGGGAATATGAAAGTGCAACGTGACGCCGGCAATAACCAGTCCAACGAGCGTACCTACGGAACGGTGTAAGATGCGCACCCGGGTCGCCCCGTAGCCATTTTGCGTAACAAACAGGACTGTCATCAAAATCCAGTAAGGCTTTGGCAGGTGTAAGGCACTGCCCATCAGGCTGGCGATACTCAACATAACGCTGATGCGTCCGGCATTGCGCAGCGCTGGGGATTTCAACGACAGGTAGTTTTTCAGGGCAGGGATCAGCGGCAACCGACGCTGCTTGTCAGCCATTAAGTCACGGGCATACAGCGGGCGCTGGGTCCGTAGCACGCGGGCAATACGGCTGAAGTGCCAGTAGCAAAATTGCCCCACCGGATTGTCCGGATGCTGCCTGGCGATTTTCTCCAGCGTGCCAATCTGCTTTTCCATCGAGAAACGGGTCGGCAAGCGGTGATACAAAATATCATCGGCCAGTACCCGAAGGCGTTCGGCGACGGTTCGCGCGTTCCAGCGAATTACCTGCTCCGCGTGGCTACGCTCAACCAGTTTTTGCACTTCTTCTGGCTGGTGGAGGCTAACGGAAATATGCTCCTGTAAATCCAGCGCCTCCTGAAAGGCACGCAGCAGGCGTTTGTATTCGTTGTTGTGATGTGCCGACAGCATATGCATTTGCTGATAGCACTGGGTAATCAGATCCACCGCCTTTTGTTGGCGAACCAGCAGGGGAGGCAGCGCTTTTTCTGGGTCGGCATGCTGGGTCAGCATGCTGTACTTGGCTTCACAGTAATCGGCTAATTCACGGTACAGCAAGCTGAGCGATTCGCGGAGCGGTTGCTCGCGCCACATCCAGAACCAGAACCAGTTGAACAGGCCATACCATAACGTGCCCAGCGCGTAGATCAGCAGCGGCTCCCAGACGGGCATATTCCCGGCCAGGCTGAGCGTGAAAATCGCCGCGATAAGCGAGGCTGGCAGTAATCGCGCATGCAAGGGGCTTAGCTCGGCGGTTACGCCAAGAATGAGCGTCAGGCTGGTGAGGATCAATGGTAGCGGTATAGTTTGCGCAAGCAGTAGCTGCATGATCAAGCTGCACCCGGCAAACAGCGATGCACCAATGACTAAGCGTTTGAAAAAGCGCTTGTGCGGGGTATCAAGACCGGCAATGTTGCAGCAAGCAGGGACGAGAGAAAAGAGAAGCCCCAAATGAAGCTGACCGATGATCAGACCAACAGCCACAGGTAAACATAGCACCAGCGTTTGTCGTAGTGCGTAGTTGATCTCTGGGTGGTATATCAGTCTTCGCCACATCGGAGTAAACAAAAGTGGCGCATTACTGGGTAACGCGCCACTTCGATGGGGTTAACGCGTGCCGTAGACGACGATGGTCTTACCGTGTGCGGAGATCAGGTTCTGATCTTCCAGCATCTTCAGAATACGACCGACGGTCTCACGGGAGCAGCCAACGATCTGGCCGATTTCCTGACGGGTGATTTTAATCTGCATGCCGTCCGGGTGGGTCATCGCATCAGGCTGTTTCGCCAGATTCAGCAGAGTCTGCGCAATACGACCGGTTACGTCGAGGAAGGCAAGGTTGCCCACTTTTTCAGACGTGACCTGCAGACGACGAGCCATCTGAGAAGACAGGCGCATCAGAATATCCGGGTTAACCTGGATTAATTGGCGAAATTTTTTGTAGGAAATTTCAGCGACTTCACATGCGGTTTTGGCACGTACCCAGGCGCTACGTTCCTGACCTTCTTCGAAGAGGCCTAATTCACCAATAAAATCGCCCTGATTCAGATAAGAAAGGATCATTTCTTTCCCTTCTTCATCTTTGATCAGCACTGCCACGGAGCCTTTAACGATGTAATACAACGTTTCCGCTTTTTCACCCTGGTGAATCAGCGTGCTCTTCGATGGGTACTTATGAATATGGCAATGAGACAAGAACCATTCGAGAGTCGGGTCTGTTTGCGGTTTGCCAAGCACCATGCGCGGTTATCCTCTGTTATAAGCTGTCTCCAGAGCCAGAAAACGACGCTGCCTCTGGGTTTGCAAAAATATGCTTCCCGCTACCTGGGAAAGGGGCTGTCAAAAATATACTGCAGCCTGTAATGTGATGTCCTCTGCATACATGCAGTACGTCAATGTATTACTGTAGCATCCCGTCTGTTTTAGCATAGCTTTCGCCGTGTGTCTCCTGGTGTCTCGCTTCAGCATGACGCAGGTCGCCTTCCGTTGCGAGAATTGTTATGTGCGCGTAATCTGTCAGGAAAATTGAAACATTGGAGTTACGAAATATGCAAGCGCGTGTAAAGTGGGTTGAGGGGTTAACCTTCCTCGGTGAGTCCGCCTCTGGCCACCAAATTTTGATGGACGGTAACTCCGGTGATAAAGCGCCGAGCCCGATGGAAATGGTATTAATGGCTGCCGGCGGTTGTAGCGCAATTGATGTGGTATCGATCCTGCAAAAGGGTCGTCAGGATGTGACCAACTGCGAAGTGAAACTGACTTCAGAGCGTCGTGATGAAGCGCCGCGCCTGTTTACCCACATCAACCTGCATTTCATCGTAACGGGTAACGATCTGAAAGATGCGTCAGTCTCCCGCGCCGTCGATCTTTCAGCGGAAAAATACTGCTCCGTGGCGTTGATGCTGGAAAAGGCAGTGAATATTACCCATTCCTATGAAGTGGTTGCTGCTGCGTGATGCCATGCCTGATGGCGCTACACTTATCAGGCCTACAGGATATAAACGCGTAGGCCGGATAAGGCATCAGCCGTCATCCGGCAAAAGACCACATCACTCGATCTTCTTACCTTCCATCAGTCGCTGTACCAGCGGCAGCATAATCAATTCCATCGCCAGACCCATCTTGCCGCCAGGTACGACTAACGTATTGATATGGGAAATGAATGAGCCCTGCAGCATGGCCAGCAACCACGGGAAGTCGATCCCTTCCAGGTTACGAAAATGAATCACGACAAAGCTTTCATCCAGTGATGGAATGCTCTTAGCGGCAAAGGGGTTGGAGGTATCGACGGTCGGTACGCGCTGGAAGTTAATATGCGTCCGGGAAAACTGCGGCGTGATGTAATTGATGTAATCGTCCATTGAACGCACCACCGAGTCCATCACCGCTTCACGCGAATGTCCACGCTCGCTGGTATCGCGGGTCAACTTCTGGATCCATTCCAGGTTTACGATCGGCACCACGCCAACCAGCAGATCGACATGCCGGGCCACGTTTTGCTGTGGGGTGACGACACCGCCGTGCAGTCCTTCATAAAACAGGACATCCGTCGGTTCAGGCAGCGGCTGCCAGGGCGTGAATGTCCCCGGAACCTGGTTCCACGGTACGGCCTCATCGTAAGTGTGCAGATATTTTCGCGACTGGCCTTTGCCCGTCTGACCGTATTCGATGAAGGTTTGTTCCAGCAAGCCGAAGTCATTAGCTTCGGGGCCAAAATAGCTGATATGCCGCCCGGCATCGCGCGCTTTGCGAATCGCCATGTCCATTTCCGGACGGGTATAGCGATGAAAACTGTCACCTTCCACCTCGGCGGCGCGCAGATTTAACTGCGCGAAAATTTTACGAAACGCGAGGCTGGTGGTAGTGGTCCCCGCGCCGCTGGATCCTGTTACCGCAATCACCGGATGTTTGGCAGACATAACAACTCCATGAAATGGTTGTAATTATAGTAAAGTCGGCCGGCGGCTACGGATTACTCGTGAATCTGCTTCCTCGGCATAATGTTGACCGTTTCATGCAGTTCAGACCACACCAGCACGGCTTCACCTGATTGTAGTTGGCGTTTGACGTCGGCGACTTTTTGTTCGAGCGAGCGTTCATGTTCACCATAATCGGTGCCTTCGCGCAAGACAAAGCTTTCAATCAAATTGTCCAGCGCGTCCGGGGAGATATCTTGCCAGGGGATAATCATGATGACGTCTCCAGATACGTTGTCAGCCAGTCCGGGATTCTTGATTCCAGCCACATCTCAGGACGGCGCACCGTGCCACCTATAAATCCGACGTGGCCGCCGTGTTCAGTAAGCTGGTACTCCACCTGTGAGGGCAGATTTTCCGGTTTCGGGATCACATGATGATCCATAAACGGATCGTCTTTCGCATGGATAATCAGCGTTGGTTTGGCGATCCGATTGAGCAACGGCATGGCGCTGCACTGGCGGTAATAGTCTATAGCATCGGCGAAACCGTGAATTTTGGCGGTGATTAGATCGTCAAAATCGCGAATGCGGCGCAAAGATTTCAACTGGGCCAGACTCACCGGCAGCGAACCTGGATAAGCTTCAAGCTTCCGTGAGGCATTGGCTTTCAACAGATTGAGCAGGTAGCGCTGGTAGACCCGGGAGAAGCCCTTGTCCATATGGTAACTACAGGCTTCCAGCACGAAAGGCGCAGAAACGATAACCGCCGCATCTATCGGAATATCGTTGCCTTCTTTTGCCAGCAGGCAAGCCAGCATATTTCCACCGAGTGAATAACCTACCGCCGCGGTCGGTACGCGACCGAACTCACGCTCCAGCCAGTGTAAAAACCAGGTGCCATCTTCTGTTTCACCGGAGTGATAAATACGGTTCAGACGATTGGGTTCGCCGCTGCAACCGCGAAAATGCATTACCACACCCAGCCAGCCGCGCTTTTGTGCTGCTTCAATCAGGCCATGTGCGTAGGGGCTGTTCAGACTGCCTTCCAGACCGTGAAAAACCACCAGGCGCGGTTTGTGTTTCGCCTGTTGCGGATCTTCACTCCACGCCAGATCGACGAAATCACCGTCGGGCAATTCCAGACGCTGCCAGTGGGCGTCGAACTTCACCTTGCGGCGAATTAAACGCGGCAGCATCGTCTGCAGATGGCGGTTACTGATACCGCGCATCGGGCGGAATTCTCGCGAATCGTCGGTAGGTGGGGTCATTTCTGTGGACGTGATTTCAACCATAACACCGGAGCAATTAATAATCGGAAAGAATAACTATACCGCGCACAGCGCGTGCGGGTTAGCCAATATGTGATTTTGTCGCTAGTCAGTCAGCAGGTTACGCGAGAAAAGATGAAAATCGACGTTGGGTTTACGTCGCCAGAGGCGGGCTTTACGCGTCCCTGTCGCCACGCTTTCTCCGGTATCTTCAAACATTCCTGACGCTTCAAAGCGACGAATCAGACTTTTACGCTGGATCGACTGGCCGAGGATCACCTCAGTGGCTTCGAGCAGTTGCCCATGGGTAAATGTTTCCGGCAAGCAGTATACGGGCAGGAGCGAGTACATCGTTTTTTGCCGTAAGCGGTGTAGCGCCGCGGTAATAATTTTCTCGTGATCAAACGCGAGTGAATAGTTTTTCAGTTCATCAACCGGCACCCAACGGGCATTACTGACGCTGGCGATATGGGGCGCGCAGTCTACCCAGGCGATTAGTGCAAACCAGGTGACCGTCAGGCTCCAGCCGCGCGGGTCACGATCAGGGCCGGAAAAGGTATCCAGTTGTTCCAGCCACGAAGGCGAAACGCCTGTTTTTTCGGTGAGTTTGCGCAGCGCGGTGGCGCGGGTTGAATCATCGTTTTCGATATCAATAAAGCCGCCGGGTAATCCCCAACGCCCTTTTTGCGGCTGGTTTGCCCGCTCGACCAGTAATACGCACAGCGCCTGCTGATGCAGGGTAAATAACACGCTATCTACCGTCACCAGAGGTGAAGGGAAGCGGCTGGCATCGTACTGATTCAGGTAGTCGGCTTCGGTGGTCATAAGGTACTCACGATGATTTGTAACGCTGACAAGTGTACCAGCCCGACACCGGGGGGCAAGGTTCGTTTTTTCTCATTGCTTATCAGTGGATTAGCTCACGGCTTAAAAATAATTCATTTTATGCTTGCTTAATATGTGTCACAGAGACATTATTAATTGTGTCGAAGGGACACAATTAGGAGTGAGCGCGATGAACATAAAATTGACACTAACTTTGGACGACCAGACCTATGCCGTTGCCAGCGGTGTTTTTCCTGATGGTGCTGTCTGGTTAAAAGTCACCGATGCGTTGCCAACCTTTGCTCGCCTGATGCGCATCCGTGCCACGGCTATGTGCGATATGAACGATTTTATGCTGCTGGCGCAACTGGTTGAGGCGGTACGTCATCAGACGGATGTACTGGTCAGCCATCTCGACCTCCCCTGGCTGCCGTGGGCGCGTCAGGACAGACATATGGTATCGGGTGACAGCTTTGCGCTGAAAGTCTTCGCCAGTCAGCTCAATACGTTGAAATTTGACAAGGTCAACGTGCTCGACCCGCACAGCGATGCGGCGGCTGCTGCAATCGACAACTTCGTGGCGATCCCCCAGGAGGTCTGCCTGATGCAAAGCGCGTCATTATCGCGGCTGTTTCAGCAACACGCGCTGATGCTGGTTGCTCCCGATGCGGGATCGCTGAAGAAGATTGATGCTGTAGCCAGAGTAGCCGGTGTGGAGCAGTACGCCATCCTGAGTAAAAAACGTGATGTGGCAAGCGGCAGCCTGACGGGATTTGCGTTATTGGCCGGAGACGTCAGGGGTAGGGATCTGCTGATTGTTGACGATCTGTGTGACGCAGGCGGTACGTTTATAGGCTCTGCACAGGTGTTACGTGATGCTGGCGCCCGCAGTGTCAGCCTGTATGTCACCCACGGTATCTTTTCTAAGGGCGTTGATCACCTGTTTGCAAACGGTATTGACGCTATCTACACCACCACCTCTTTAGCTGCCCCAGCGTTGGTACATCCGCAGCTTGAGCTTATCGATATTGACGCGATTTACCGCGCCTGAGGGAGAGACTGATTATGAAAATGAACCCGATTCTGGCTATCGACGGCTACAAAGTTTCTCATCGCGTACAGTATCCGCAGGGTACCCATCGCGTGTATTCCAACTTTACCCCGCGCAGCGATCGCTTTTTCTCCTCGCCGTTGGCGGATAGCAAACTGGTATTCTTCGGCCTGCAGGGTTTTATGCAGTGGTTTTTAGTCGACCTGTTTAATGAGGCGTTCTTTGCCCGCCCGGAAGACGAGGTGGTCAGCGAATACAAACAGGTCATGGACAGCTATCTGGGCAAAGATGCGGTGGCGGTGGACCATATTCGTGCACTGCATCAGTTGGGCTATCTGCCGCTGCACATCAAGGCGCTGGATGAAGGCAGCAAAGTCCCGATGGCGGTACCGGTTTTAACTATCATCAACACCCAACCCGAGTTTTTCTGGCTGGTGAATTACCTGGAGACCGTGCTGTCGGCGGAGCTGTGGAAGGCGTCAACAAATGCCACGATAGCTCACCACTACCGCAAAATCTGCGCTCGCTGGGCAGAGCAAACCTGTAGCGACCTGACGCACCTTGACTTCCAGTGCCATGACTTTTCATTTCGCGGTATGTCCGGATTACAGGACACCATGCAGGCGGGCAGTGGGCATTTGTTAAGCTTTAAAGGGACCGACAGTATTCCATCTCTGCTGTACGCTCGCGATTACTACACCGACGGCGAGCCCTATTTTATCGGCGCCAGCATTCCGGCTACCGAACACAGCGTGATGTGTATGGGTGAGCGCGAGCATGAGATTGAAACCTTCCGCCGCCTGATTGCCGATCTCTACCCGCAAGGATTTGTATCGATAGTCTCTGATACCTGGGACTACTGGCAGGTGCTGACGGAATATACCCGCGAACTGAAGAACATCATTCTGGCGCGTGAAGGTCGGGTGGTATTCCGTCCGGATAGCGGCAACCCGGTTGAGATCCTGTGTGGTACTGGTGCAGATGAGGATACCCGCAGCGATCGTACCGCTCAGGAGAAAGGGTCCGTGGAAGTGCTGTGGGAGATTTTTGGCGGCACGATTAACGCCAAAGGTTACAAGGTGCTCGACCCGCATGTCGGACTGATTTATGGCGACTCCATCACCCTTGAGCGAGCGAATGAGATCCTGCGTCGTCTGGAAGCGAAAGGATTTGCCAGTTCAAACGTCGTGTTTGGCGTTGGTTCTTTTACTTATCAATACAACACACGTGACACCTTTGGTTTTGCGATGAAAGCGACGTGGGGAGAAGTCGACGGCAAAGGCCGGACGATTTTTAAAGAACCGAAAACTGATAATGGTCTGAAACGTTCAGCCCGTGGTCTGCTTCGCGTCACACGTGATGAGCAAGGGGAACTGCGTCTGCATGACGAACAGACCTGGGAGCAAGAGCAGGAAGGGGAGCTGAAAACTCGTTTTCTCAACGGCAAGCTGTTTAACCGCGAGCATTTCGAAGAAATCCGCCAGCGTCTGGCGACACAGGGATAATTCAACAAAAATGCCGGATGAGACGTGTTGGCGTCGGATCCGGCAATGATGACTACTCGGCCAGCATCTGCTCAAGCTGTTCCTGAGCCTCCAGCCAGGCCATTTCACACTCTTCCAGCCCGGATTTCGCACTGGCCTGCTGCTGCAAACAGGCGGTAAGTTCGGCTTTGCGACTTTGGTCGTACAGTTCGCTGTCGCCGAGTTTTTCTTCCGCCTGCGCCAGCTGTGCGTGCAGTTTCTCCATCTCTTTTTCCAGACGGGTAATCTCTTTACGCAGCGGTTGCGTCAGGGAGCGCAGTTCCGCTTCGCGGCGCTTCTGGTCTTTACGCGCCTGGGCGCTGTTAACGCTCTCTTTCGCCGGTTCGTCGCCCTGGTTTTCCTGTTTCTGGACATCGCTCAGCCACTGCTGATAATCCTCCAGATCGCCATCAAACGGCTCGACTTTCTTGTCGTGTACCAGATAGAGGTCGTCGGTGGTGGAGCGGATCAGGTGACGGTCGTGCGAGACGACAACCAGCGCGCCTTCAAAATCGATCAGCGCCTCGGTCAGCGCCTGACGCATATCCAAGTCCAGGTGGTTGGTTGGTTCATCGAGCAGCAGCAGGTTAGGGCGCTGCCAGACGATCAACGCCAGCACCAGACGCGCTTTTTCGCCACCGGAGAAGCGGCGTGTCTCTTCGCTGACTTTATCGCCCTGGAAGCCGAATCCACCCAGGTAGTCACGCAGTTTCTGCTCCAGTTCCTGCGGCGCCATGCGTGCCAGATGCTGAATGGGTGATTCATCGGCGCGTAAAAACTCCAGCTGGTGCTGCGCGAAGTAGCCCAGTTTGATGCCTTTCGCCAGGCCAATCTCACCGCTGATTGGGGCCAGTTCGCCGGCCAGCAGCTTAATCAGTGTCGATTTACCCGCGCCGTTGCGACCGAGCAGGCCGATGCGGGAACCCGGCACCAGATTCAGTTTGATCGAATCGAGAATGACGCGATCGCCGTAGCCAGCGCTAACCTTTTCCATCTTCAGCAGCGGGTTTGGCAGGCTTTCCGGCTCACGGAAGCTGAAGTGGAACGGGTTGTCCACGTGCGCTGGGGCAATCAGCTCCATACGTTCCAGCATTTTGATACGGCTCTGTGCCTGCTTCGCTTTCGTTGCTTTAGCGCGGAAACGATCGATATAGCTTTGCAGATGCGCCACGCGCTCCTGCTGGCTTTCGTACATTGCCTGTTGCTGTGCGAGGCGGGTCGCACGCTGGATTTCAAACGCACTGTAGTTGCCGGTGTACTCGAACATGGTTTGCTGTTCGATATGAATAATTTTATCCACCACCGGATCGAGGAAGTCGCGATCGTGGGAGATCAAAATCAACGTACCCTGATAGCTTTTCAGCCATCTTTCCAGCCAGATCACCGCGTCGAGATCGAGGTGGTTGGTGGGTTCATCGAGCAGCAGTAGGTCTGAACGGCAAATCAGCGCCTGGGCCAGGTTGAGACGCATACGCCAGCCACCGGAGAAGTCGCTGACCGGGCGCTCAAGCTGTTCGTTGGAGAAGCCGAGGCCATGCAGCAGGCTGGCGGCGCGTGAGCGCACGGTCCAGGCGTCGATGGCATCCAGCTTGCCATGGACGGTGGCAATGGCATGTCCATCGTTACGTTCGTTGGCGTCGTTCAACTGCGCTTCCAGTTGACGATACTCGCGGTCGCCGTCAATGACATACTCCAGCGCGGGCTGTGGCAACGCAGGCGTTTCCTGATTCACCCACGCGAGCTGCCAGTTTCCCGGATAGGTAAATCCTCCAGCGTCGGCGCTGAGTTCATTTTTCAGCAATGCCAGCAGGGTAGATTTACCGCAGCCATTTTTACCCACCAGGCCAACCTTCTGCCCAGGATTAATGGTGGCCGTGGCATTGTCCAGCAAGACGCGCACGCCGCGACGAATTTGTAACGATGAGAAAACAATCATAAGGCGCCGTATGTTCAGACTATGTTAATTTATCATTATGATAATGTAATGTGCGGGCCGTTTGCCGCACCGAGGCGCAATGGTAGCCCAAAACGTCGAAAATAGACAAAAGACAAAACCGGGAGGGGGATGATGTTCCAGCCAGCGAAAGTCTTGCTGCTGTATGCCCATCCGGAATCTCAGGACTCGGTCGCGAACCGTGTTCTGCTTAAACCGGCCATGCAGCTCAGCAATGTTACCGTGCACGACCTTTACGCGCACTATCCTGATTTTTTTATCGATATTCCGCATGAACAGGCGCTGCTGCGTGAGCATGATGTGATTGTTTTTCAGCACCCACTCTATACCTATAGCTGTCCGGCGCTGTTAAAGGAATGGCTTGATCGCGTACTGAGCCGCGGATTTGCCAGCGGCCCTGGAGGGAACCAACTGGCGGGAAAGTACTGGCGTAGCGTTATCACTACCGGAGAACCGGAAAGTGCCTACCGCTATGACGCGCTAAACCGTTATCCAATGAGCGATGTGCTGCGTCCTTTCGAGCTAACGGCCGGTATGTGCCGCATGCACTGGATGAGCCCAATTATCGTTTACTGGGCCAGACGGCAAACGAAGCAGGAGCTGGACAGCCATGCGAAAGCGTATGGTGACTGGCTGGCGAATCCGATCCCTGTGGGAGGCCGCTGATGGAAGGTTCTGATTTATTGACAGCGGGAGTGTTGTTCCTCTTCGCGGCGGTGGCTGCAGTTCCCCTGGCCTCAAAGCTGGGTATCGGTCCGGTGCTGGGTTACTTGCTGGCGGGTATTGCTATCGGCCCGTGGGGATTAGGATTCATCAGCGATGTGGATGAAATTCTGCACTTTTCCGAGCTGGGCGTAGTCTTTCTTATGTTCATCATTGGGCTGGAACTTAATCCCGCCAAACTGTGGCAACTGCGGCGTTCAATTTTTGGCGTCGGTGCCGCGCAGGTGATGCTGAGCGCGGTGGTGCTGGCCGGATTATTGATGCTCACTGCGTTCTCCTGGCAGGCGGCAGTGGTTGGCGGCATTGGTCTGGCGATGTCATCGACCGCTATGGCGCTACAGTTAATGCGCGAAAAAGGCATGAACCGCAGTGAATCCGGACAACTGGGTTTTTCGGTACTGCTGTTTCAGGATCTGGCGGTGATCCCCGCGCTGGCGCTGGTTCCGCTGCTGGCGGGTTCTGCTGACGAACATTTTGACTGGATCAAAGTGGGAATGAAGGTGCTGGCCTTTGCCGGCATGCTGATTGGCGGTCGCTATTTGCTGCGTCCGGTTTTCCGCTTTATTGCGGATTCTGGCGTGCGGGAAGTGTTCACCGCTGCCACGCTGCTGTTGGTGCTGGGGTCTGCTCTATTTATGGATGCGCTGGGGCTGTCAATGGCGCTGGGAACGTTTATTGCGGGCGTGCTGCTGGCGGAAAGCGAGTATCGACATGAGCTGGAAACGGCAATCGATCCGTTTAAAGGCCTGTTGCTCGGGCTGTTTTTTATCTCCGTTGGCATGTCGCTCAACCTCGGCGTGCTCTACACCCATATTCTGTGGGTGGCAGCGAGCGTGATAGTGCTGGTGGTCGTAAAAATGCTGGTGTTGTATGCGCTGGCGCGTCTTAACGGCATGAGAAGCTCTGAACGGATGCAATTTGCCGGGGTTTTAAGTCAGGGTGGTGAATTCGCTTTCGTGCTGTTTTCAACGGCATCCTCGCAACGGCTGTTTCAGGGCGACCAAATGGCGTTGTTGCTGGTGACCGTCACGCTGTCGATGATGACCACGCCGCTGGTGATGAAGTTGATTGATAAATGGCTCTCCCGCCAGTTTAACGGCACGGATGAGGAAGATGAAAAACCCTGGGTGGAAGATGATAAACCGCAGGTGATTGTGGTGGGGTTTGGGCGTTTTGGTCAGGTTATTGGTCGCCTGTTGATGGCCAATAAAATGCGCATTACCGTTTTGGAGCGGGATATCAGCGCGGTGAATCTGATGCGTAAATATGGCTATAAGGTTTATTACGGTGATGCCACGCAGGTGGAACTGTTGCGCTCCGCAGGGGCAGAGGCGGCGCAATCTATTGTTATTACCTGTAATGAGCCTGAAGACACCATGAAACTGGTGGAACTGTGCCAACAGTATTTTCCGCATTTGCATATTCTTGCGCGAGCGCGCGGACGTGTAGAAGCGCATGAGTTATTACAGGCTGGTGTGACGCAGTTTTCCCGCGAAACGTTCTCCAGTGCGCTGGAGTTGGGGCGTAAGACTCTGGTTACACTGGGAATGCATCCGCACCAGGCTCAGCGCGCTCAGCTGCATTTTCGGCGGCTGGATATGCGCATGCTGCGGGAACTGATCCCCATGCATACAGATACGGTACAAATTTCTCGAGCCAGGGAAGCCCGGCGCGAGCTGGAGGAAATTTTCCAACGAGAGATGCAGCAAGAGCGACGTCAGCTGGATGGCTGGGATGAATTTGAGTAGAGGATAACCATGGCAATTCGTAAACGTTTTATCGCAGGTGCAAAATGTCCGTCCTGCCAGTCGCAGGATACGCTGGCGATGTGGCGCGAAAATAATATCGATATTGTTGAGTGTGTTAAGTGCGGTCATCAGATGCGGGAAGCAGATAAAGAGGCGCGCGAGCACGTTCGCAAAGAAGAGCAAGTGATCGGGATTTTTCATCCGGACTAGCGATATGGCGCAGCTTTTTTTAAGCTAGAGGGTACACGGGTGCAGAATTCCGCTACAATCTGCGCCACTATTCTTTCCATGCTCAGGAGATATCATGAAAGTAGCAAAGGACCTGGTGGTCAGCCTGGCCTATCAGGTACGTACAGAAGACGGTGTGTTGGTTGATGAGTCTCCGGTGAGTGCACCGCTGGACTACCTGCATGGTCACGGTTCCCTGATTTCTGGCCTGGAAACAGCGCTGGACGGTCATGAAGTTGGCGACAAATTCGATGTTGCTGTTGGCGCAAACGACGCATACGGTCAGTACGACGAAAACCTGGTGCAGCGCGTTCCTAAAGACGTCTTCATGGGCGTTGACGAACTGCAGGTTGGCATGCGTTTCCTGGCTGAAACTGACCAGGGTCCAGTACCGGTAGAAATTACCGAAGTGGAAGACGACCACGTTGTGGTTGACGGTAACCACATGCTGGCTGGCCAGAATCTGAAATTCAACGTAGAAGTTGTTGCTATCCGCGAAGCGACCGAAGAAGAACTGGCTCACGGCCACGTTCACGGTGCGCACGGTCACGACCACGATCATGACCACGGTCATGACGGTTGCTGCGGTGGTCACGGCCACGGTCACGACCATGGTCACGAGCACGGTGGCGAAGGCTGCTGCGGCGGTGGCGGTAAAGGTAACGGCGGCGGCTGCGGTTGCCACTGATCGGTATGATTGCCTGATGGCGCTACGCTTATCAGGCCTACCGTAGGCCGGATAAGACGTTTACGTCGTCATCCGGCACAAAAAAGCGGGGATATCCCCGCTTTTTTTACGTCTCAATAATGTGGCGGCGGGGTCTCTTCAGACTGCGACGCAATGTGGGACGGCTGCGTTGCTTTGAGCTTTTCCGTCAGCAGACGCAGATGGTCGCGCAGTTTGGCCATTTCCAGTTCATGCGCGGTCACCGTCACGTTGAGCTCTTCAATGGTGAGCTCCTGAAATGCCAGGCGACTTTCCAGTTCAGCCAGGCGAGTTTCCATTGTTGTATCCTGCATGATTCACCTCTTTCTTTTTTCTCCGGCAGATCGCGGACTGCGGCGAATTCTACTTAACTTTGCTTGTTTGCACAGCACTCAATCTTCGGTAACGAAACTAATTTAAACAAAAAGAGTCTGAAAAGTGGTGATAATAGGGCGTGCCTGTATGTTGATTTGTTCTGCAACGCTTTATAGTACATTTTTATGTTAGCTAACCCTGGGGTGAGATGCCCCGGCCCTGGAGATATGGATGAAATCACTGTTTAAAGTAACGCTGCTGGCGACCACAATGGCTGTTGCTCTGCATGCCCCGATCACCTTCGCTGCTGATGCTGCGAAACCAGCCGCTACTGCTGACAGCAAAGCAGCATTCAAGAATGACGACCAAAAAGCCGCTTACGCGCTGGGCGCGTCCCTGGGTCGTTATATGGAAAACTCTCTGAAAGAGCAGGAAAAACTGGGCATCAAACTGGATAAAGATCAGCTGATCGCTGGTGTTCAGGATGCGTTTGCAGACAAGAGCAAACTGTCTGACCAGGAAATCGAACAAACTCTGCAGGCGTTTGAAGCGCGCGTGAAGAGCTCCGCTCAGGCGAAAATGGAAAAAGACGCGGCTGACAACGAAGCCAAAGGTAAAGTTTACCGCGAGAAATTTGCTAAAGAGAAAGGCGTTAAAACCTCTTCTACTGGCCTGGTCTACAAAGTAGAGAAAGAAGGTACTGGCGCTGCACCGAAAGACAGCGATACCGTGGTAGTTAACTACAAAGGTACGCTGATCGATGGTAAAGAGTTTGATAACTCCTACACCCGTGGTGAGCCGCTGTCTTTCCGTCTTGACGGTGTCATCCCTGGCTGGACTGAAGGCCTGAAAAACATCAAGAAAGGCGGCAAAATCCAGCTGGTTATCCCACCGGATCTGGCTTACGGTAAAACGGGCGTCCCGGGTATTCCGGCCAACTCTACGCTGGTCTTTGATGTTGAACTGTTAGACATCAAACCGGCACCGAAAGCTGACGCGCAGCCAGATGCTGCACCGGCAGATAAAGCTGCCGACAGCAGCAAAAAATAAGCTAACAGAAACCGCCGCCCACAGGGCGGCGGTTTTTTATTATCGACAGGATATAATTAATACTGGAAAGCGCCTTGTGCGCTGTATTACTTTAGATGCCCCTATAATAGTGATGAGCCTGCCCTGACAACATAACGACAGGCTCCTGAAAAGGAGTGCTTTTTTTCATGTCCAGGTCGCTTTTAACCAACGAAACCAGTGAGCTAGATTTGCTGGATCAACGTCCTTTCGATCAAACCGACTTCGATATCCTCAAATCCTACGAAGCGGTAGTGGACGGGTTGGCGATGCTCATTGGTTCCCATTGTGAAATCGTATTGCACTCTTTGCAGGATTTGAAATGCTCGGCCATCCGCATTGCTAACGGTGAACACACGGGCCGTAAAATTGGCTCACCGATTACTGACCTTGCGTTGCGTATGCTGCATGATATGACGGGTGCGGATAGCAGCGTGTCGAAGTGTTACTTCACACGTGCGAAAAGCGGTGTCTTGATGAAGTCGGTGACGATTGCCATTCGCAACCGTGAGCATCGCGTGATTGGTCTGCTGTGCATCAACATGAACCTTGATGTTCCTTTCTCGCAGATAATGAATACCTTTATCCCACCGGAAACCCCGGAAGTGGGCTCTGCCGTCAACTTCGCTTCTTCGGTGGAAGATCTGGTTACCCAGACGCTGGAATTCACGATCGAAGAAGTGAATGCCGATCGCAATGTTTCCAACAACGCGAAGAACCGCCAGATCGTCCTGAATTTATATGAGAAAGGCATCTTCGATATTAAAGATGCCATCAATCAGGTCGCCGATCGGCTGAACATCTCCAAACATACGGTCTACCTCTATATTCGTCAGTTCAAAAGCGGCGATTTCCAGGGGCAAGACAAGTAATGCGTTTTGCCATCATGGTGACAGGGCCTGCTTATGGCACGCAGCAGGCGAGCAGCGCGTTGCAATTTGCTCATGCGCTTCTCGAAGAAGGGCATGAGTTATGCAGCGTCTTTTTCTATCGAGAAGGTGTATATAACGCCAACTTACTGACTTCACCCGCCAGTGATGAATATGATCTGGTGCGGGCCTGGCAACAGCTGAACCAACAGCATGGTGTAACTCTGAATATCTGCGTGGCGGCGGCGTTGCGTCGCGGCGTTGTTGATGAAGCTGAGGCAAAGCGGCTGGGACTGGCAGGGGCTAATTTACAATCAGGTTTTAACCTCAGCGGGCTTGGATCGCTGGCTGAGGCATCCCTGACCTGCGATCGCGTGGTGCAGTTCTGATGAAACGTGTTGCTTTTGTCTTTTCTACCGTGCCGCATGGCAGCGCATCTGGCCGTGAAGGATTAGATGCATTGCTGGCGACATCTGCATTAACGGAAGACCTCGGCGTGTTTTTTATCGGCGATGGCGTCTTTCAAATCCTCCAGGGACAACAACCGGATGCCGTGCTGGCGCGAGACTATATCGCAACCTTCAAGCTGTTAGGGTTGTACGATATCGATCAATGTTGGCTGTGCGCCGCTTCATTACGCGAGCGGGGCCTTCAGCAGGGGGTTAATTTTGTGGTCGATGCGACAGCGCTTGAACCGGAAGATTTACGCCGTGAGTTAGGCAACTTTGACGTCATTTTAAGGTTTTGAGACTCTCATGCTGCACACACTACATCGCTCCGCGTGGCTTACCGATTTCTCCTCTCTTCTTCGCCTGGTAGATAAAGACGATGAGCTTTTATTGCTCCAGGATGGTGTGACGGCGGCAATCGAAGGCAGCCGTTTCCTTGAAAGTCTGCAAAATGCCTCCATTAAGGTCTATGTACTGGAAGAAGACATTAAGGCTCGCGGTTTGAGTGGTCAAATTTCAGACAGTGTCGTCAGGGTTAGCTATACTGACTTCGTCAGACTTACGGTGAAGCATCCCAGCCAGATGTCCTGGTAATTGTGGGATCGTTGTATATTTCTTGACACCTTTTCGACACCGACCTAAAATTCTGCGTCCTCATATTGTATGAGGTCGTTTTATTACGTGTTTACGAAGCAAAAGCTAAAACCAGGAGCTATTTAATGGCAACAGTTAACCAGCTGGTACGCAAACCACGTGCACGCAAAGTTGCAAAAAGCAACGTGCCTGCGCTGGAAGCATGCCCGCAGAAACGTGGCGTATGTACTCGTGTATATACTACCACTCCTAAAAAACCGAACTCCGCACTGCGTAAAGTTTGCCGTGTTCGTCTGACTAACGGTTTTGAAGTGACTTCCTACATCGGTGGTGAAGGTCACAACCTGCAGGAGCACTCCGTGATCCTGATCCGTGGCGGTCGTGTAAAAGACCTCCCGGGTGTTCGTTACCACACCGTTCGTGGTGCGCTTGACTGCTCCGGCGTTAAAGACCGTAAGCAATCACGCTCCAAGTATGGCGTGAAACGTCCTAAGGCTTAATGGTTCTCCGTTAAGTAAGGCCAAACGTTTTATATTAATGTCAAACTAAACTCTTAGAGTTTTGGACAATCCTGAATTAACAACGGAGTATTTCCATGCCACGTCGTCGCGTCATTGGTCAGCGTAAAATTCTGCCGGATCCGAAGTTCGGATCAGAACTGCTGGCTAAATTTGTAAATATCCTGATGGTAGATGGTAAAAAATCTACTGCCGAAACTATCGTATACAGCGCGCTGGAGACCCTGGCTCAGCGTTCTGGTAAAAACGAACTGGAAGCTTTCGAAGTAGCTCTCGAAAACGTGCGCCCGACTGTCGAAGTTAAGTCTCGCCGCGTTGGTGGTTCTACTTATCAGGTACCAGTTGAAGTCCGTCCGGTCCGTCGTAATGCCCTGGCAATGCGTTGGATCGTTGAAGCTGCTCGTAAACGCGGTGATAAATCCATGGCTCTGCGCCTGGCGAACGAACTTTCTGATGCTGCAGAAAACAAAGGTACTGCAGTTAAGAAACGTGAAGACGTTCACCGTATGGCAGAAGCCAACAAGGCGTTCGCACACTACCGTTGGTAATCCCTTCGGAGTTTTAGTCACCAGGCGGGCGCTTCTAGTAAGCAGCCCGCTTTGGGCTACTTAAATTGAACGCCTAAAAGATAAACGAGGAATCAAATGGCTCGTACAACACCCATCGCGCGCTACCGTAACATCGGTATCAGTGCGCACATCGACGCCGGTAAAACCACTACTACCGAACGTATTCTGTTCTACACCGGTGTAAACCATAAAATCGGTGAAGTTCATGACGGCGCAGCCACCATGGACTGGATGGAGCAGGAGCAGGAACGTGGTATTACTATCACCTCCGCAGCGACTACTGCATTCTGGTCTGGTATGGCTAAGCAGTATGAACCGCATCGCGTAAACATCATCGACACCCCGGGGCACGTTGACTTCACTATCGAAGTAGAACGTTCCATGCGTGTGCTTGATGGTGCAGTAATGGTTTACTGCGCAGTTGGTGGTGTTCAGCCTCAGTCTGAAACCGTATGGCGTCAGGCAAACAAATATAAAGTTCCGCGCATTGCGTTCGTTAACAAAATGGACCGTATGGGTGCGAACTTCCTGAAAGTTGTTGGTCAGATCAAAACCTGTCTGGGCGCGAACCCTGTTCCGCTGCAGCTGGCAATTGGCGCTGAAGAAGCGTTCACCGGTGTTGTTGACCTGGTGAAAATGAAAGCCATCAACTGGAACGAAGAAGATGCAGGCGTAACCTTCACTTATGAAGATATCCCGGCTGACATGCAGGAACTGGCTGAAGAATGGCACCAGAACCTGATCGAGTCCGCTGCAGAAGCTTCAGAAGAGCTGATGGAGAAATACCTGGGTGGTGAAGAACTGACTGAAGAAGAGATCAAAAAAGCTCTGCGTCAGCGCGTTCTGAACAACGAAATCATCCTGGTAACCTGTGGTTCTGCGTTCAAGAACAAAGGTGTTCAGGCGATGCTGGATGCGGTAATTGATTACCTGCCATCCCCAGTAGACGTACCTGCGATCAACGGTATTCTGGACGACGGTAAAGATACTCCTGCTGAGCGTCATGCTAGCGATGACGAGCCGTTTGCTGCTCTGGCATTCAAAATCGCTACTGACCCGTTCGTGGGTAACCTGACCTTCTTCCGCGTGTACTCTGGTGTGGTTAACTCCGGTGACACCATCCTGAACTCCGTGAAAACTGCACGTGAACGTTTCGGCCGTATCGTACAGATGCACGCTAACAAACGTGAAGAGATCAAAGAAGTTCGCGCGGGCGATATCGCTGCTGCAATCGGTCTGAAAGACGTGACCACTGGTGACACTCTGTGTGACCCGGATCACCCGATCATTCTGGAACGTATGGAATTCCCTGAGCCGGTAATTTCCATCGCGGTAGAACCGAAAACCAAAGCTGACCAGGAAAAAATGGGTCTGGCTCTGGGCCGTCTGGCTAAAGAAGACCCGTCATTCCGCGTATGGACTGACGAAGAATCTAACCAGACCATTATCGCTGGTATGGGTGAGCTGCACCTCGACATCATCGTTGACCGTATGAAGCGTGAATTCAACGTTGAAGCGAACGTCGGTAAACCTCAGGTTGCTTACCGTGAAGCGATTCGCGCGAAAGTTACCGATATCGAAGGTAAACACGCTAAGCAGTCTGGTGGTCGCGGTCAGTACGGTCATGTTGTTATCGACATGTACCCGCTGGAGCCGGGTTCAAACCCGAAAGGCTACGAGTTCATCAACGACATCAAAGGTGGTGTAATTCCTGGCGAATACATCCCGGCCGTTGATAAAGGCATCCAGGAACAGCTGAAATCTGGCCCGCTGGCTGGTTACCCGGTTGTTGATCTGGGCGTGCGTCTGCACTTCGGTTCTTACCATGACGTTGACTCCTCTGAGCTGGCGTTTAAACTGGCCGCTTCTATCGCCTTCAAAGATGGCTTTAAGAAAGCGAAACCAGTTCTGCTTGAGCCTATCATGAAGGTTGAAGTAGAGACTCCGGAAGAGAACACCGGTGACGTAATCGGTGACTTGAGCCGCCGTCGTGGTATGCTTCGTGGTCAGGAATCCAACGTCACTGGCGTTGTTATCCATGCTGAAGTTCCGCTGTCTGAAATGTTCGGATATGCAACCCAGCTGCGTTCTCTGACCAAAGGCCGTGCTTCTTACTCCATGGAGTTCCTGAAGTACGACGATGCGCCGAACAACGTTGCTCAGGCCGTTATTGAAGCCCGTGGTAAATAATCCACAGGATTAAAACCTAAGTCCCGTGCTCTCTCCATAGGGGAGAGCACTATAGTAAGGAATATAGCCGTGTCTAAAGAAAAATTTGAACGTACAAAACCGCACGTTAACGTCGGCACCATCGGCCACGTTGACCACGGTAAAACTACCCTGACCGCTGCAATCACTACCGTACTGGCTAAAACCTACGGCGGTGCTGCTCGTGCATTCGACCAGATCGATAACGCGCCGGAAGAAAAAGCTCGTGGTATCACCATCAACACTTCTCACGTTGAATACGACACCCCGACTCGCCACTACGCACACGTAGACTGCCCGGGCCACGCCGACTATGTTAAAAACATGATCACCGGTGCTGCGCAGATGGACGGCGCGATCCTGGTTGTTGCTGCGACTGACGGCCCGATGCCGCAGACTCGTGAGCACATCCTGCTGGGTCGTCAGGTAGGCGTTCCGTACATCATCGTGTTCCTGAACAAATGCGACATGGTTGATGACGAAGAGCTGCTGGAACTGGTAGAAATGGAAGTTCGTGAACTTCTGTCTCAGTACGATTTCCCGGGCGACGACACTCCGATCGTTCGTGGTTCTGCTCTGAAAGCGCTGGAAGGCGAAGCAGAGTGGGAAGCGAAAATCATCGAACTGGCTGGCTTCCTGGATTCTTACATCCCAGAACCAGAGCGTGCGATTGACAAGCCGTTCCTGCTGCCTATCGAAGACGTATTCTCCATCTCCGGTCGTGGTACCGTTGTTACCGGTCGTGTAGAGCGCGGTATCATCAAAGTTGGTGAAGAAGTTGAAATCGTTGGTATCAAAGAGACTGCTAAGTCTACCTGTACTGGCGTTGAAATGTTCCGCAAACTGCTGGACGAAGGCCGTGCTGGTGAGAACGTTGGTGTTCTGCTGCGTGGTATCAAACGTGAAGAAATCGAACGTGGTCAGGTACTGGCTAAGCCGGGCTCTATCAAGCCGCACACCAAGTTCGAATCTGAAGTGTACATTCTGTCCAAAGACGAAGGCGGCCGTCATACTCCGTTCTTCAAAGGCTACCGTCCGCAGTTCTACTTCCGTACTACTGACGTGACTGGTACCATCGAACTGCCAGAAGGCGTAGAGATGGTAATGCCGGGCGACAACATCAAAATGGTTGTTACCCTGATCCACCC